>JAJDEQ010000041.1 GCA_029259695.1 Planctomycetota bacterium
TCGTCGACCGTGAGGAACCCGTGGTTGTGAAAGAAGCGCACGAAGAAGACCGCCGGGAAGGTGAGCATCTGCTCGGGCGGCGCCGACCAGATCGCGGAGCCCATGGGCACGATGTAGTGCTCGATGAACTCGCGGCCGTAGCCGCCGCTGCGCAGCACTTCGCCGAGGGTGAGGTCGTGACCCGGCTGTTCCAGCAGCGTGAGCGCCTGCTTGTTGAAGCGCATGATGTCCCGCAGCATGCGCCAGAAGGACGGGCGCACGAGGTTGCTGCGCTGCGCGAACAGCGTGTTCAGCGACGTGCCGTTGTACTCCAGGCCCGTGCGCTCACAGCGCACGCTGAAGCTCATGTCGCTCGCCTGGGACGCGACGCCGAGCTGCTCCAACAGACGGGTGAAGTGGGGGTAGGTGCGATCGTTGAAGACGATGAAGCCTGTGTCGACGGCGAAGGCCCGACCGTCCTGCTCGACCTCCAGGGTGTTCGTGTGGCCGCCCGCGTAGGCGCCGGCCTCGAACAGCGTGACATCGTGGTGCGGCTGCAGCAGCCAGGCCGACAACAGTCCGCCAATCCCCGTGCCGACCACCGCCACGCGACGGCGACCGCCGCCGTCACGTCGAGGCGCCCGTGGAAGCGCGTGGACCGGTGCGCTCGACGTGCTCATGCCGCCCAGCTCTCGGGCCGATCCCGCGGCTCCGCCTCACGCTGTCGGCCGGCGCGACGGCGCTCATCGGCGCGACGGCCCTCGTCCAGCACCCGCGCCGGCACCGGCCGCAGGTCCCACACCAGACCGAGCTGCTCCATCAACCGCAGGCCCCAGTAAGTCGGGTCGAACTCCCACCAATAGAAACCCTGACGGGTGGCCAACGGGTAGCGGTGGTGGTTGTTGTGCCAGCCCTCACCCAGCGTGAGGAGTGCGAGCAACGCGTTGTTGCGGCTGTCGTCGGTGGTCGCGAAGCGGCGCGCGCCGAAACGGTGCGCCAGACTGTTGATCGTGAACGTGCCGTGGAACAGCAACGTGGTCGAGATGAAGAAGCCCCACACGAGCATCTGGCCGCCGCTCGTCCCCAACCCTGGTGCGTAGGCCTCCAGTGCTGCACCGAGCCCGTACAGGCCCAGCGCCAGCAGCAGCGGCACCACGGTGTCGAAACGATCGAGCAGGCGCAGCTCCGGGAAGCGCCGCAGGTCGCGCACCTCCTCTCCGTCCGTGCCGTAGTTGGCGCGCGACGTGATCCACCCCACATGACTCCACAACAAGCCCTTGGTCACCGGCGAGTGCACGTCGGCGGACGTGTCCGAGCGCCGGTGGTGCTTCCTGTGGTGCGATGCCCACCAGAGCGGGCCGCGCTGGACCGAGCTGTTCCCGATCAGCGCGAACAGGAACTGCACCGCGCGCGAGGTCTTGAACGAACGGTGGCTGAAGTAGCGGTGGTAGAAGCCCGTGATGGCGAACATGCGCAGCAGGTACAGCAGCACGCAGGTCAGCACGGCGATCGGGCTCCAGCCCACGGAGACCACCGCCAGGCACGCGAGGTGCATGGCCAGGAAGGGGGCGATGCGCAGCCACTCGACCCGGCCCGGATCGGACGCGGCTGACGGCTGGGGGTCGGCGTCGACCCGCGAGGAATCGAGCCAGCCCACCGCAGCAGCCGCCACACGGCTGAGGCTCCGGCGCATCAGGTCGCCGGGCGGAGGGGAAGGACGAGCGTCCATGTCGAGGCACTCCAAGGCGGCACCGGTACGCCGCACGGAGTGAAGTTCGTGCGCGCCCCGGAGCCGGATGCAGAGGACTTCCGAGCGGGCGGTCCCGAGACCTGCATCCGCGAACCTCGACCCCGCGAATACCACCCAGACCGCGAATACCACCCAGTCCGCGCCTGGGCCCCATCACGGCGAGTTGGGAGTCGGGCGGTACCGGGTCCGTGCCCCAGACGATCACGCCGGAGAATCCCGCAGTGCCCCTGCCGACATTCCCGCTCCTCGCCCTCGCGCCGGCGCCGACCTCAGCGTTCGCGTGGCTCGCCCCCGCCCCTTGGGCCTGGGCTGCGAGCGCGATCTTCCTGGGCCTGCTGTGGTTCGCGGCGCGCAGGCACCGCGACGCCGGGATCGTCGACGTGGGCTGGGCCGCGAGCCTGGGAGCCATGGCCGTCGCCTACGCCCTGTTGGCCCAGGGGGCACCGGCCCAACGACTGCTCGTGGGCCTGATGGGCGGCGCCTGGGGACTGCGCCTCGCGCTGCACCTGCTCACGGATCGCGTGCTGGGCAAGCCCGAGGACGGCCGCTATCGCGCGTTGCGCGAACACTGGGGTGAACGCGCCGACGGGCACTTCGTGTGGTTCTTCCAACTCCAGGCCGCCCTCGCCGCGCTGCTGTCGCTGCCCTTCCTCGTAGCCGCGAACAACCCCGCCGACACGCTCGCCCCGGTGCAGTGGGCCGGTGTGCTGCTGTTCGCCGCGGCCAAGATCGGCGAGACCACCGCCGACCGACAGCTCGCTCGCTTCCGCGCCGCGCCCACCAACCGCGGCCGAACCTGTCGCGAAGGCCTGTGGCGTTTCTCGCGCCACCCCAACTACTTCTGCGAGTGGCTGATCTGGTGCGCCTTCGCCCTCGTCGCCTGGCCGGCGCCCCACGGACCGTGGACGCTGCTCGCGCCCGCCGTGATGTACGTGCTCGTCACGCGGGTGAGCGGGATTCCGTTCACCGAAGCCCAGTCGCTGCGCTCGCGCGGTGACGACTACCGTCGCTACCAGGCCACGACCAACGCCTTCTTCCCCTGGTTCCCCAGACCGGAGCCGCTCGCGCGGCAGGAGCCCATCGCATGAGCCAGCCCGGCCCTCTCACGGCGTCGTCCAACCCGCCCACCCTCACCACCGGTCCGGGCGGACGGCGCACTCCCTTCGATCCGCGCTGGTGGCTCGACCGCGGGCACGTGCCCGATGCCCTGCTGCGCCGCGGCATCCGCAACCTCTTGCGTCAGCGCCTGCGCGACGAGCGTGCCGGCGGCACGGAAGCGCAGCACCAGCGCCTGATGGACTGGATCGCCGAGATCCGTTCCGGTCCCATCGCCATCGAGACCAGGGCCGCCAACGAGCAGCACTACGAAGTGCCGGCCGCCTTCTACCAGACCGTGCTCGGCCCGCGCCTCAAGTACAGCTGCGGGCTGTGGGCGGACGGTGTCAGCACCCTGGCCCAGGCCGAGGAGCGCATGCTCACGCTGTACGCCGAGCGCGCGGGACTGCGCGACGGCATGACCGTGCTCGACCTGGGCTGCGGCTGGGGGTCGCTCACCCTGTGGGTCGCCGAGCACTTCCCCCACTGCCGCATCATGTCCGTCTCCAACTCGTCCACCCAGCGCGCCTTGATCGAAGAGCGTGCCGCCGCGCTCGGTGCCGCCGAGCGGGTGGACGTGGTCACCTGCGACATCAACGACTTCGCCACCGAGCGCCGCTTCGACCGGGTCTTCTCGATCGAGATGTTCGAGCACGTGCGCAACTACGAGCTGCTGCTGCAGAAGGTGGCCGGCGTGATGCAGGACGACGGGCGCCTGTTCGTGCACATCTTCACCCACGAACGATTCGCCTACCCGTTCGAGACCGAAGGCGACGACAACTGGATGGGCCGCTACTTCTTCACCGGCGGCCAGATGCCCAGCGACGACCTGCTGCTGTACTTCCCCGAGCACGTGACCATCGAGAACCACTGGCGCGTCAACGGTGAGCACTACGCCAGGACGTCCGAGGCCTGGCTCGACAACATGGATGCCAACCGCACTGCGCTCGAGCCGGTGCTGGCTGCCGCTTACGGCGGCGACGCGCGCCGCATGACCGAGTACTGGCGCGTGTTCTTCATGGCCTGCGCCGAACTCTGGGGCTATCGCCGCGGCGAGGAGTGGTTCGTCTCCCACTATCTCTTCCGCAAGCGCTGAGGATCACCAGCCGAGGAACGCGGACAAGGCCCTGGCCACGTCGCGCGGGCGTTCTTCGTGGGGGTAGTGGCCGCTGTCGGAGATCGTCACCAGGCGGGCACCGGGGATATCGGCCTCGAAGCGACGCGCGAACCCCGTCACGTCGTAGGCGAAGTCGTCCGCGCCCCAGATCAACAACGTGGGCTGGACGATGTCCCGCAGCTCGCCCTCCCGCTCGCCGTTTTCGTCGCGCGCCAGATCCACCATGGCGCGCCAGTTGGCGGCGTTGTCGAGCAGCGAGGTCATCTCGGTCACGCGATCTCCCGCGACCGACGCGCGGAAGTGTGGCTGCAGTGCCGTGGTCACCCGCTCCTCGTTGTTGAGCAGCCAGCCGAAGCCGGCGCC
>JAJDEQ010000042.1 GCA_029259695.1 Planctomycetota bacterium
GCCGGGGCCGGGGAGGGCCCAGCGCCCCGCGCGGCAACCTTCTCTCTCAGGACCTCTCTCTCACTCTCGTCACGCTCTTCACGGCCCCCGGGTGCTTCGCTGGCACCCGGGGGCCGCTCTTGTTGCGGCCCGGGTCGGCGACGACCGGTGTGTGAACGCGAGCCTCACGGCTCATCCGTTTCGGGCTTGAGACGTCCCCCGGTCGGTCCGATACATGACGCCCCCACCGAACGCGGAGACGATCATTTGGCCATCGAGTGGAACGCCGAGAACGCGGCCCATCTCCTGAATCGCGCAGGCTTCGGAGCCTCGCCCCAGGACATCAAGAAGGCCGAGAAGCGCGGCCTCGACAAGACGCTGACGACACTGCTCAAGGGCGGAAAGTCCAAGGCGAAGTTCACCAAGAGCATGAAGAACCTCGAGGAGATGCAGGCCTGGTGGTTGCGCCGCATGGTGACCAGCAAGTCGCAACTCGTCGAGAAGCTCACGCTCTTCTGGCACAACCACTTCGCGACCGCGATCCAGAAGGTCGGACAGCGGGACCTGATGTTCGATCACGTCCAGACGCTGCGCGAGAACGCCCTCGGGCCTTTCCGCGACATGCTGCAGGCCGTGTCGACCGACCCGGCCATGCTCATCTGGCTCGACAACCGCACGAACGAAGCCGGTTCTCCGAACGAGAACTTCGCTCGCGAGCTGATGGAACTCTTCACCACCGGCGTGTTCGACAAGGACGGCCTGCCCAACTACGACGAGACGGACGTGGACGAGGTCGCCCGCGCCTTCACGGGCTGGTCGCTCTCGGACGACGAGTTCGTCTTCAAGCCCAACAAGCACGACGACGGCATCAAGACGTTCAAGGGTGTCACCGGGAACCTCGATGGCGGCGACGTCCTCGACATCCTGTACCTCGACCCCGCGACGTCGCGGCGCATCCCGCAGAAGCTGTTCTCGTTCTTCGGCTACGCGATCGAACTGGACGATCCGATCTGCGACGAACTGCAGCTCAGCTACATCCAGTCCAACGGCGACATCGCCATGGTGCTCGACGCGATCTTCCGCCACGACGCCTTCTACTCGACGCAGGCCAAGCGCGCCCGAGTGAAGGGCCCCGCCGAGTTCGTCGCGGGCATCATGCGATCGCTCAAGGCGAAGGCGCGCAAGAAGCACGACCACCAGCTGGGCTGGCAGATCCAGGCCATGGGCCAGTCGCTCTTCAACCCGCCGTCCGTCTTCGGCTGGGACGAGGGCCTCGCCTGGGTCGGTACGTCGGGGATGCTCGCACGGGCCAACACCGGGAACTGGATCTCGCGCGCTCGAGACAAGGATGACGCGATCAACTACAAGCCGCAGAAGCTGCTCGGCAAGAAGAAGGGCTGGAGCGAGCTCGATGCCGCGGGCGTGGTGGACCTGATCCTGCAGGCCATGGGTGTCGGTGACGGTGCCTCGGCCGGGACCCGCGCCGCGCTCGAGGACTACGTCCAGCGTGATGACCAGGGCCTGATCGCGCCTGTGGTGGTCGACAACGACTTCGTCGACAAGAAGGTGCGCGGACTCGTCGCCCTGGTGACCGCCAGCCCCGACTTTCAGCTCGCCTGAGCGATCACCAGCCCCTGACCGCGCCCCGACCGCCGCGCCAGGCACCGACGAACACACTGCCTCTCCGGACGACCACCGACATGACCATCACCCGCCGCGACTTCCTCAAGGGCCTCGTCATCGTGCCCACGGCCGCCGCCCTGCCAGGCGCCATGGTGCACGCCATGATGGCGCCGCCCGCCGCGGGCTCGAGGAACATCATCTTCGTCGACCTCAAGGGCGGTAACGACGGCCTCAACATGATCGTGCCGTCCGGCTTGAACGGCGGCAGCTACTACAGCGAGTTCCGACCCACCCTGGGATTGCCGCAGGGCTCGCTGTTGTCACTGAGCGCCGACATCGGCATGAACCCGGCGCTCGCCGCACTGCACTCGCACTTCCAAGCCGGACGCCTCGCCGTCTGCCAGGGCTGCAGCTACCCGGACCCGAGCAAGTCGCACGAGGTCTCGCAGCGCGTGTGGAACACCGGCGATCCCGCCGGCGTGAGTCCGGACGGCTGGATGGGGCGCTTCCTCGCCGGCGAGGGCCCCGCTCCGACGCCGTGCGCCGTGACCGTCATGTCGAGCCTGAGCACCCTGATGAAGGGATCGGGCAGCTTCGTCCCCGCGTTCGAGGAGACCGACTCCTTCGTGTTCCCGTTCGACTGGGACCACTGGAACGACCAGGACAACCGACGGGCCGCGTACGCCGCCATGGCCACTGGCCTGTCGGACGCAGGCGGCGACCTCGAGGCCATGGCCGGCCAGTCGCAAGGGTTGCTCGACCTGATCACGACCTTCGACGCGCTGCCCGAGTTCACGCACGTCGGCACCTACCCCGAGGGCTCGTCGCTGGCGGATCGCATGCGCGTCATCGCCCGGCTGATGGGCGCCGGCCTCGGCATGCGCTACTTCCACGTGGCGCGCGGCGGGTTCGACACGCACTCGGAGCAGAACGTCGAGGGCAAGCACGACGAGCGTCTCGCCGACGTGGCCCAGTGCATCGACGGCCTGTACGCCGACCTGTCCTCGGTCGGGCTCGCGGACGACACGCTCATCGTCGTCTTCAGCGAGTTCGGCCGCACGGTCTACGAGAACGGCTCCGCCGGTACCGATCACGGGACCGTCGGACCCGTTCTCGTGCTGGGCAACGGCGTCACCGGCGGCATCACGACGCCCCACCCCAGCATGGACCCGGCCGACCTCGACCCGGAGACGGGCGAACTGCCCATGACCACCGACTTCCGGGACGTGTTCGGGACCATCGTGAACAACTGGGTCAGCGGGGACGCGAGCGTCGTGTTTCCCGGCCACACCCTCACCGATCTCGGGTTCCTCACCTGAGATCGGGCCGTCCCGGGGACCGAGGCCTGCTCCGCGCGCGCCGACCGTCCCCATTCCCCCATCCACCCCCAGCTTTCGGGCTTTTTTCATCAGGTTGGGCCCGTTCGGGCTCGATAGGGGTTGGATCCCGACCTTTGGTCTGACATCAGGTCCTCTGTGTGTCTGCAGGAAGACGTCCCATGATCCTTCGCCGAATCCGCACCTTGACCGCCGCCGCCCTCGCGCTCGTCGTGGTTCTCCCGGGCTGCTACACGCCCCGGAACTACTTCGAACAGCGGGTCTACGACCTCGCCGACATCGTCGACGTAAAGGTCGGCTGTGAACTCGACTCGTTCGGCCTCGGCGCGAAAGTCGAAGCCACCAACTACATCGGCGTCGGCCTCGGCTACGGCGACAATTCGCACGTGACCGAGCAGTTCGGTCGCCATGCCGTCACCGGTCCGATGGAGTTCCTGCACCTCATCGCGTACGGCCTCGACGGCAACCACAAGAACAACGCCCCGGGCCTCGGCACCGAGGCACACGTGATGACGATCAACTGCTGCCAGGAGCACCGGCCGCCGATGATCGACCGCTGGCGTTTCGGCGGTGAGTTCATGGCCTTCGGGCTCGTGGGCGGCGCCTACCTGAACCTCGGTGAGCTGGCCGACTTCGTGCTCGGTATCGGCACGCTCGACATCGCCGAAGACGACGCCATGGCCTGGAACTCGGTCTGGTAGGGCCGGTTCCATCCCGCCGGCCCCGTGCGTGACCGGGGCCCGCGGGCCAGCATCCCCACGAGCACTCCCTGCCCATCGCCGGGCACGGAACTCGGAGTGCGCGCCCCCGGAGACTAGTCCGGGGAGAAGCTGAGCGCGTCGGCCAGCTGCCCGAGCGCGACGCGCCCCGGCTCACCCGCGCGGTCCGTCGTCGCGGTGAGCAGGTGCGGGCTCAGCCACACCGCGAGCGCCCAGCCCATACCGTCGGGCAACTCGTGCATCACCGCCGGGTGGCCCCCCGCGGTGCGGGCGGTCCCGGCGACGCCCTCGGCACCGAAGACGAGCGGCAGGTCCGCCCGCTGGAAGCCGACGCTCGCCACCCGGGTGTGCACGTCCAGCCGCCCACCCTCGTTGCCGCGCGCCCGCAGCATGAGCGGGCCCTGGCCGAGGGCCTCCCAGTCGCACCACGCGAACCCCTCGGGGACCGCGAGGGCGAGGCTCAGGGACTCATCGCGGACCATGCGCGCGTTCCACTCGAGGCGTCGCAACGTCTCGCCGTCGCGAGGTGCCCACGGGTCGGCGGCTCGCGCCCGGCCCTCGTCACAGCGTTCCACCAGCTGAACGCCACTCGCATGAGAGACGCGGCGACGCATCACCGCGCCCGTGGAGTCGAGCCACGTGCGGCACTCGCTGTCCGTCGGTAGCCCGTCACTCTCGACGAGCAACTGGACCCCTTCCGCATCGACTTCGACGACCTCGAAGTCGGTGCGGACCGCCCGCCCGAGATCCGGTGAGAACTCGACCTCCGTGAAGCGTTCGCCTGCACTCGCACCGCTCAGACGAGCCCGGCGCCGCTCGCGTTGCGCGGCGGGGCCGCGCTGCGCCCGGGGCCAGTCCGCCAGGAACCGGCGACCGTCGTCGGTCGTGACGATCGCCTGTTGGGCCGCGACGTCGATGACCTGGCCCCGTGTCTCGCCGGGGCCGACGATGCGTTGCTCGAGGCGGCGTACGTTCCCGGCGCGATCCTCCTCGATCAGCACGGCAACGCTCAGCGGCTCACCGTTCTCACCGCGGAGGCTCAGCTCCTGTCGGGTCGTGACGTAGCCGTCTTCGAAACCGACCGACGTCGTGCGCTGTGAGCCCACGATGTCGCCGCCCACGCTCACGATCGCCCAGGTCTCGTGAGACGTCGGCTCATCCAAGGCGCGCCCGACGACGATTGCCCACTCGGCGCGAGAATCGCTCGCGAGCACGGCCACGGTGAGCAGCCCCAGCACGAACAGCGTCCTCGTCCCCCGCCACGGAGCTCCCGCCGGACGAGCGTTGACGCCCAGGCGCCGCCCGCGTCTCGTTCGTCGTCGTGTGTGACCCACGGCCTGCCCCCGCGCGACCTTCGATCCGCTAGCGGTCTTCTCCGCCCAGATAGCCGAGCTGCTCGAGCAGCGCCCGGTACTCCTCGTCGAGTTCCTCCGTCTCCGCGTCACCCAGACGCTGGGCCTTTCGCAGATTGTCGCTCGTGTGTTGATCCAGCAAGGCCACGAGCGCCTCGTGACGGCGGGCGGCCTGCTCGTCCAGTGCACCCGCTCCCTCGGCCAACAGGTCGTTCTGCTCGAGCGGGTCGCGCTCGAGGTCGTACAACGACTCCCACACGCGATCGATCTTCTTCTGGTAAACGTGGATGTACTTCCAGCCCTGCCAACTGACGCTGCGGTACAGCTTCAGTCCCGGCCCCTCACCCAGGTCCAGAATCAGCTGAGCGAAGCTCGGCCGCTCCCGCCAACCTTCCGGGCTCTCCGCGTCAGGGCCGAGCAGCGGGACCAGCGAACGGCCCTCCCAGCCGCACTCACTCCAGTCGAGCCCGAGCAACTCGGCCGTCGTCGGTGCGACGTCCACCAGATTCACGGGCGTCGTACGCCGCCCGCGCCAACCCTCGTGCTCGAGCGGGCCCGGCATCCGGATCATGAGCGGAACTCGCAGGTGCTCCTCGTAGACCTGGTCGTGCTGGAACTTGCGGTGGTCGCGGAACTCCTCACCGTGATCCGACACGACGACGATCACCGTGTCACGCTTCAGATCGGTCGTGAGCACCGCCTCCATGACCCTCCGGATCACGGAGTCGGTGTACTGGATCTCCGCGTCGTAGAGGTCCGAGAGGAAGCGCACGTCGTCCTCGGTCCAGTCCACCATTCCATCCCAGTACTCCGGCCCCACGCCCCCGGCCCACTGCTCGTCTGGAGACAGCGCCAGGAAGCGCTCCAACCGCTCGCGAAGCGGACCGCGGTACGCGCGATCGACGAACGCCGGGTACATGTCGGGCGGCGGCAGGTAGGGCGCGTGCACCTGGTACGTGTGGAGCACCGCGAAGAACCGCCCTCGCTCCGGCTCCTGGATCCACTCCAGGAGCCGCTCCACACGATCGGAGACGTCAGGGTTCCCCTGGGGTTCGTCCCACACCCCAAAGCCCCGGTCCATTTCCATGCGGCGCGTCAGGTTCCCCCCGCTCACAAACGCAGCCGTCTCGATGCCGTCACGAGCGAGCAACTCGGCGAGGGTCGTCACCGCGGGGGGGAGCTTCCGAACCGCCGTGCTCGCCCCGTGCACGTTCGCAACACCATGCGCACCGACGTACTCGGAGGTGAACAGCGAAGCGTGGGACGGCGCCGTCTGGGACGACTGGGCACGCGCTACCTCGAAGACCACCGACCGCCGGCCCAGCGCCGCCAGGTTCGGGGAGGTGGGGCGATCGTAACCGTAGGTCTCGAGCCGATCGGCCCGCAGCGTGTCGATCGAGAGCAACACGACGTTGCGCGCCAGAGGCGCGCCCTCGCCCGCCGGCTCAGCGGCCGCCCCGCCCGGCGGTACCCCGTCCAACTCCGGTCCCGCGTCCGTGCCGCAGCCCGCTCCGAAGACCAGGACGGTCACCAGCAACACGGCCGTGGCACCCGCCGCTCCAACTCGATTGCGTCCGTACAGCATCATGGGGCGCATCGTACCGGGCCCTCAAGGGCAAGTCTGCCGATCGTCCGAACGTGCCAAGCGACGGCCCCCCTCTCCCGGGTCCCCCTGACCCGCCCACCGGTACCCCACGACTCGGCGGCACCGCCCCTCCCGCCAGCACCGCCCCTCCGGCCGGCCCCGACTCACCGACTCACCGACTCACCGAATCACCGAATCACCGAATCACCGGCACCGGACTCATCAACCCAACGCTTTACCGGCTCGTCCTCTCCCCGAGCCAGCGAGTCCGCGGCTCAGCAGTCTGTGACTGCGGCTGCTTCGAAATGAAGAGAGGCCCGTCGCGATCTTCACGCAACGGACCTCTCAGCATTTCAAAACCCGGCGCCAACCTACTCTCTCAGCGTGAGCCAATACCATCGGCCCGATCTGCTTAACGGCTGTGTTCGGAATGGGAACAGGTGTGGCCAGACCGGCATAAGCACCGGGAAAAAAGTTCACTCTGGTCACGCGGCGGACTCGCAATCCGCCATTGAACTGATGTCGCGGCAGGACGAGCCTGCGACATCTATCTCTTGTCTCTCATTCTGCGTTGGCGCGCGACTGTGCACACGACAACGAAAGAATGTAGTCAAGTCGATCGGCCTATTAGTACTGGTGAGCTCAATGCATTACTGCACTTACACCTCCAGCCTATCAACCTGGTGGTCTACCAGGGGCCTGATGGGGACACTTGATCTTGAAGCGGGCTTCACGCTTATATGCTTTCAGCGTTTATCCTGTCCGAACTTAGCTACCCAGCCGTACCGCTAGCGCGATAACTGGTACACCAGGGGTTCGTCCGCCCCAATCCTCTCGTACTAGGGGCAAATCTTCTCATGTGTCCTACGCCCGCGCCGGATAGAGACCGACCTGTCTCACGACGGTCTGAACCCAGCTCGCGTACCGCTTTCATTGGCGAACAGCCAAACCCTTGGGACCTTCTTCAGCCCCAGGATGCGATGAGCCGACATCGAGGTGCCAAACATCCCCGTCGATACGGACTCTTGGGGGAGATCAGCCTGTTATCCCCGGAGTACCTTTTGTCTGATGAGCGACGACCCTTCCACACGGAAATCGCCGGATCACTAAGCCCTGCTTTCACACCTGCTCGACTTATAGGTCTCGCAGTCTAGCACGCTTGTGCCTTTACACTCGCCATGCGATTACCAACCGCATTGAACGTGCCTATTGGGCTCCTCCGTTACTCTTTAGGAGGAGACCGCCCCAGCCAAACTGCCCAGCTAGCACTGTTCCGCGTCCGGTTTCACGGAAGCGCGGTTAGGATCCCAGAAAAGCAAGAGTGGTATTTCACTGATGGCTCCACGAAAGCTAGCGCAATCGCTTCAACGCCTCCCACCTATGCTACACAAACTCAACTAAAACCCAATACCAGCCTACAGTAAAGGTTCACGGGGTCTTTTCGTCCTGGCGCGGGTACGTGGTATTTTCACCACGATTACAATTTCACCGAGTCCACCGTTGAGACAGTGCCCAAGTCGTTACGCCATTCGTGCGGGTCGGAACTTACCCGACAAGGAACTTCGCTACCTTAGGACCGTCATAGTTACGGCCG
>JAJDEQ010000043.1 GCA_029259695.1 Planctomycetota bacterium
GGCGAGGGCCGGCAGCCAGACGGCGGCCAGCACGAGCAGCAGGGGCAGGGCGTCGTCGAGGGCGCCCGGCGGTGCGCGGACAACACGTCCATGGCCGGCGGATCGTCGCCTGCGCACCCCGGCCCAGGCGGCGGTCGCGAGGGCGGCGAGGGCGGCCGCGAGCACCGCCGGGGGCGTCTTGTAGACGAAGGCCCGGGGGAAGAAGTCGGAGAAGCCCGCCTCGCTGTAGTGTCCATCGAGGAAGCCTGCGCGTCCCTCGGCGTGCACCGCGACGAAGGCGGCGCCGTACAGGAAGGCCTCGGGCAGGAGTTGCGCGTCGCGCGCGGCGAGGGCGGCTCGGACCACGGGGGACGGATGGTCCTGCACGTGTTCCCAACCTCCGAAGTAGAACGTGGCGCCGTCGGCTCGTTCGTGCGCTTCGAACGCGGCGAAGCGGAAGCCGAAGGCGGCCCACACGGCGAGCACGACCACGGCCACGTGCAGGGCGGCGACGGCGACCAGCAGGGCCGCCTGGGCGCCTCGGCCGTGCACGCTGCGCCCGGGGCCGCGCAGGCGCCACAGCAGCGGGCGTCCGCGCGCGAGCCGCACGGCGAGTGCCACGGCGGCGATGGGCAACAGCAGCAGTCCCGAGAACTTCGCCAGCACGGCGCACGCCGCGGCGCCGGTGCTCGCCGCGAGGGTGATCGGCGTGACGCGGTGCATCACGCGCCAGCAGGCGACGGCTGCCAGCGGCAGCGTGCACGCGGCGGCCAGGTCGGAGGTGACCAGCGAACCGTGGGCCAGCAGGCTGGGGCTGAGGGCGGCGACCGAACCCGAGAGCAGGCCCGCCGCGCTGCCGAAGAGCCGCGCCGAGCAGAGCGTGACGAGCATCACCAGCAACGCGCCCAGGGCGGCGATCGCCGTGCGCCCGCCGGCGAGGATGGCGGTCGGCGTGCGTTCCTGGTCCAACAGCAGCGCCTCGCCCAGGGCCCACACGTCGGACCGTTTCCAGGCGTCGGCCAGCGGGCCGTCCCGCTCGGGCAGGGGCATGTGCTGCCACGCGGCCGGGGCGGCGCCGAGGCGCATGGCCAGGTTGCCGTTCTCCGGCTGGAAGCGGGTCGCGCCCTCGGCCCACAACGCCAGGCCGCCGGCCAGGTGGCCCGACTCGTCGTACGCGGGGCCGTTGGCGTCGCGGGCCGTCACGGCGAGCACGAGGTAGAGCGCGCCCAGCGCGGGAGCCAGCCACAGCGCGCTGCGGGGACAACGCACGGGGCTCTCCGGGCCCGCGCCCAGCTCCTCCCGTGGGGCAGGCGCGGCGACAGGGTCGGTGGCGGGCGGCGGAGCCGTCATGACGGTCCTTGTACCAATCCCCCCGGCGCGGCTCCCCTGCGCTCGTGGGCAGCCGGCGTGGGCAGCCGGCGTGTGCAGCCGGCGTGGTCGGCCGCGGGCCGGCCGCGGGTCGGCGGCGGGTCGGCCGCGGGTCGGCCCGGCGTGGTTCGCCTTGCTGAGCGGTGTGCACCGCGGCGGCGGCTACCATGGCCGCACCTCCATCTCCCCGCCGATGCGCGGCGCGGACGATCCCGAGCGATGGACGACATGGGCGAGCCAGGCAGTCCGGAGTTGGGCCACGTCGCCGGAGCCGCAACCGATCCGCAGCGTGCCCCCCGTGCGCTGCCGGCCGAGCGATCCGCGCGTCGCTGGTGGACGGCGTGCGTCGTGATCGCGGCGGTGCTGCCGTACCTGAGCGCCTTCGGGAACGAGTTCGTGCGCGACGACCTCGTGATCATCCGTGACAACGAACGCATCCGGTCGTGGGCCGGTGTGGTCGAGTGCTTCGCCAGCAACTACTGGGGCGATGCCGTCCAGGCCATGCTCTACCGGCCGCTGGTGCTGGCCACCTACGCCGCCAACTACGCCGTGGGCGGACTCGACACGGCCGGCTACACGGCGGTCAACGTGGCGTTGCACGCGGCCTGCTGCCTCGCGTTGCTGGCGTTGCTGCGTCACGCCGGAGCGTCGGCGTTCACGTCGGGGGCGGCGGCGGTGCTGTTCGCCGTGCACCCCGTGCACACCGAGTCGGTCACGGGCTTCGTCGGTCGCGCCGACGTGTTGTCGACCTTGCTGCTGCTGCTGGCGCTGCTGGCGCACCGGCACGCGCAATGCCTGCCTGCCGGGCGCGGCCGCTACGGGGTCCGGATCGGGGCGGCGCTGGCCTTCCTGGCGGCGTTGCTCAGCAAGGAGAGCGCCATCGCCCTGCTGGGGATCGCCCCGGCGATGGATGTGCTGCTGCCGGTGCGCGCCGCGGGACCGGCCCCCGGGCGGCCGCCGGGTCGGATCGCGCGCTACGTCCCGCTCGTCGTGGCAGCGGTCGTCTACCTGGGCCTGCGCTACGCGGTGCTGGGGGGGCTGACCCGCGACCCGGCCGGCATCGATCCGGCGTTCAACCCGCTGGTGCCGGCGCGCGAGACGGCTCTCGGCACGCTGCGCGGCGCGCTGCCGGGGCAGGCCCTGCCCTCGGCCATCGCGGTGGTGGGCGAGTACGCCCGGCTGCTGATCTGGCCGGCGCGGCTCTCGGCGGGCTACGCCTTCGAGCAACTCCCGCTGGTGACCGCGCTGTCCGACGGGCGCTTCCTGTGGGGCGCGCTGGTCGTGGCGCTGCACCTGCTCGGGGCGTTGGTGCTGGCTCGGCGGGCGGCCTGGGTCGCCTTCGGGCTGGCCCTCACGACGATCGCGTTCGCGCCCACGAGCAACATCTTCTTCCCGATCGGGACGTTGTGCGCCGAACGCTTGATGTACCTGCCCAGCGCGGGCTTCGTGATCGTGTGTGGAGCGGGGTTGGGAGCGCTGGCGAGGCGCGGTGCCGACGGCGTGGCGCTCCGAGCGGCCGTGGCTCTGCTCGCGGTCGTGTCACTGGCCGGCGCCGTGCGCACGTACGAGCGCAACCACGACTGGCGGGACGGCCGCACGCTCTGGACCAGCGCCGTCCAGGCCGCGCCGCGCAGCTTCAAGAACCACGCCTCGCTGGGCTTCACCCTGGTGCGCGAGGTCGAGAACCGCGGTGGAGTGGATGCCGACCCGCAGGCACGTCCCATGCTGCGCCGAGCCCTGTTCCACCTCGAGCACGCGGCGAGCATCTGGCCCGAACAACTCGACGTGAACCGCGCCATCGCCGCGGTGTGCTGGGCGTTGGATGCCAGTGACCGCCTGCTCCCGGACGTGTACGCGCGGCTCGTGCGGTTGGAGCCCGAACCCGCCGAGAGCCATGCGCACTGGGCCGGCGCGTTGCTGGCCTCGGTCGCGCGTGCGACGCCGGCGCAGCGCACCGAGCGACTGACCCGGGCGCGTCAGCAGCTCGACACGGCGCTGGAGCTGGACCCCGCCTCCGCGGATGCCCACTACTACGCCGGCGTCCTGTGGCGCGATCACCTCGGCGACGCGTTGCGCGGGGCACGACACTGGACCGAGGCGCTGCAACTCGCGCCCGACCACTGGGCGCGCGACCTCATGCGTTCGGCGGTCGGTGCCCCCGACAGCGCGGAGGCGCCCCGGTGAGCGGAGAGCCTGCGACTCCCGAACGCTCTCGCCCGGGCCTCGTGCGGCGCCTGGCCTTCTCCGGCCTGGTCGCCGTGGCGACGTTCCTCGTCTGTGAACTCGTGCTCAGCGCCGTGCACTCGCGGTGGGGGGCGCGCAGCTATCGCGTGTGCGAGGCCACCGGGACGGTGCTGCAGTTCGATCCGCGCACGGGCTATCGGCTCGCACCCGATGCGTTCCGGCTGGCACGCATCAGCGGCGGTGAGCTGGAGTTCCTGAGCTCCGTGCAGGGCAACGCCCAGGGCTGGCCCGACCGGGACGACGCGCCGCCGACCCGAGCGCCCGATGGTCCGCCGCGCGTGCTGGTGCTGGGGGACTCGTTCACCGCCGGTCTGCACCTGGAGGCGACCTGGCCCGAGCGCGCGGAGGACCTGCTGGCAGAGGCCGAGCGGCCCCTCGACCTGCTCAACACGGCGCAGCACGGCGGTGGCCTGGGCAACTGGTGGAGCGTGCTCACGCGCATCGTGCGCGCCGAGCACTACGAGCTGGACGGCGTCGTCTTCGCCGTGTGGGGCGACGATCTCGAGCGGCCCTTTCGCTTCGCCCACTGGAGCTCCGAGACCGGGGCACTGTTCGGGCAGGCACCGGGGTGGCGTCCCGCGGACATCCCGGCGGACGGGAACGCCGCACGCGCGCTCATGCGTCGGCACGAGCAGGTCTGGTTGCTGCCGCCCGAATCGTTCGAGGGCGCGCTCGACGGCAGTTGGCGTCCTCCGCGCCGCTGGCGTTGGTACCTCACGCCGCGGGTGAGTCGGCTCGTCCCCCGGCTCGTGGCGGGGGACGGGGGGCGGGACGGCGCCGCCCCGTGGCTCGCCGCGGGCGAGGACGGTCCCGCGGCGACCCCGAAGACGGCTCCGGCACCCGGCGCGTCGGCGACCCCGAAGGCGGCTCCCGCACCCGGCGTGCGGGCGACCCTGCCCGGGGGCGCGGACCAGCGTTGGCTGCTCGTGCGCGACATGGCGACCTACCTCAAGGCTCATCGGCTGCCCGTGCTCGTGGTGCACATCCCCTCCCGCGAGCTGCTGCTGTTCGGGACCCCGGCCGACGACTCGCGCACGGCGGCCCGGCGTTTCGCCGAACGCCTGGGCGCGGAGTTCGTCGACGGCCTGGAGGCCTTCGCCGACCTGGATCGCGCCGCGGTGCGCCGACACTGGCTCGAGCTCGACGTGCACTGGAACCAGCGGGGTTCGGATCGCTTCGCGCGCTGGTTCGCTCCGCGCATGAGTGCCTGGCTCGGGCGTTGAGGGGCGCGCCGCCCCGGGTGGGAAGCGGCGCGATGTGCACGGAATGGTGTGCCGGAACCGGCGTGTCTTCCCGCTAGACTCGTTGCGACGAGTCGTGCTTCGGCAGCACGCGGAGGATGATCGCTTGAAGCAACCCGACAGCACGTCGGTCGCGGCGCCACTGACCGAGCGCCCCGAGTGGCAGGCGCTGGTGGCGCACGGCAGCAGCGTCGGTGGACTCCACTTGCGCGAGCTGTTCGCCGCTGATCCCCAGCGGGGCGAACGACTGACCCTCGAGGCGGCCGGGCTGTACCTGGACTACTCCAAGAACCGGGTCACGGACGAGACCCTGGAGCTGCTGTTCGCCGTGGCCCGCGCGGCCGGGCTGCGCGAGCGCACCGACGCCATGTTCGCCGGCGAGCGCATCAACGTGACCGAGGATCGCTCGGTGCTGCACGTTGCGCTGCGTGCGCCGCGCACCGCACGCCTCGTCGTCGACGGTCACGATCTGATCCCCGAGGTCCACGCCGTGCTCGATCGCATGGCCGCATTCACCGAGCAGGTGCGCAGCGGGGCGTGGAAGGGACACACGGGGCGCCCGGTGCGTGCCGTGGTGAACATCGGCATCGGCGGGTCGGACCTCGGGCCGGCCATGGCCTACACCGCCCTGCGGCACGTGTCGAGCCGGGACCTCGCCGTGCGTTTCGTGTCCAACGTCGACGGCACCGACTTCGCCGAGGCCGTGCGTGATCTCGATCCGGCCGAGACGCTGTTCGTGGTCTGTTCCAAGACCTTCACCACGCTCGAGACGCTGGCCAACGCGAAGGCCGCGCGAGACTGGTGCGTGGGCGCGCTCGGCGACGAGGCAGCGGTCGCCCGTCACTTCGTGGCCGTCTCGACCAACGCCGAGGCCGTGTCGGCCTTCGGGATCGACACGGCGAACATGTTCGCCTTCTGGGATTGGGTCGGTGGGCGTTACTCGTACACGTCGGCCATCGGCCTCTCGCTCATGCTGGGCATCGGCCACCAGGCCTTCGCCCGGATGCTCGCCGGCTTCCACGCCATGGACGAGCACTTCCGCACGGCGCCGTTCGAACGCAACATGCCCGTGTTGCTGGCGTTGATCGGGGTCTGGAACAACAACGTGCTCGGCGCCGACACCCACGCCGTGCTGCCGTACGACCAGTACCTGGAACGCTTCGCGGACTACCTGCAGCAGCTGGACATGGAGAGCAACGGCAAGCGCGTGGGGCTGGATGGACGCCCGGTCGCACACCAGACCGGGCCGGTCATCTGGGGGCAGCCGGGCACCAACGGCCAGCACGCCTTCTACCAGCTCATGCACCAGGGCACGAAGTTGGTGCCCTGCGACTTCATCGGCTTCTGTCGCAGCCTGAACCCGCTCGGCCGTCAGCACGACCTGCTGATGGCGAACTTCTTCGCCCAGGCCGAGGCGCTGGCGTTCGGCAAGACGGCGGACGAGGTGGCCGCCGAAGGCGTCCCGGCCGAACTCGTCGGCCATCGCACCTTCGAGGGCAACCGTCCCTCCAACACGATCATGGCGGACCAACTCGACCCGGGGGTGCTGGGTGTGTTGGTCGCGCTGTACGAGCACAAGGTCTTCGTGCAGGGCGTCGTCTGGCAGGTGAACTCGTTCGACCAGTGGGGTGTGGAGCTGGGCAAGCTGCTGGCCGGGCGCATCGCACCGGAACTCGAGGCTCCCGAGGAGCCGTCCCTCGCTCACGACAGCTCGACCAACGCGCTCATCCGTCGCTATCGCGCGCGCCGCGCCCAGGTGACGCCCGGGTCTCCGGGGTGAGATGACGGGCACCAGCTCGCAACTCGAAGCCACGTCCCGGGCCGAGACCGGCAGCGGCGGGCGATCGCTCAAGCGCCTGGCGGTGACGGGGTCGGCCTGGACCATCGGCGGCTACGGCGTGGCCATGGCGCTGCGCCTGGCGTCGAACCTGCTGGTGACGCGTCTGCTGTTCCCCGAGGCGTTCGGGTACATGGTGATCGTGAACGTCGTCATGATCGGGCTGGAGATGTTCTCCGACATCGGCGTGAAGACGAGCATCGTGCAGAGTCCCCGGGGGGAGGACCCGGTCTTCCTGGACACGGCCTGGACCGTGCAGGTGTTGCGCGGGTTGGCCCTGTGGGCCGTCGCGTGTCTCATCGGCTGGCCGGTGGCGGCCTTCTATGACGAGATGCCGCTGCTCGTGTGGTTGATCCCGGTGGCCGGCTTCAACGCCGTCATCGCCGGCCTGCAGTCGACCACACTGCACACCCTGCACCGACAGATGGAGGTGCGCCGGCTCACGATCTTCGAGTGGCGCGTGCAGCTCGCCGGCGTCGTGGTGATGGTCGTCTGGGCGCTCGTGGCGCCGTCGGTCTGGGCACTCGTGGCCGGTGGCCTGGCGGCCAATGTGTACAAGACCGCCATGAGTCACGCGGTCCTGGGCGGACGCCGGAACCGCTTCGCCTGGGAACGCGAGTCGTGGGTCGAACTCTATCGCTTCGGGCGTTGGGTCTTCCTCAGCACGGCGTTCACCTTCCTGGCGATCCAGAGTGACAAGCTCGTGCTGGGCGACCTGTTGTCGACGGGCCAACTGGGCATCTACGGCCTGGCGGTGTTCCTGACCGAGGCGGTGTCGCAGCTCATGGACCAGATGGGCAACCGCATCATGTTGCCCACCTTCAGTCGCGTGCAGCGGCATGAACCGGAGCGCCTGCGCGAGGTCTACGACAAGGTGCGTGCGCGCCTGGACCCGCCCGCGTTGATCGGCGTGGGGCTGCTGGTGGCCGGTGGCAGCGTGTTGATCGAGACGCTGTGGGACGAACGTTGGTGGGCCGCGGGCTGGATGGTGCAACTGCTCGCGGTGCGGCTCGCGTTGCACTACACGCTGCCCTTCGCCTGGGCTGCGCAGGCTGCTCGCGGAGAGTTGCGCTACTGGCTCTACGGGAACATCGGCCGCTCGATCTGGCTGTGGGTCGGGCTCCCGCTCGCGTGGACGTTGGGGGGCCTGGAGCCGACGCTGTGGATCGTGGCGCTGGCCGCCTTGCCGCCGCTGGTGGCCTGCTGGATCCGCATGGCTCACTACGGCTTGCTGTCGCTGCGCCGGGAACTCCTGGCCCTGGTCTGGTTGGGCGTCGGCCTGGGGCTGGGGAAGCTGGGGGTCGCGGCCCTCGGCTGAGCGCCCCGGCGACGCTCCGCACGGGCTGCTAGCCCGGACTTCTCACCAGCTCCTGCTGCGGACGCGCCTGGCGCTGCAGGGCCGCGTCGATCGACACTTTCGGTGCTCGACGGGGTGTCACCCCGCCTCCGCGCCGAGAGCGACGATGCTCCTTGCCCTCCAGCACCAGTCGCACCCTCGCGACGAAGCTGGTGAGAAGTCCGGGCTAGCTCTCGGCGAACAGTCTGCGCACGAGTTCGGCGCGGGTGCGGTGCGTCGCTTCGAGCGTCCGGTCGCGCGCCAGGGCGAGTCCCCGTTCGGCGCAGGCAGCCAGGTTCTCGGGCTGCGCGTGGGCGGCGAGCAACTGCTCGGTGAGCGCGTCCACGTCCCCGGTCGGTACGAGCAGGGCGGCGCCGTGCTGTTCGACCATGGGGTCGGTGCCCGGGTTGCGGTAGCTGATCAGCGGCAGGCCGCGGGCCATGCTGAGCAGCACGTTGCGACTGATCTCGGCGGTCAGGTTCGTGATCACGAAGACGTGTGCCCGATCCCAGTGGGCGAACAGCTCGTCGCCGTAGGGAATCGACCCGTGGAAGTGCACGCGTCCGTCGAGCCCGAGGGAGTGGGCCAGGGCTTCGAATGCGCCGCGATCGGCGCCCTCGCCCATGATGTCGAAGGCCAGGTCGGCACCGCGCTCGATGGCTGCCGCCATGGCCCGCAGCACCTGGTCGGTGCCCTTGATCTCGACCTGGCGCCCCGCCGCGACGAGGCGCAGCGGGCCGTTGCGGGAGACGAGCCGGCGGTTGCGCTCGGCCAGTTCGGCGTCGCTCACCAGGATCGAGTCGGTCACGAAGGAACGATCGAAGAGATGGCAGCGCTCGTCCCAGGCGGAACGGTAGCGCTCCATCGACGACGTGTTGTGTGAGAACACGAGGTCGGCCTCCGCGGTGGCCCGGGCGAAGAAGGCGTCCGTCCGGCGCACGAGGCGCCACTTGAGGAAGCGCCTGACCGCGTTGCGTTCGTCGTTGGCGTGCAGCTCCATGCGCGGCATGGGGTCGGCGCCGTCGAAGACCCAGATGCGGCGTGCGCCCGAGGCGGCGGCCAGGGGCCAGACCAGCCGTCCCAGGGGCACCGGGTGCCCACCGTAGTCGGCCTGCACCACGTCGGCAGGTTGCACGCCGGCGCGCAGGCGGCGAATCGTCTCGCCGCGCCGAGCGATGAACTGCCGCATCGAGAGGAACGGCGGCAGCGGCAGGTACTCGAAGCCCTCGTCGGTCAGGTCGATCTCCACCTCGTCGAAGCTGCCGCTCTGCCCGGGGGGGAGCGGGTCGAACAAGGGTGTGGCCACGACGAGGTCGGCGCCGATGTCGGCCAGGGCGCGCCGCTGGGCGCGCAGGTCCGTCAACCACATCGACCCCACCAGGAAACGGCCTGGCCTGGAGCCGCGCCCGAAGGGCACGTGGTTCACGAGCAGGTAGCGCATCGGCGTGACGCGGCCTCGGCGATCAGGGGGAGCGTGGGAAGAAACGCTGCCGGGCAGCCCCGGCCAGCAGGCTCACCGAGAACGGGAGGCCGTGGATGATGTAGCGGCGTGCCAGTCGCCGTGGTTCCTGGATCAACCGGTGCAGCCACTCGAGGCCGAGCCGCTGGACCCAGCGCGGTGCGCGGCGCACCTCGCCCGACAGGAAGCTCAGGCTGATGCCGATGCCGAGCCACCACGTGTGCGGCAGCAAGGCACGGAAGCGCGCGATGAACTGCTCCTGCTTGGGAGCGCCCAGGGCGACGTACACGATGTCGGGCTGCGTCGATCGCAGTTGTTCGGTGAGCGCGTCGATCTGGCCGCTGTCGTGTTCGAAGCCGAAGGGGGGGCACGCCGTGCCCACCACGCGCAGGCCGGGGTGACGTGCGACCAGCACCTGTGCCGCCTCGTCCGCCGCGCCGTCGTTGCCGCCCAGCAGGAACAACGAGCGATCCGCCGCCGCCGCCGCCGCCGCTACCGACGAGACGAGGTCGGAGCCGGGCACCCGCTCCGGTAGGGGTGTGCCCTGGAGGCGGCTGGCCCACACCAGGGGAGCGCCGTCCGCCACGCACAGCGTCGCCTGGGCATACAGCGCCGCGAAGTCCGGGTCCCGTGCGAGGCGCCGCATGTGATCCAGGTTGGGCGTGACGACCCAACCGCCCCGTCCGGCGGCGGACTCTTCGAGGATGTGCCGCACCGCGCCGTCCTGGTCGACGGCGTGCAGCTTCACCCCGTGCAGGGTGATCTCGGGGAGCGCATGTTTGCCCGGTTGGTCCATCACCCCACGGTTATCGCATCGAGGGCTGTTCGAGCCCAGGAGCGCGCGATCGTCCGGGGGAAACTCCGACCCGGACTCCCCGGGCCCGGCGGGTCCCGGTCGGCAGCATGGGAGGCGATCCGTGAGACGGCCCAAGAGGCGACCCGGCAGACGGCCCAGTCGGCGACCCGGCAGCCGGTCTAGTAGGCGCCCTTGCCCATGAAGACGGCCGGGATCGTCTTGACGATGATCTTCAAGTCGAACCACAGGCTGCGTCGTCGGATGTAGACCAGGTCCATCTTGACCTGTTTCGCGAAGGGCAGCTCGGAACGGCCCGCGATCTGCCACAGGCAGGTCAGGCCGGGGACGGCGGCGAGGCGGGCGTTCTGTTCCGCGGTGTACTCGGCCACCTCTTCGGGCAGCGGAGGGCGCGGGCCCACCAGCGACATGTCGCCGAGCAGGACGTTGAGGAACTGGGGGGTCTCGTCCATCGACCAGCGGCGCAGGAAGCGGCCCACGAAGGTCACGCGAGGGTCGTCCCGCATCTTGAACAGGACGCCGCCGACCATCTCGTTGCGCGAGACCAGACCGGCGCGCTGCTTTTCCGCGTCGGCATACATCGAGCGGAACTTGTACATCGTGAACAGGCGGCCTCGGTAGCCCACCCGTGTCTGCCGGAAGAAGACAGGTCCCGGCGACTCCAGCTTGATCAGGCTGGCCACGACGAGCCAGACGGGGCTCATCACGAGGATCGTCGGCACGACCATGCACACGTCGAAGGTGCGCTTGATCAGGTGCGAGCGGCGCGCCCAGAGGCGCCGGCTGAGCGACGAGAGTTCTCGCGAGGTGCCCGACCCTGCGATCGAACTGGGTCCTGTGAACCCGAACAGTGCAGTTGAACCTGCAACTGACCTACGCTTCTTGGTATGCGGACCCCTGGCTTGCATTTTACGGACGCCCTGTCCTTTCCTTCGCGTCAGTCCCCTCCCCCAAGCGCTCCATGTGTACAGCAACCCGCATGGATTCGCAATGCCTAACTCTGCGTAGAGGAAGGCCTTGTGACGATGGGGTGAAGCCGGAGGGTGCAACGACCGATCTAGATGAATTTGCAGCCCCGAGATTGTGGATGGCCGGGGACAGTTGTTGAGAGTGTGTTGATTGAGTGGGGTGGAACGCTGGGTCAGCGGGACGCGTCTGCGTCGTCGTCCTCAACGTCTCGCGCGGTGCGAACCCACTCGGCATCGCCGCCCGATGCACGCGCGATGGAGAGCGCGCGCGTGAGCTTCCAGACCATGTACAGGGGCGCGAGCGCGAGGACCGAAAGCTCGCGCGCACCGGCTCCGCCGAGACGCATGGCGACCCCCACGTGGAGCGCCACGATCCCCAGGCCGCCGAGAGCCAGGAACCAGGCCGTCTGTGTTGTCTGGAAGAGGAATACCGCACACATCAACAGTAGGACATGGAACGCCAAAGGCAAGGTGACGAGATCGATAAGCGGCTCCAGCAGCCGGCCTTCGCCCTTCAGGACCCGCTTGGCGAGCCGAGGCACGAGGCTGCGGGCGAGATTCAGGCGCCCACCCTCCCAGCGGGCGCGCTGGGTCGCCTGTCCGGCGCGGGAGGTCGGCATGTCCGCCAGGACCTCGGTGGTGTCCAGGAAGCGCACGCGCAGCCCGGCGCTCACCAGCTCGATGTGGTAGTGCAGGTCCTCGGTGATGGACCGGCTGCGGAAGGGGACCCGGGCCAGGACCTCCCGGCGCAGGGCGAATCCGTTGCCCAGCAGGCCGGCTGAGAGGCCCAGGCGATCCCGTCCCCTCGGGCGCAGGTGGTTGAAGGCCATGAAGGCCACGTGCAGCAGGGTGGTTCGCACCGAGGCGTGGGGGTTGAGGACGCCGTAGCGGACCTGGACCGCGTCGGCTCCGGCCGCCAGTTCGCGGCGGACCTGGGCCACGAAGTCGGCGCCGGCCACGGTGTCCGCGTCGAGGATGGCCACGGCGTCCGGGGCGTCTTCGGGCACCGGCGCGGCGTCGTGGGGGGCCGGAGGGCCGGAGGGGGGCGCCGCGTCCGTCGGCTCGTCGTCCGCCGGGGCGACCACGGCGTCACCGAACAGCGTGCGGAAGGCGAGTTCGAGGGCGAAGGGCTTGCCGCGGCGTTCGAGGTCGTCCCGGACCAGCACCCGGGCTCCCGCGGCGCGCGCCCGCTCGGCGGTGTCGTCGCTGCAGTTGTCGGCCACGACGATGATCTCGGCACCTCCGGCGCCGGGCCCCAGCGGCTGCAGGCTCTTCACCGCCCGGCCGATCGTGGCGGCTTCGTTGTGCGCGGGGATCACGACGGCCAGGCGCACCGACTCGGCCTCGGGCCCGGGCCGACGCGGCAGCAGGGCCGCGATGGTGAGCACGAGCAGTTCCAGGCTGCCCGGTAGGGTGATCAGCAGGGCCAGGCCGGCGAGCACGTTGCTCATGCCGTGCGGCCCCCGCCGGCGTCGTCCGGGTCGCCGTGTGCGTGCCCTCGGTCGGGCGCGTGCAGGCTCGACAGTCGTCGCTCGAAGATCGCCGCCAGCCGTTCGGTGTTGCGGCGCAGGTCGTACTTGTCGAGCACCCGTTCGCGGCCGGCCCGGCCCAGGCGCCGGCGCAACGCGTCGTCGTCGGCCAGCCGGGCGATGGCCTGGGCCAGTCCGACTTCGTCCGACGGGGGCACCAGCAGGCCGTCCTCACCCGTCCGGATGAGCTCGGGGATGCCGGTGATGAAGGTCGTGATGCAGGGCACCTCCATCGCCATGGCTTCCATCAGCACGACCGGGATGCCCTCGGCGAAGCTGGCCAGGACGAAGACGTCCGCGGCGGCGTACAGGGCGCCGACCTGGTCCTGGTTCACGGCGCCGGTGAACACGCACCGGTCGCCCAGTTCACGTCGCCGGGCCTCGGCTTCCAGGCTCGCGCGATCGGGGCCGTCGCCGACCAGCCGCAGGACCACGTGGCGCCCTTCGCGGATCAACCGATCCACCGCGGCGATCAACACGTGCTGGCCCTTGGCGGGCGTGAGGCGCCCGACGCACAGGATCTCGAACGGGCGCCCGGGGCTGGCCACCGGAGGTGTGCGGGGCTCGAAGCGCGTGGGGTCGACGCCCAGGGGACAGACCTCGAACTTGCTCCACTGCGTCGCGTCGCTGAGCAGGCTGAGCTGACTGCGGGCGTAATGGCCGATGCAGCAGACGAAGTCGGCCGCGCCGAGTTTCTCGGCCAGCCGCTGTCGGAAGGCGTCGTAGAACTCGTCCGGGCCGTGGACGGTGATCGAGTAGGTCACGCCGAAGATGCGCGCCACGAGCAGGCCCACCAGGGCGGCGGGATTGGCGAAGTGCACGTGCAGGTGACGGGCGCCGTTGCGCTCCATCCAGCGCCCGATGACCACGGCTTCCGCAAAGTAGAAGCAGGAGTACAGCAGCGCCCGCAGATCGGCGCCGCCGAGGCGCAGGGCTGTGCCCAGTCCGGCGACGTAGCGCAGGGGGTGGCGCACAAGGGTCGCGAAGTGGGCCCCGAGGGTGCCGAACAGCCCCGCCTGCTTGACGTAGAACGTGTTCTCGCACTCGCCTCGCTCGACCTCGGTGGGGCCCTCGGGGGCGAGCCCGGCGGCGTTGATCGAGGCGGTGTGGACCTCGAAGTCCAGCTCTCGAAGGCGCAGCACCTCGCGCAGGATGAAGGTGTGCGAGACCGCGGGGTAGCGACTGGAGAGGTAGGCCAGGGGCACCAGGCCGGCACCGCTCGCAGCGGACTCTCGAACACCGTCGGCTGGGGACGGTGCGTGCTCCGGCGTCGTGGGCTGATTGACACGCATCGGGGAAGTTGGGACAAACCGACGGCGGAGGGACGCGGCATCGAAGTCGTCGCGGTCGACCAGACTATGGCATCCCGCGAACGCGCCGACCAACACCCGATCGGGCAAAACCCCGCTGCCCGCGAGGGGCCGCGCGTGCTGCTCGTCGCCGAGGCGGCCAACCCCGAGTGGGTCAGCGTTCCGCTGGTGGGCTGGTCGCAATATGCGGCCATGGCACGGCTCACCCGGACCCATCTGGTGACCCAGGTGCGCAACCGCGAGGCGATCGAACGCACGGGCCTGGTCGAGGGGCGGGACTTCACCGCCATCGACAACGAATCGGTGGCCCGCCCCCTGTATCGACTGTCGGAGCGACTGCGCGGCGGCTCGGGCAAGGGTTGGACGATGGTCACCGCCTTGCAATCGCTGTCGTACTACGCCTTCGAGCGCCGCCTCTGGAAGCTGTTCGCCGGGCGGCTGGCCGCGGGTGAGTTCGACCTGGTCCACCGCGTCACCCCCCTCAGCCCCACGGCGCCGAGCCTGATCGCCGGGCGCTGCGCCCGGGCGGGCGTGCCCTTCGTGCTGGGGCCGCTCAACGGCGGTCTGCCCTGGCCGGCGGGCTTCGACGGCGAGCGGCGGCGCGAGCGCGAGTGGCTCAGCTACGTGCGCGGTGCCTACAAGCTGCTGCCCGGGCAGCGGGCCACCCGGCGGCATGCGGCGGCGATCCTGGTGGCGTCTCGCGCCACCTACGAGCAGTTGCCGGCGGGCGACCATGAGCGTTGTGTCTACATCCCCGAGAACGGCATCGATCCGTCGCGCTTCGGGCTCGACGAGGGTGCTCCGGCGCGCGCCGCCGACACGACGGCGGGCGCGCGAGGCGTGCAGGCCGGAGTCGTGGCAGGCGGGGGGCCTGCGGGGGAGCGCGTGGCGACGGCGGGCACCGGACCGGTGCGCGTGGCGTTCCTCGGACGACTCGTCCCCTACAAGGGTTGCGACATGCTGCTCGAGGCGGCGGCACCCCTGATCAGGAGCGGGGCGGTGACGATCGACGTCATCGGCGACGGGCCCGAGCGCGGCGAGCTCGAGGCGTTCATCGCCCGGGAGCAACTCGGCCATGGGGTTCGACTGCGTGGTTGGGTGGAGCACGCCGACCTGGCGCAGCACCTCTCCGCGTGCGAGGTGCTCGGCTTCCCGAGCGTGCGTGAGTTCGGTGGGGGCGTGGCGCTGGAGGCCATGGCGCTCGGGCTGGTGCCGATCGTCGTGGACTACGGCGGGCCGGCGGAACTCGTGAGCGACGCGACCGGTCATCGGGTTCCGCTCGGGACGCGGGCGGAGATCGTGGCCGGCGTGCGCACCGTCCTGGAGCGCATGGTGACGCAGCGGGAAGCGCTCGCCGTGATGGGTGCGCAGGCGCGGGCTCGCGTGGCGCGACTGTTCACCTGGGATGCGAAGGCGCGGCAGACGCTCGCCGTCTACGAATGGGTCCTGGGGCGCCGGGCGCACAAGCCGGACTTCGGCATGCCGTTCCCTGATCAGCCTCGGGGGGGAACGGCGCTCGCCGACGGGTGAGTGCGCGACGGCCGCGGTCGCGATGCCGGGACCGCGATGCCGGGACCGCGACGGCCGGGACCGCGATGGCCGGGACCGCGATGGCCCGGCGCTGGGCTCGCGCCCGAGACGGCCGGTCAGGTCTGTGCCGTGGTCGCGCGCTCCCGGTGCGACGCCGCGATGCGCGCTGCCAGGCGCGCGGCTCCCGCGCGACTGTCGAAGTGCGCGACCACCTTGTGCCGTCCGGCCTGCCCCAGTCGTTGCCGCAGGGCGGGGTCGGCGGCGAGACGGGCGATGGCGTCGGCGAGCGCGGGCGCGTCGTCCGGGGGCACGGTGATCCCGTCCACGCCGTCCTCGATGACTTCGGGAACACCGCCCACCCGGGTGCCGATCGCGGGCACGCCCATGGCCATGGCTTCCATGTAGACGACGCCCAGGGCCTCGGCCCGGCTGGCGAGGACGAACACGTCGGCCGTGCGCAACTCCGTCATGACCTGCTCCTCGCCTGCCGAGCCGGTCAGCGTGACCACGTCCTCGAGCTGCAGCTGACGGATCGACGCGGTCAGGGCGTCGCGCTCGGGGCCGCCACCGACGATCTGCACGCGCAACGAGAGCCCGTCGTCCCGCAGGCGCGCCACGGCCTGCAGCAGCACGTCGTGACCCTTGCCGACGTGCAGGCGTCCCACCGAGACCACGCGCAGGACGCGCGCCGACCCGTCGTCCGCAGCGGACGCAGCGGACGCAGCGGGCTGCCAACGCTCGGTGTCCACACCGACGTGGCACAGGCTCGCCTTCCCGGCCGGCAGCCCCGGGTGGTCACGCTGCACCTGTTCGAGCAGCCAGCGACTGGTGGCGACGACGAAGCGCGCGCCGGCGAACTTCTCCGCCATGGCGCCACCCCACCAGCCGATGTCGGCGTTCAGCGTGAGCGAGTACGGAAGGCCCACGAGCCGCTCGGTCAGCATGGCGACCACCGCTGCGTTCGCGCAGCTGTGCACGTGCAGGTGCTCCAGGCGTGCACGGCGGGCCTGCCGGGCGAGGCGCGCGGCCGGTGCGAGCAGGGGCAGGGCCGCTCGCCGACCGTCGTCGAGGGGCAGGCTCAGGGCCAGACGCAGCGAGCTCAGCAAGGCCAGCGGGCGGGTCACGGCGGCCCAGGCGAGGGCGAAGGACAGTTGCGCCGAGCGCGTGAGCAGCCCTGGGGCGATGAGAAACGTGGTCTCCCGCACGGCCGCGTCGGCGAAGGCGTGGCGGGCGCGGTCACGGGCCGGCGGCGTGCGCGTGGAGAAGAGGCGCAGCGTCCAGCCCTGACTGCGCAGGTGGTCGAGCTCGCGCCAGATCCAGACGTGGGTCTGGCCCGGGAACTCGGGCACCAGGTAGCCGATGGGCATGGTCGTCGTCGCGCCCGGCTCGCCGTGGCTCGTGGACGCGGGCTGCGTGGCGCCGACGGTCGATGCCGTCATCGGAGACACTCCTCAGCGCGCCAGCATGCGAGGGAACTGCCTGCGCTTCGCCGGCGGGGGTTGCTCGGGAGTCTGGCTGATCTGTCTGCGCGTTGCGAGCGGCTTGCCGATCCGGAGTGCTTCGGCCCAGCCGAAGGCGATGAACAGCACCGTCTGGGTCTGGGCGCCCAGCCAGACGGTCGCCAACGCCACGGCGTAGCTCACGAGCACACCCAACAGGGTGAAGCCGAGGGCGCCGCTGCTGCTGCGCGTCGGTTGTCGCGACGCGTACACACCCAGGCGCCCGGCGACCCACAGGATCAGCCCGACGAACAGCACTAGGCTGAGCACGCCGTGCTCGAGCGCCTGCAGCAGGAACTCGTTGTCCACCGAGGGCTGGGCCGGGTCCTTGGGCCAGTAGCGTGTGCCCCATCCGAACACGGGGCGCTCCATCACGATGGGCCAGTAGATCGGGATCAGGTTGGCGCGGTACTGGGCGCTGGCCTGCAACGCGCCGGGCATGCCGAGGCCGCCGCCGGCCAGGTACTGATCGAATGCCACGATGGCCAACGGGACGATCAGGATCGCAGCGACGCCCAGCATCAGCAGCGCATTGCGGCGTGACCGGACATAGCCGATCAGAGCGATGCAGCCGCCGCACAACACGCCGAGCCAGGGGCCGCGGGACATGGTCAGCGCACTGCCGCTGCCGACGATACCGAGCGTGATCCAGCCCCAGCTCGGCTTCGACCACTGGCGCGTGCGCCACAGCCAGACGGCCAGCAGGATCGCCACGCCGAAGATGATCCCGGCCAGGATCGCGTGTTCGTAGGGTCCGCCGATGCGCCCGTAGCCCCAGCGGTACTGGACCGGGCGGGGCGGCGCATAGGGGAAGAAGCTGGCCCAGAAGTCATCGAAGAACAGCCGCGTCCCCATGCGGAACTCCCACAACGAGAGGACCATCACGGTGCACAACAGCGCGACGAAGCGACGGGCGCAACGGCCGCATGCGTCTGCCGTGCCCAGGAAACGCTTGGCCAGCACGTACGGCAGCGCGAGCTTGCAGATCAGGTCGAACAGCAGGTTCTGCGTGTCCCACCAGCCCGCCGCGAGGTACTCGGAGTACCCGCACACGGCGACGTAGCTCACGACCAGCAGGTCGGTGAAGCTCCAGCGCCACGGCTCGCGGGAGATGAGCGGCATGAAGGCGACGATCGGCAGCACGGCCGCGTGCTGGAAACCGATGTCGGGCAGGCCCGGGACGAACCAGCGCAGGTGCTCGGGGATCAGCAACAACGTCGGCAGGTAGACGTCGAGGAACGCGCGCGCAGGCGAGCGCAGGAAGCACACGATGATGGCGGCGATCGCGGGGCCGACGGCGATCACTTCCACGGGACTGGCTCCGCGTTGGCCAAGGTCGTCTTCGGAGTGAGGGCCGGGGGGGCGGGGGCGGGCTCACCCCTGCGTGGGGCGTGTCAGGCGCTGAGCCAGCGACCGAGGGAGTCGGAGGGGCGCGCGCGCACACCGGTGTCGTGCTCCTGCAGGATGTCCATCGACTCGGTGTCGTGTTCGGAGAGGTGCACGCGGTTGAGGATCACGCCGACCACCGGCGGTGCCAGGCGTTCGAGCACGCTGACCGCCTCGGTGATCTCGTCCACTTCCTCGGCTTCGGCCACCACCAGCAGCAGGGTGGCGTCCGACAGCCCCACGAGCATCTCGGCGTCGGAGCTCATCATGAGCGGCGGCGCATCGATCAGCACTACGTCGAACTCGGTGCTGAGTTCGTCGAGCAGTCCGCGCAGTCGGTGCGCAGCGGGGAGCGTGCGGCGCCCCTCCTCGCGATTGCCGAGGAAAACGTGGCTGGGCGTGCCGGTCACGATGGCCTGCTCGGTGCCGACCCGTTGCTCGAGCAGGTCGACCAGCCCGGCCTGTCCGCTGACCGTGGAGCGATGACGGGCGTTGGCGTCGACGGTCAGTGCGTTGGAGCCCACCGCGGCGAGTTCCCGGCCGATGCGCTCGATCAGATCGCTCGTGCCTGCGTCCGGGCGGATGCCCAGCAGCACGAAGCGCTTGGTGCCCTTGGTGCGGTGTTCGCGATCGATGGCCAGGGCGAGACGGCGCACCTGGTCCTCGGCGAAGCGGGTGGAGCGGTCGTCTTGCGGATCGAGGATCCAGCCCAGGGGTGGGAACCCGAAGGTGCGTTCCAGGTCGTCGGCCGAGTGGATGCGGCGATCGAGCAGGTCCACCACGATGGTGGATCCGACGGCGACGAATGCCGCCAGCACGGCGAAGGCCACGAGGAACTTGAGGCGGCCACCGCGGCTGGGGACCTCCGGCTGGCGGGCGCGCGAACCGATCCGGGCGTAGCCGGGGGACTGCGCTTCGAGTTCGAGCGAGTCACGGCGGTCGAGGGCGTCCCGGATGTTCGTGCGGTGGCGCATGATGTCGTCTTCGAGCTGTCGACCGGTCTCGAAGCTGCTGACGAACTCGCCCACCTGTTTCCGCAGGTGCTCCACTTCGGCCACGAGTGACGCCACGACGAGTTGGGCTTCTTCGGCGTCGATGCGCGCGCGGGCGAGGGCCTCGGCGGCTTCGGTGCGGCGGCGTTGCTCGAGGACCTCGGCGGCGGCGGCGATGGCTTCGTCGCGCGTGGCGTTGATGGCCGCGTCGAGCTCGGCGATCTGCTGGGTGGCCTCCGTGTAGCCGGGGTGGCTCGACGTGAGCCCGACCTTCTGTGCCATCAGCTCGTTGCGCCGTTCGACGAGCTTGCGCAGCAGCTCGGCGATGGCCTCGTCCTCGGCGACGGCGAGGCGCGCCTGGGAGTGGATCTCGAGTTCGAGCACGGACTCCTGCTTGGACTCCAGCGCGGCGACGCGAGACTCGGTCTGGAACACCCGCTGGCGTGCCTCGCCCAGGGCGGACGAGGCGGCGAGCAACGCTGACTGGTGCGGGTTGGCGACTGTCACGTCGAAGTTCGAGACGCCGATTTCCTGGGCGAGCTTGGCCTTGTCCCCGAGCTTGCTGCGGACCTCGACGGCTTCCTTCTTGTGGTACTCCTCGAGCGCGGCGAAGCGTTCGTCGCCGCCGATGATCGTCTCGCCCCGGTGCACGACCACGTAGGTGTCGATCACCGCGTTGACGATCTCGGCCAGGCCTTCGGGGCTGTCGCCTTCGAGCTCCACGTCGATCTGCTGGGCGCCGTGGAGCGGGATCACGCCGAGGGTGGCTTGCAGACGTTCGGCGGCGCGGCTCAGGGACTCGCCCGGCAACTGCCAGCGGTTCTCGTCTCCCAGCGCGACCAGTGCCTCTTCGAGCACTTCCAGGCGCAGGATGTTGAGCATCTGCTGCTGGAGGAAGTCGCGGTAGCGCGTGGCGCGACCGCGCAGCTCGGCGTCTTCTTCCATGGTGCTGGCGAAGGCCTGCTGCACCTGGATCGAGGCCACCGAGACGTAGCGCGGGCGACCGTGGACCCAGCTGAAGGCGGCGCCGGGGATCATGATCACGAGGAACACCATGATCGCGAGCCGTCGGTGTGCGCGTAGGCTGCCCAGGATCCGCACCCGACTGGCGGGGGAGGCGTTCGAGCCGGCGTTGTCTTCGTTCATGTCGTCATCCTGCAGCCAGGGACGCCGTGCACGCGGCACGAGCGTATCGGTCCGCGACGGGATCTCAGCCGCCGACGGAGAGCGCTCCCGCGAACGGGTTGAGGGACTTCCAGAAGTAGCTCCACTTGGACAGACCCGAGCGCGGCACGTGGATGATGTCGCCCTCCTCGAGCAGGACGTTGAGCTCGTAGGCGCCTTGCTCGACTTGCTTGAAGTCGACCGCCGTGAGTGAACCGTCCGTCGGGCGCAGCAGACGTGTCGCTTCCCGCTTGGCTCCGATGGACCAGCCGCCGGCCTGGGCCACGGCATCCGCCAGGCGCATGTTCGGCTGCAGGCGCATCACCCCGGGGTTCTTGACCTCACCCAGCACGTAGACGAGCAGTTCGTTGTCGTCGGGAACGTAGACGACGTCGTTCGCGCGCAGGTTCACGTTGAGTGAGATGTTGCCGTTCCAGAGCAGTTCGCGCAGGTCGATCCAGTAGATCTGGTCGCGACCGCGGATGATGGCGCAGCGCGCGGCCTGGTTGCCGCCCGCACTCTGGGTCGCGCCGCCCGCGGCCGACAGGGCGGCGAGCAGCGTGGGGCGCGTCGCGAAGGTGAACTCGCCGGGGGCCTCGACGCCGCCCAGCACGCGCACCGTGTTGCTGCGGTACTCGTCGACGCGCACCGTCACGGCGAGGTTGCGGTAGTAGGGCGCCAGCGAATCGCTGATCAACATGGCGGCGGCTTCGCGTGAGAGCCCGCGCATGTCGAGCGGGCCCACGATGGGGATCGTGATGCGCCCGTCGGGGCCGACGACGTGGGGGCCGGAGAGGTCTTCGTGGGCCCACACGTCGACCGTGAGCAGGTCGCCCGCGCCGAGGGTGTACTGGTCGTCCGCCGCCGTCGTGAAGTCCTCGTCCTCGAGGATGTCCGACCCCGGCGTGTGGATGCCCAACTGGGCCGCCTCGGGGGCTGGCTGGGGGTGCGGCGGGATGTCCGCGACCAATGATGTACACGCCGTCCAGCCGGCCGCGAGGGCGACGAGGAGGGCGACCCGCGGAGCAACTCGTTGCATGGGTCTCGATGTCCCTTGGGAGGCGTCGGCGGGCGTGAGCCCGCCCGGCTCGGTCCAGTCCGTCGTCAGCTGATCGGCTCGATCGGCAGGCGGACTGGAATCCGTCCAATATATCGGTGTCGCGCGTGGCGCTCCAAAGCAATGGTGCGAATCAATGCGTGCCCGGACGGGTGGGCGGCCCCCGACTGTGCACTTCGAAGGGGCCGGAATGCACGACGCGCCGGTCCCGAGGGGCCGACGCGTCGCGAGGGGCTGGGCAGAGCCGTGACCGGCCAGGGCCGGCTCAGGATCAGAAGCCGAAGGCCTCGGTCACGTCCGTGAACGACGAACCGGCCACGAGTCCGCCTCCGGCCACGTACACCGTGCTGCCGACCGTGCCACCCGCGGCGCCGTGACGCGGCGTGTCCATCTTCTGCAGGACGCGCCAGGTGTCGGTGGCCGCGTCGTACTCCTCGTTCTCGGCGAAGGCGCCGCCGAGCTCGGTGGCTTCGCCGCCCATGATCTGCGCCTTGCCGTCGAGCAGACCCACCACGAAGGTGCGTCGGCCGGTCGGCATGGGCGCGCGCGGCACCCAGGTGTCGCTGACCGGGTCGTACATCTCGGCGCTGGCGAGGGTGCCGTCGATGGTCGTGTTGTCGGCGTTCCGCGTGCGGCCGCCGAACACGTAGAACTTGCCGTCGAAGACCGCCGAGCCGGCGTTGTCACGTCGCGTGATCATGCTGGAGATCGGCGTCCATGAATCGGTCAGCGTGTCGTACACCTCGGCCGTGGCCTGCGAGTTGCCGGCCGCGTCCATGCCGCCGGTGACGTAGATCTTGTCACCCATGGCGCGGGCCGTGGCGCCGCCGCGCGCCGACCCCATGGGCGCCAGCGGCGTCCAGAGCCCCGTGCCGGGGTTGAACACGGCGGCGTTGGTGACCGCGTCGGAAAAGGGCATCTCGGATCCACCGAAGACATACAGCTTCCCGCCCTGGGTGCAGACGGCCGGGTTCTCCACGGCCTCGCCGGGGAGGTCGGCCACGGCGCCCCAGCTGTCGGTGGCCGGGTCGAAGACGCGCACGGTGTTGATCGGGACGCCGCCGTTGACCTTGCCGGCGACCATGTAGAACTTGCCGTCGAGCCCGGCACCACCTGCGTCGAGCACGGCCTCCGGCAGCGGGACCGCCTGGGCCACCGGGTTCCAGCAACCGAGGCTGCGCGGCACGAGCGCCGAGATCACGTCGCCGCCGAACTCGCCGACGAAGATCGTGCCGGCGGGGCCGACGAGCACCGGGAGCGGATCGTTGAAGCCGCCCACGAACGAGTCGGAGGCCAGCACACCCAGGCCGTCCGGGGTGAGCTTCACGCGCGTCAGGTCGTCACCGGACGAGTAGTTGGCGATCAGCAGGTCGCCGCCGAGCTGCACGCAGCCCACGTCGAACGGGTACTCGGCGATGCCGTTGGCCGAGCGGTGGAGCTCCAGGTCGAACAGCGCCGGCTCGTAGTTTGCCGGAGCTGCGACGCCCTGGTACGAGCCGTCCTTGAACACACACTCGCCGCGCGAGGGGTTCGGGTGGCCGTAGTACTTGTTCTCCTGCAGGCGCAGCAGCAGGTCGAGCTGCGGGCCCGGGTTGTCGCCGCCCACGTCCCACAGGTCCGGGTCGCCGTAGCCGGGGCACGGGCCGGTGGGGGACGGGGGGAAGGTGCCGGTGACCCCGAGGCCGTTGTCGGTGGCGTAGATCTCGCCGTTGCTGTGCAGCACGAAGTCGTACGTGTTGCGCAGGCCCGTGGAGTAGGTGACCACGTCGCACGGGTTGGGGGCGAAGATGTTCGGCGAGTTGTCGCAGGTGCCGTCGAAGGTGGGCGAGAAGATGTCCGCCACCAGCACGGCCGCCGAGAGGGGCTGCTCTTCGCGATCGCCGAACTCGGTGTTGACCAGCAGCGGGTCGGGTGCGGCGCCCGCTCCGGTGATGCCCGCGCTGGCGATGTACAGGCGCAGGTCGGAACCGAAGTGGATCGCGTTGAGCGAGTGGTTCGCCAGGGCGCGCGGCAGGCCGGTGATGATCTGCTCGGCCGTGTCGAAGCCCACCGAAGAGCCGGAGATCTTCGTGATGCGGCCGGAGTTGATCTCGCCCGCGCCCTGGTTGGCGTTGGAGTGGGCCAGGTAGAGGATGACGTCACCGGGCGTGGAGAACGGATCCACGGCGATGCCGAGCGTCAGGCGGTTCTCGCCCTCGAAGTCGACCAGGCGCGTGATGATCTCCTCGTCCACTACGGCGTTGTCGGCGTCGAGCGTGAAGGCGTGCACGTTGCCGTTCACGTTGGTGACGTAGAGCCGGTTGTCCGGGGCCCAGGCCATGGCCGTGGGCTTCGGCATCGGGAACGACGTCTTGATGAAGTCCAGGTCGCCGGTGGCGGCGAGCGACGGGCCCTCGGTCACGGAGAAGTCGCCGAAGCGGAAGGTCAGCGGGGCGGGGCCGTTGCGGTGGGTGGCGAAGATGCCGCCGAAGCTGCGCGTGCCGATGGTCGGGTCGATGCCGGCCGCGTCGAAGCTGAAGAACTCGTCCGGGACGGAGACGGGAATGCCGATCGGCAGCAGCGAGCCGCCGTCCAGCCCGGCCTCGGCGCGGATCGTCTGGTCGAACGGGTCGACCTTGAGCACGAGTTCCACGTCGATGCCGGTGGGATCGAAGAAGTCGCCGCCGAACGATGCCGTCTCGACGCCGTTCTCCTCGACGAAGAACTGCACCTGGGTTCCGCCCGGGCTCGACACGTAGGCGCACTTGACGTAGTTGTCCTCGTCGAGGCCGAACCACAGGCCTGCCTGCTCGTAGTTGTTGGTGCCGAGGGGCGGGTCGAGCAGGGTCGTGTGCAGGACCGACAGCTGACTGGGTGCGTCGATGCCCACGCCGAGGGCGTTGTCCTGGCTGTTGGTGGCGAAGGCCATGATGCCGGGCGTCGTGTCGATGCGCAGCTCACCGGCCGGGGCGTCGAGTTGGAACAGGTTGTTGATCAGGCCCGTGCCGTTGGTCGGCACGTCGACGTAGGTGAAGCCGGTGCCGCGGCCGAAGCCGTCCTTGAGGAAGCCGTGGTTGCTCTCGAAGTCGAGCTCGTAGGGCAGGTCGACCAGGATGTCTTCGCAGGCCACGGGGGTGCAGCCGCCCGCGGGACCGATCTGCAGTGTGATGTTCAGCAGGCCGTCGATCAGGCCGGCGCCTGCGGCGGCCACGGTCCCGAAGTAGGTGCCCTCGGGCAGGCCCGTGAGGTCGAAGTCGAGCAGCACGTTCTGGGGCGTGTTGCCCATCACGGGCGAGACCTCGAGCCACGGCAGCTCTTCGCTGAGGGCGAACACGGCCGGTGCGCCGTCGCTCGTGGTCAGGTCGATCGTGGTCGACGTGGTGCCGTTGCCGGCCGTCTCCACGGTGATGAACTGCTGGGCGAACTGCAGGCGCGGCTGGGTGTTGTTGACGGTGAAGTCGGCCGTCACCGGCTTGGTGGCGCCGCCGACGAGCTGGAGGTTCGCCGTGATGTTGTGCAGGCCCTCGGTCAGCGTGGTCGTGTCGAGCGGGATCGGGGTCGAGTCGGGGAACGCGCCGTTGAAGTCGAACGGGGCAGTTCCCTCGACCGTCTGCAGCACGCCGTCGAGCAGGAAGCTCACCGTCGCCACGTCGGCCTCGGGCGACAGGAAGACGTAGATGTCGCCGAAGACGGTCTGGCTGTCGAGCATGCTGGAGAAGGAGCGCGCGGGCGACTGGCTGAGCATCAACTCGTGCTGGACCTCGCCGGGGCCTTGCCCGCCGATGGTGCTGAACGTGGAGCTCACCCAGCGGACACTGCCGTCGGTGAACACGACCTCGGCCGAGATCGTGTGATCGCCGTCGACCTGTGCCAGCGTGTTGAAGGGCAACGCCTGCTCACCCGCGCCGGTGCCGGCGAAGTCGTACGGACCGAGACCCTCGATGTTGAACGGCTCCACGCCGTTGGGGTCGTCGTAGTAGAAGCGGATGAAGTCGACGGTGCTGCCATCGACCACGCCGGTGTCCTTGGTCTTGGCGCGGCGCGGCGTGATGTCCACGATCCCGAAGCTCGGGTCGATGAAGACGTAGATCGAACCAGAGAAGGTCTGTCCCTCGAGGGCCGACGCATTGCTGCGATCGGGGGACAGGCTGACCATGAGCTGGTGCGCCTCGCGCACGCTGATGGTGTCCTTGAAGATCTGGGTGACCGGAGTCTGCGGCTGACCGGGCAGGAACTGGCCGGGCAGGTATTGGGCGGACGCCTGACTCATGCCGAGAAAGGTCGCCAGAACGATCGCGGGGGCGATCCAGCGTTGCGTGATCATGATGATGTTTTCCCTGGAATAGGCCGAATTGGCCCATTCTTTAGCCATCTCTGTTGACTGACAACCCCCAACTGCTCACGTGTCAGTGGTTTCAGTCTAGCGCCGGATCTGTGAGGTGTTGGGGATTGAGGGTGAAAGGACCGTGAGTCGAACGGAACTTGCGAGGGGGAGGTCGGGCGCCGCCGCGTCGGACGCGCGCCGTCGACGGTCCCGCGCCGTTCGTTGCCGTCGCGCAAGGTCGCATGAGCCGGGTGTCGTCGCGATACCGTGATGTACGTACGGAGGCCCGGTCGCGGTGCGTCCGCGTGCACCAGGCCGGTGCAGAGGGGCGCCAGGCGGACATGCGAAGCGGCCGGCCAACCCGCATTCGGGTCGACCGGCCGCTCGGGTTCCAGACGGGGTGTCCGGAGTACCGGGTCAGGACGGCGCGGGGCGGTGCGGGCCGGGAGGCGGCCCGCGATGCCCCGTGGAGCCGGTCAGTTCGAGGCCTGGTCGGCCACGAACTGCACGCACGCCTGGTACTTGGGCGCCGTGGAGAGGTCCTGGTCCTCGTACTCCATGACCCCCCAGCTGCCCCACTTGGAGTAGACCGACATCGAGGAGAAGATGGCGTACATGCCGCCACCGGCCTCGGCCCAGTTGTTCAGGTCCTGCGTGTACAGGCCGAACATGCCCGGGGCCCGGTTGACCGCGATAAACTTGTCCACCATGGCCTGGTTGTTGACGTGGTTCGCCTTGGGCGTGAGGTGCTGGCCGCCCTCGTAGGCGATCAACGTCAGGCCGCGGGCCGCGGCGTTGGCCGCATTCTGCTCGGTGATCAGCTTGGTGTCCTCGATGTCGCTCTCGCAGATGTCGAGCACCTGCGCCACCGACATGTTGGCCACGGACGGGTTGTCGGTCAGGCCGCCATCCCAGTACGGGGCGACGGCGAGGGCGTCGGCGTGCTCGTGGGCATTGGCCCAGTCCATCACCGTGGTCCCGACCCAGGGGTTGTCCGACTGGCTGCCGATCACCCGGATCAGGCGATCAGTCCCGCCGAACACCTGCTCGAAGATCTCGAAGATCTCGATCGAGCGCTGAGCGTGGTACCGCAGCTGGGCCTGGAAGTCGTTGTCCGCCAGCCCGAGGGCGAGGCCCACCTGCACGGCGTACTGCGCCTGGCCGAAGGCGCCGTTCCAGACCTCGTTCGAGTGCTCGATGTAGAGCTTGAGGTCGGGGTTGAGCGTGTCCCGGCACATGACGGCGAACTGGTGCACGAAGTCATCCGTGGCCAGGTGCGGGATGCAGAACCACGGGTCGGCGTGCAGCGTGTTGCTGAGCTGGATCATGTGCTCCAGCGCCACACCCCGCTCGGGCGAACCCTGCGTCTGGAAGCCGGGCGTCGCCCGGTCGGACCAGTGCTGCAGGAAGTCGTTGTGGTTGGTCCGCTGCCAATCCATGAAACGCATCATCTTGAACGGCGCGAGGCGCTGCAGGAACGCGGGGTGGAAGGGCTCGCTCTGGTAGCTGTCCTCCCACTGCGACTGGAAGATGCGGATGTTGTGGACCGGGTTGGCCGGGTTGGGCGTCGACGCGATCTTCAGGAAGATGCCGCCGTTGCTCGGGTTGTCGACGCGGAACACGATGCGCCCGGGCTGGACGTCGGTGGCCACGGCGTCCATGCCGACTTCCACGTCGCCCTGCCCGTCGTAGAGGCACAGGTACTCACCTGACGGGTAGTGGCCCTCGAGGTCGCGGAAGATCAGCGTGCCCGCGGCCTCGGGGTTGCCGGCCGGGTTGGTTCCCAGGATCGGGTAGCCGTCCGCGTTGACCGTGAGGTCGAAGCCGGTGTCCCAGGCGCCCGAGTTGGCTTCCTGCGGGTACCACGGCTTGGACTGCTTGAAGACGTCCTTGAAGACCCACTCCGGCGACCAGTACGTGATCGCGTGCAGGTTCACGCCGAGCGGTGAGCCGTCGTTGTTCTGCGGCCCGCCGCTGACGATCGTCGCAGCGGTCTGCGCCGACTTCTGGCTCATGCCCACCGGGTTCAGGGCGGTGACGACGTAGTAGTACGTCTGTCCCGAGGCCAACCCGGTGTGCGTGAAGGGCGTCGAGACGTTGGCGACGAGGTTGCCGTTGCCGGGCGAGACGCCGGGCGACGTGCTCCAGTAGAGGTTGTAGCTGTTCGCCCCGGCGACCGGCGTCCAGGACACGACCACGGTCGTGCTCCCGGCGATCGCGTGCAGGTTGGTGGGGGAGGCGGGCAGGGAGGAGAGCGACACGCCGACCTCGGTGGAAGGCTGGGTCTCGATGCCTTCCACGGTCGCGGTGACGACGCCGTAGACGCTCAGGCCGGCGGGCACGTCCTGGATCAGGAACGACGTGGCGCCGGTGCTGAACGGGAAGCCGGTCTCCGGCTGCACGCCGGGGGTCACGTCGAGGTAGAGCGTGTAGCTCGTGGCGTCCGCGACGGGTGTCCAGCTGTACAGGATCTCGTCGATGCCGTTGGTCTGCACCTCGAGGCCGGGACCGTCGACGTCCACCGGGTCCTCGTCGAAGTAGAACGGGTCGAGATCGAGGATCTTGTCCGTGAGCGCTTCGATGTTGGAGCTGTAGAGGGCGATCTTGTGCGTGAACTTGGCGATCTTCTTCGCCGCCTTGTTCAGCTTCTTGTTGGCCTTGGAGATCGCCTTCTGCTTCGCCTTGCCCTCCTCGAGCAGCAGCGCGGCGGCCAGCTCTTCGGCGGCGTTCGCCATGTCCTGCTGCGCCTGCGCGAGCTTGTCCTGCGCATGGCCGAGCTTGTTCTCCTGCTTCTTGAGTTGCTTCGCGAAACGCTTGAGCTGCTTGACCGTGTTCGCGGCCTGCTCGATGTCGATGCGTTCCACCGCATCCAGACCGGACGTCTGGAACTCGGTCAGCGTGCGGTCGTCGGTGACCGTCACCGCGCGCAGGTCGCTCCAACTCGCGTCTGTGCCGGCGGCGCTCGGACGCGTGCGGTACGCGAGCACGTCGAGCGCTTCGACACTGCGCTCAGCGCCCATGTCCGGGCTCTCGATGATCGTTCCGCAAAGGAGTGCGAGGACGGCACAGCCGGTGATGAGTCCGAAGCTGAGCCTGCGATTCGGGGCAGGCGACTGACGGTGTGTACTCATGGATGCAGGTGTTCTCGAGGCCGAAGTCTGTATACGCACTTCAGCCTAGTGATCGGGGGGAGCCAATCGAAGCGCCGCGTGGGGATCGCGGGGTCGCGTCGCTCGGGGCAGGAAGAGGTCTTGCTCCTCGGTGTCGGTCAGTGGTTGTTCAGCAGGATGGGCCACGTAGCAAACAGGCTTCGGAACAGGATCGGCAGGAGGTTCGCCGATCGCCGCGCAAGTCCTATCGGCTCAATGACTTAGCCCCCTCAAGTCCTGTCTCGGGAAGAGCGTGCACGGGAGCCGGTCTGCGGAGGCAAGCGGGGGGCGACGGGGGGCCGCGACGAAAGCTGACAGGGACCTCCTGCGTATGGGGCAGATCGCATGCAGCAGGCGGTTCGGGCGCACTCGCGACTTGGCCCGTGAGTTTCCATATACTCCGGGGTTCACGCACTGGTCGAGGCTTCGAGAACTCGGGCCGCGCCAGTCGATAGCGGGGATTGGTTGCTCACGGGGGCGGGTCGCTCACGGGGGGGCACCCCCAGGAATCAGGAAGAGATCAACACCATGCTGTCCAAGCTGAACTTGGCTGCCTGCCTTCGTGCGGGATCGATGGCCCTTGCCGTCGCGCTGCTCTGCGCTCCCGCCTCGTCCCAGTCGAAGAACATGGGCGGCAAGTCGAACTTCCAGAGCGGCCAGGGCCAGACGCGGCGCGCGGTGCCTGCGGCGACCCACCGCGCGCCCGAGATCGATCCCTCGATCGCCGGCGGGGCGCTGACGCTGCTCCTGGGCGGGATGTGCCTGCTGACCGACCGTCGGCGTCCGCGCGTCGCCTGAGGGCGTGCCGACGACCGGTTGAACCGCGTCGGCCCAAGCTCCCGTTCCATCCGCCGCGCACTCCCTGAAGCGGGGCGTGCGCTGGTTGCCTCTCGTGCCCGGTCCGGCGACCGGCCGATAGGCGGGGTGTGGACCCCGATGACAAGCCAGGTCAGATGACTCCGCCCCCCGAGCCGGCCGACGTGTCGGCTGAAGACGAGCGGGCCCCGGGCGCCGCCGACCCGAGCGAGGGAGGCGGTGAGCGCGCCAGCTTCCGAGCCGGCCTGCGACTCGGTGCCTACGCTGCCCTGGCGGTGGGCGAGATCACCCTGTTCTTCTCGCGCTTCGACACGGTGGCGTTGGGCGAGGATCCCAGCGGCTGGCGCCGCTTCGCGAGCCAGGCCTATGTCCTGAGCTACCTGCTCCTGGCCGTGCTGACTGCGTTGGCCGTCTTCGGTCGGGCGCTGTGGCCTTCCCTGCGGGGCAACTCGCTCTCGCGGGTGCGCGACGATGTCCGCGGGCACGTGTTCCTCGTGGGGCACCTGATCGCGTTCGGCGGGTTGTGGGCCTCGTCCGCGTACCTGTTCGACAGTCCGTTGCCGGAGCACGTCTCCGTGGGCGGGTGGCTGTTGGTGTGGGGCGCCTGCGGCCTGGCCTCCGTCGTGTTGTGGATGCTGGGCCTGTTCCGGGCGGCGACGCTCGAGCGTCTGTATCGCCGGGTCGCTCGGCCGTTGTGGTTCGCGGTCGGCGTCGGTGTGGCCGCCTGGGTCGCCGGTCTGCTCACGCCTCGGCTCTGGGATCTCTGGAAGCCCCTGTCCCGCGCGACGCTGTGGGTGGCGTACGGCCTGTTGCGCCCGTTCACCGACGTGATCGAGGTCTACCCCGACGAGATGTTCATCGGGTCCTCTGAGTTCATGGTGCAGGTCGTGGCGTTCTGCTCCGGCTACCAGGGCATCGGTCTGATCTGGGTCTTCATGGGCGCCTATCTCTGGTTCTTCCGCAACGACCTGCGCTTCCCGCGGGCCTGGTTGATCCTGATCTTCAGCACGGTCCTGGTGTGGTGCGCGAACGCGGTGCGCATCGCGGCGCTCGTCGCCATCGGCACCTGGATCGACGGCGACATCGCTTCGGGCGGGTTCCACTCCAAGGCCGGTTGGGTGATGTTCTGCGCGGTGGCCCTCGGCACGGTGGCCCTCACCCGGCGCATGGACTACTTCACGCGCCGCGAGAGCACGCACGCCCAACCCGGAGCGTCGCGCCCCACGGCGGCCTACTTGCTGCCGCTGCTGGTGCTGATCGCCGTCACGATGGTGACGGGTGCCGTGGCCGTGGGGCTCGACGCCTGGTACGGCCTGCGCGTCGTGCTGGCCGGGGCCGTGCTGCTCGCCTTTCGTCGCGAGTACGGGAGCGCGCTGCGACCCCGAGGGCCGGCCGTGGCGATCCTCGCAGGGGCCGCGGTGGCGGCCGGTTGGTTGTTGCTCATGCCGGCCTACGACGAGACCGCCGTGACCGCCATGCTCGACGAGCACCTGGCCGGGCTCTCGGCGCTCGCGGCGGGGGCCTGGTGGATGGCGCGCACGATCGGCTTCGTGATCGTCGTGCCGATCGTGGAGGAACTCGCCTTCCGCGGCTACCTCACGCGCCGTCTGATCGCCTACGACTTCACCGAGGTGCCGCCGGGCAGCTTCACCTGGACGTCGTTCCTCGTCTCGTCGGTCCTGTTCGGCGTCCTGCATCAGGCGCTGATCGCGGGGACCATGGCGGGCATGCTCTTTGCCTGGGCGTACTACCGCCGGAGCAGCCTCGGCGACGCGATCGTCGCGCACGCGGCAGCGAACGGATTGCTCGCCCTGTACGCCGTGACGACGGGGCACTGGTCAGCCTGGATCTGAACCTTGCCCCGGTCGGGCGCGAGGTGTCAGACGACAGCTGCCTCCGACTCCAGCGCGCCGTCGAGCGTGGCGGCGAGTTCATCCAGCGTGTACGGCTTCTGGATGAACGCGGCGCCGCCCTCGGCGGTGAACCGGTGGGCCACCGCCGACTCGTGGTAGCCGCTGGTGAGCACGACGCGTGCGTTCGTGTCGCGCAGTTGCAGCTCCTCGTAGACCTCGGCGCCGCTCATCTCCGGCATGGTCATGTCGAGCAGCACGACGTCGATCTCGTCGGACCGTTCGTCGTAGATCTCCAGGCCGCGGCGTCCGCTGTCGGCGGCCATGACCGTGTAGCCCATGGCCTCCATGGATGCCTGGGCCGCGGTGCGCACGATCTCCTCGTCGTCGATCAGCAGGACCGTGGCCTGGTGCGGGCGCGCGGGGGCGGCGTTGCGGGCGACCACCTTGGCCGGACTCTCGGCCATGGCCGGGAAGTAGAGGCGGAACGCGGTGCCGCGCGGTGAGAGCGACAGCACGTCGAGTGCCCCGCCGTGACTCCGCACGATGCCCAGCACGGCGGCCAGTCCGAGGCCGCGTCCGGTGAACTTGGTGGTGAAGAACGGATCGAAGATCCGGGCGCGTGTCTCGGCGTTCATGCCGCAGCCGTCGTCGCGTACCTCGAGGCACAGGTAGCGTCCGGCGCGGACCTGCCCCGGGGGATACAGGCGGTCGCTGGAGGGCCCGTCGATGTCGACGGCGCTCGTGTGGATGCTGACCCGCCCTTCCTGCGACCCGATGGATTCGGCCGCGTTGATGATGATGTTCATCACCACCTGCTGCAGCTGGGCCGTGTCGGCTTCCAGCGTGGGCAGGTTCTCGGCCAGTTCGAAGTCCAGGGTGACGTTCTTGGGTACGGACGAGTGGATCAGGTCGACGATCTCCCCGATCTGCTCGGAAAGGGCGACGTTCTGCACCTGGGTCGGCCCCTTGCCCGAGTAGGCCAGCATCTGCCGGGTCAGCCCCGAGGCCCGTTCGGCCGCCTTCTGGATGCGCTTCAGGGCCTCGTGGGTGGGTTCGGCCTCGGGTGTCATGCGCGCGGCCAGCTCGGCATTGCTGAGGATGCCCACGAGCAGGTTGTTGAAGTCGTGAGCGATGCCCCCGGCCAGCAGGCCGAGACTCTCGAGCTTCTGTCGTTCGATCAGCTGCTCCTGCATGCGCAGCTTCTCCGCCTGGAAGCGCTTGTGCTCGGTGATGTCGATCACCATGCCCAGCGCGCCGGTGTAGCTCCCGTCGGCACCGAAGATCGGGCTGGCGGAGACCAGCGCCCAGAGTTCACTTCCGCTGCGGTGACGGAAGGGCAGTTCGACGTGCTGGCGTTCGCCGCGCCGCAGCCCGGCGAGCATGTTGCGCGCCTGGGCCTTGCCGGCGTCGTTCAGGGCATCCAGCTCGAACAGGGTGCGCCCCACGATGTCCGCGGGGCGGTAGCCCAGCATGAGCGCCTGGGTCTCGTTGACGTAGGTCGTGCGGTCGGTGTGGTCGAAGCGCCAGATGCCCTCCTGGGTCGTCTCCAGCATGTCCCTGGTGCGGGCTTCACTCTCGCGCAGCGCCGACTCGGTGCGCTTCATCGCGCGCAGCAGCGGTACGAAACGCGCCAGGCCCGCCAGGAGCAGCGCCGTGATGCTGAGCGCCAGGCACTCGCCGAGAACGTTCGGTGAACGGTCCTGGAAGGCGTCGAACAGCGTGAGGCAGTGGCGCACCGTCATCAGGCCGGCGGCCACGACGATCAGCGTCCAGGGAGTGCGTTGGCCGGTGAGGCGCAGCAGGCGCACGGCGAGGACCGTCGCGAACACCGCGAGGACGACCGAGCACGCGACGAGAAGAATCGCGACGGGCATGGTGGGTGGGATTCCGTGCGAGACGGCAGGCCAAACGCGTGGGTCCCGTGGCCGGCCGTTCGGGTGGTGGGTGAGACCGTGACCCCTGTAGCAGTCTCATCGACAGAGAATCGCGTCGGCTTTGCATCCTTTTCCACCATATGCAGGTGAATGGATGCGCCGCCGCCGATGTGTGACCTCGTACGCCGCGCGGGGCGGGGCCGGTCAGCGAGCGAACAGGTCCAGCGGCAGCTTCTCCTGGATGCGCAGATCACCCTCGCGGTCCAGGATCTTCAGCCGCACCTCGCGATCGTCGCCTTCCCAATCGACCTCCACCAGCCCGAAGTTGTCGCCGGAGGTCATCACCGCGAGCCGCGACGGGTTGCGTCCCATCGGACGCCACGCCCGCGCGCTGCGGTTGAGCGCGCTCGAGGTCAACTCGAACAACGGGTAGCCGAGCCCGACGTCTTCCACCGAGAGCTCCGCGAAGTGTCGATCCCCGCTGAGCAGGATCACGCCCGAGGCGCGGGTGTCGCGCAGCAGCCGAAACAGGCGCGCGCGTTCGTGCGGGATGTTGGCCCACTTCTCCCAACCGTGTTCGGCCGACAACACCTGGATGCTCGAGACGAGCAGCCGCAGGCGCGCCGGGCGTTGCAACTGCTCCTCGAGCCAGCTCCATTGGGCCTCGCCGAGGAGCGGGACCGTCGGGTCGGCCGTGGGGGTGTAACGCCCGGCGGCGTCGCGTTGGAGCCGGCCGCGGAAGGTGCGTGTGTCGAGCAGGATGACCTGCAGGCGCCGCTCGGGCGGGCCGTACTCGTAGGCGCCGTAGACGCCCTCGCGCTGTCGCCTGGGAGAGTCGGCGGGCACGCCGAAGAAGTCGAGGTGCTGCTGTGCCGACTCGGTCTTGCGCGGGTAGTCGGAGCCTGCGTCGTTGCGCCCGTAGTCGTGGTCGTCCCAGGTGGCGATCAGCGGGCAGGCAGCACGCAGCCGCTGGAAAGGAGCGGCTGCGTCGAGTTGCCCGTAGCACTCGGCCATGACCTGCATGTCGGTCGTGTCGGCGTAGACGTTGTCACCCAGGAACACGAACAGGTCCGGCTCGCTGGCCACCACGGTGTCGAAGATCCCGAACGGTCCGGATTGGTGACAGCACGACCCGAAGGCCACGCGAGACACCTCCGTCGTCTGGGGCGCCGGCGCGGAGGCGACCTGTCCAGTCGCCTGCGCCTTCCCGACGTACGAGGGAGCCCCGAGGGTGAGCACCACCAGCAGCAGGCTGACGGCGCTCAAGGCGCGTCCTCCCGTCGATCCGACGCGTGCAAGCGTGTCCTTGCGATCAGCCGACCGACGAGTCGGTGTCGGCGTCCTTCGCCTCACCCTCGGCTTCGCCGTCGTCACCGTCTGCGGGCACTTCGGGCACCTCGATGTTGCGCAGCCCCTCGCGCAGCGCATCCAGCAGCCCGCCGCCGCCTCCGCCGCCGGCGCGAGTTCCCGTGCCGCCGCTCGGGCTGGTGAGGTTGTTCAGGTTGTCGCGGGCCGTGTTCTTCGCGCTCAGCAGGTGCGAGCGCCAGGCCGGCTCGACCTCATCGGCGCCCAGCTGTTCGTCCGCCATGGCGATGCACTTCTCGTACAGCTCGCGGGCGCGGTCCTGTTCGCGTCGCAGGTCGTACTGCAGGATCGCGGCGAGGTCGTTGTAGGTGCGCGGGTCGTTGCCATCGACCTTGAGACGTCGCTCGTAGGCCTCGATCGCCTGCTCGAACTCGCCCGTCTCCTGGGAGAGCACGGCGTAGTTGTCCCAGATCACCGACGTCTGCGGGTTGGCCTGGGTGATCGCGCCCAGGATCTGGCGCGCGGTGATGCGCGCATCCTGCGTGCCGCGCGTGACGAACGGGCCCACCGACCAAGCGAGCTCGGTGGCCACCGCGGTGGTGTCCTCCTCGCGGCGCAGGTTGATCGTGAGGTCGCGCGCGCTCGTGGCGACGATCTTGGCCAGGGCCTTGGAGGACGCATCGAAGCGGCGCTGGTTGGCGAAGCTCTTGGCCATGCGATACAGCTCGTCGAGGCTCGTCTCGGGGGACCGGTCGACGATCTCGATGGCAGCGTCGACGGCCTTCGAGGCCTCGCCCTTCGTCTCGTACAGCCACGCGAGCTGGTACCACGGCTCCACGCGGTCGGGCGGCAGCTGCTTGTCGGCGGCGATCAAGTCGTCGACCGATGCCTGCCAGGCCTCGGCGGCCTCCGGCTCGCGCCCGGCCTCGCGCGCGTTCCAGTAGACGTACACGCCGGCGCAACCGCGCAGCAGCAGCATCTCGCCGTTCTCGCCATCGGTCGTCAGGGTCTGATTGGCGATCTCGAGTGCGCGCTTGTGGTCGCCTTCCCGGTAGAGGACGAGGTTGCCCAGCTCGACGGCGGCGCGGGCGTGACCGTCCGGCGCGAGCTTAACGGCGCGCTCCAGGTGGGCGCGGGCGTCCATCGCCATCATCTGCGCGTCGTCACCGCGGTTGTTCAGCGCGAGTTGATCCGACCAGGCGAGGTAGGCGTGTGCCAGGGCGATGCGCACGTCGTGGTCCTCACCCAGTCCCAGGTCGTCGAGGGTCGCGACGGCGCTCTCCGGTCGACCGTCGGCGATCTGGACCTCGGCCAGCAGCAGGTGGGCTTCGCGAGCCTCCGCCGCGCCGGATTCCAAGGCGGACTCGATGGCTGCGGTCGCCTCTTGCAGCGACTGCTCGGCGAGCAATTGGCGCGCCTCCGCCAGCGAGTCTTCTTGGATCGAGGCGGGCGTGATCGCCAGGGAGAGGAGGATCGGCGCGAACAACATGGGAGCTTTCCTCTGGGTTCCGGTGGGGCGGGGCTGGGGACGGCCGCGCGGCGGGACCCGATTCTCGCCCAGGGTGCGCGGTACGTCGACCGCCGACTAGGGTACTTGCCGCGCCACCGGGGCCTATGGCGGCAGTATGGCGAATCGGGCGCTCGACCGCTCGATCCCGGACGCCCCCCGGGACCCGGACCGTGGTGGCGCTCGCGCCCGCGGGCTTCTGTCGGGTGGGGTGGAAGCGCGTCGACGGATCGGTCAATCTCACGGGGTCGTTGACCACATCCCGCAGCCCGTCCGACAGGATCCAGCGCATGCCCGACTACACGCCATTCCAGAAGGGCGTGATCAAGCGGTACTACGAGCACCGCGACACGATCGCCCTCCAGAAGCTGGCCGAGACGGTCTCCAACCTCTACGTGGAGACCAACGAGACCAAGATGAAGCGGGCCTGGACGCTGGCCCGCAAGCACATGCTCGCCGCCGGGGTGCACGAGCACTATGCGGACACGATCGTCGGCGAACGGGACCTGGGTGAGTTGGCCAAGGTCGTCTCCGAGCTGAGCTGAGCGCTCCGGGGCCGGCCTTTCCGGCTGGTTCGTGGGTCGTCGTCGCGTGGCGCCAAACGCCCGTTCGGACCGTTTCGGAGCCCCGCGCGGGGGGCTCCGCTGCGCGACAGCGGGAGATCGGGCGCCCGGGGCTGTCACACTGGGGGTGGCGGCGGCCCTACACAGGCGAGCATGGAACCTGCCCCACGCGCAATCCGACATGAGGAACTGCTGGCCCAGATGGGCTGGGTGCAGGCCCTCGCCCGCAGCCTCGTGCGGGACCCGAACGTCGCCCTCGACGTGGCGCAACAGGCGGTGCTCACGGCGCTCGAACGACCGCCGCATACGGCGCGCAGCGGCCCCGGGCTGAGAGCCTGGTTGGCGACCGTGACCCGCACGCTGGCGCGCCAGTCCGCCCGCGGCGAGTCGCGCCGAGCGGCCCGAGAACGGCGCGCCGCGCGCCCCGAAGCGGCGCCTGCCACGGGGGACGTGGTAGAGCGGGGCGAGGCGCAGCAGCGCGTGGTCGAGGCGGTGATGAAGCTCGACGAGCCCTACCGCTCCACCGTGCTGTACCGCTACCTCGACGGATTGAGCGCGCCGGAGATCGCCGAGCGCATGGACGCCACGCCGGCTGCCGTGCGCAAGCGCCTCTCGCGCGGACTCGAGCAGATGCGCGCGAACTTCGACGCCGAGCACGGCGGCGAACGCTCCCACTGGATCGCCGCGCTGCTGCCGCTCGTGGGGCGCTTCGACGTGGGCATCGTGGGCATCGGGGGCATCGGGGGCGCCGCGGCGGCGCAGCGGGTCGGCGCGTCCTCGGCGAGCGAGAGCGCGGCCGCGACCGGAACCGCGGCTGCGGGGGCGTGGCCGCTGACGCTGGCCGGCGCCGGTGTGATCGGGACGGCAGTCCTGGCCGTCGTGCTCGTCTGGCGTGGAGGCGGGGGCCTCGAAGGCATCGGGGCCGAGACGCCCACGTCGTTGGGCGGCGGCGTGCCGGCCGTGGCCGTCGACGTGACGGGCGCCGGTCCGACCGAGGTGGGGCAGTCGCCGGTCCAACCGCTCGCCGCGCGCGGCGTGGAGCCGGTCGACGTGCGCGAGCAGGCGGCCGCGATCGACATGCCGTCGCGGGCCGTCGTGGTTCGTGGGCGCGTCGTCGACCTCGCGGGTCGCCCGGTCTCCGGTTTGAGGCTGCGCTTCGAGCCGGATCGGCAGCGCGCCAACATGTCCCGCCGGCCCGCCACGCTCACCACCCTGGCGGACGACGACGGACGCTTCGTCTTCCCGCCCGTCACGCACGCCGGCCGCGTGCTCGCGGCCTCGAGTCACACAGTCACGGTCCTCGCGGGCTACGCCGAACTGGGCCGGCCGGACACGGAACAGACCGTCGTGGTCGCGCCACGTCGCCGCATCGCCGGCCATGTGCTCGACGAACGGGGCGCGGCGATCGCCGCCGCCGAAGTGGAGCTGACGCTGCCCGCCGGCTGGCAGCGTCGCTTCGGAACCGCGCTCGACTCGGGGATGCCGTTGCGTTGGCGCGCCGAGACGGGGGTCGACGGACGCTTCGACCTGGCCAACGCACCCGGCCTCGAGGGTGCGCTGCTGTCGGCGCGTGCCCCGGGTTACGAATTCGCCGAGGCCACCGTGCCGGAGCACGCGGCACTCGACCTGATGATCACGCTCGTGCGGCCCGAGGTGACGCTGCGCGGCCGGGTGTTGCACGCCGACGGCACGCCGGCCCCGGGCGCTCGTGTCTCGCACATGGTCGAAGTCGTCGCGGCGGACGACGGCGGTTGGTTCGAGCTGCCGTTGACGTCCGCCGTACGCGCCATGCTCGAGCACCTGGGTGACGATCCGCGGGCACACCGTCTCGTCGCCATGGCTCCCGACGTGCAGCCGGCCGTGATGGACGCCCCGCTCGATGGGGACGGGAACGCCGTCTGGCCGAACGAGATCGAGCTGCGCCTGGGTCCGGCGCCGCTGACCATGCGCGGCCGCATCGTGGGCGCCGACGGTGAGCCCCAGGTCGGGCTCATCGTGTGGGTCGCCGACCCGGGGATGTTCTATCGCAACATCTCCCAGGAGGGTGTGCTCAGCACCGAGACCAACGACTCGTCTTCCGACGACGACGACCGACTCGTCGTCATCGAGAGCGTGCTCGCCGGAGCACCTGACGAGGACTGGCACGTCGTGTCGACCGACCAGGACGGGCGCTTCGAACTGCCCGGCTTGCTCGACCGCGATTACGTCGTCGCCGCCATGGACTCGTGGCTGCTGGTTCGCACCGCGTCCGAACCCGTGCACCCGTCGACGGGCGTCACCCTGACCCTGGACCGAGAACGGACCATCAAGAGGGTCACGGGCCGCGTCGTGTCGCGCCGCGGGGCGCCGGTGGTCGGTGCCGAGGTCGGCATCCGCACCAGCGCGTTCGCCGTCGGCGGCAGCAGTTGGATCGACATGCGTCGCGGAGACGTGAGCGGCCCGGACGGCGAATTCGTGCTCGAGGCCGTCCCGCTCGAGGGCGCCTTCCTGCGCGTCGAGGGCCGCGGCATGCTGCCGAGCGACTACGGGCGCGCCGCTGGCGACGAGCAGGCGGCGCTGATCTCGGGGCAGCCGATCGAGATCGTCGTCCCGCTGCGCTTGGATGTGCAGGTCGCGCTCGAGCGCCCCGACGAGGCCGACCGGGTCGCCTTCCTCGATGCGCAGGGCCAGCCCGTCAGGATCCACAGCATGCGCTTCGCGCGTCGTGAAGAGCGCGGCGACATGGCCCTCGTCGAGGGCCGCTCGCCGGTGTTCGCCGTGTCCGACGCGGCCGTCGTCATGATCCTCAGCCGAGAGGGCAGCGAAGTGCGCCGCGTGGCGCTCGAGGCCGCTCCCGGCCGCGTCAACGTGGTGCGTTGATGCGACCCGAGAACCCCATTCCGTCCAAGTCCTGCAGTCCATTCGAGTCCGGCGACTGGCGCCGCGCTGAAAGGAACTCACTCATGTCCATCACCCTCACATGCGCCCTGCTCTGCGGGGCCCTGGTCAGTCCGCTGACCGCCGCCGACCCCGCACCGAGCCTCGACGACGAGGTGGCGTCGGTGCACTGGTACGACGGCGGCTACAACCGGGCCCTGCGCGAGGCTCGCGACAACGAGCAACTCGTGTTCATCGCGCTCGTGCCCAACTGGAGCGACTACAGCAACCAGCTCGTGGAGGAGACATTCCCCAGCGAGCCGGTGGCGAACGAACTGTCCGAGCTGGTGTGCCTCAAGTACGACCTGGAGGACCATCACTTCGCCCAGATCGTGAAGCGCTACAACGTCGAGGTCTTCCCCTCGATCGTCGTGGCCCAGCCCAACGGGAACATCGAGGAGATCATCGAGGGCTTCATCCCCGTCGATCCGCTCGTGGACCAGATGCGTCGCATCAAGTCCTCCGACAACACGGTGAGCGGTTGGGAGCACGCGGTCGAATCGGACCCCGAGAACCTCGATGTGCAGCTGGAACTGGCGATGAAGCTCGAGGCGTGTCGTGACTGGCGCAACTACGAGAGGGTCGTGCGCAGCATCCGCGAGGCCGACCCGCATGGCGAGAGCCCGGCCGGCGTGAGGCTCGACATGAAGGAGATCTGGACCGAGATCGCCGCCAACACACCGGCCGGCGAGACCTACGACCTGGCTCCGATGTACGCCTACATGCCGGGGGTCACGGCGCCCGAGGCGGCCTTCGCCGGCTGGAGTCGGATCGCGAACCTGCACGCCTCGATGGGCCAGGTGCACGAGTCCGTCAGCGGCTTCCAGCGCTGCTACGAAGTGATCGACCAGGGCGATCTGCTCAACTGGGGCAACGACGTCGTGAACTACATGCTCGAGCGCAACGACGAGACGCCGATGAACGACGACGAGCGACGCTTCGCGTTGGAACTCGCCAAGGCCGCGGTGCAGCGCGCCGTGGACCTCGGCGATCCGGAGGCCGAACACTACGGTCTGTCCTTCAACGGTGATGACTACGACAACTGGCTCGCGTCGCGACTCGACCTGTTGACGTGGGCGCACCTGGCCTTCGACGACGAGCAGGCCGGCGCGCAGCAGGCCCTCTCCGTGGCGCAGCGCTGCGTCGAACTCGACCCGGAGAACCCCGAGTACCAGGGGCGACTCGAGATGGTCAAGGCGCGCCTGTAGGCCCGCGGTCTCCGACTGACGACGACCCGCGGGGCGCGTCGAGATCCGCTCCGATCTCACTCGCCCCGCGAGTCGTCACACGGCTTCACGTCTCGGTGTCAGCGTTCGCCGAGGGTGCCCACCAGGCGACTCCAGCTGGCGTGTCGCAAGGTGGAGACGGCACCGCGCTCGACGGCATCGCGGACCGCGCAATCGGGTTCCACGAGGTGTGAGCAGTCGGCGTAGCGGCAGCCCGCCCCGTGCGCCGCGATCTCCGGGAACGCGGCCAGGAGAGCGGCGCGCTCGAGGGGCCACAGGCCGAAGGCGCGCACGCCGGGTGTGTCGATCACCCGGGTGCCGTTGTCCAGCTCGCGCAGCGAGGAGCTCGTGGTCGTGTGGCGGCCCTTGCCGTCTCCCGCCCGCACAGCACCCGTGCGCTCGTGGGCCGCGGGGTCGAGTGCGTTCAGCACGGAGGACTTGCCCACCCCGCTGTGGCCCAGCAGGACGCAGGTCGCCCCGACGAGCAGCGTGCCCAGTTCCTCGATGCCCTCGCCCGTGGTCGCGGAGACCAGCGGGCAGCGCAATCCCATGTCCCGGTAAGGGGCGAGGGTGTTGCCGAGTTCGGCGCGGGCCGCGGTCCCCGCGAGCAGGTCGACCTTGTTGACGCACAGCACAGGGGCCACGCCACCGCGCTCGACCGCCAGGATGACCCGATCCGCGAGTCCCAGCTTGGGGTTCGAAGCGACCAGCACGACGACGGCGTGATCGACGTTCGCCGCCAGCACGCGCTCGCGGTGAAGGGTGGACGGGTCCGGTCGCGCCAACCGTGATCGGCGCGGCTCGGTGTGCGTCACGCGCCCGCGCACGGGGTCGACGTGGACCTCGTCGCCCACCGCCAGGGGGCCCAACTCGTGCGGTGACGGGACGCGCTGCTCCGCGCCCGGCGCCAAGCGCCCGTCAGCGCCGGTGTAGCGCACGCTGAGCATCGTGCGCGCCACCGCCACGACCAGTGCGCGCCGGCCGCCCGTGTCGGGCTGCGATGGCGGCGGGGCGGGGTGCCCCTCCGGTGGCGGCTGAGCCGGTGTCGCGCTCGTCTGCGGGGGGCCGCCCGGTGTGCTGCCGGGCGGCGTGGCCGGCTTGGTGCGGGGACGCTTGACGATCTTCTCGAAGATCGGTCCGTCCTGGCTGTCGTCGCCGGCGTGCCAGTCCTTGCGGCGGGGCTTGCGTTGACCGGGCTGGGATTCGCGGCCGGCCTTCTTGGCCTTCTTGGCCAGCTTGCGGTTCTCCTGGCTCGCCAGGGCCTTCTTGCTGGTGCGCACGAAGCGCTGCTTCATGCGGAGTTTGTCGTCGGGATGCAATGTCTCGTCTCGGGGCGCAGGCAATGCGCCGGTGGAGTGCGCGGCCTCGTGTTGATCGAGGTCGACGGACGTCCACACCGGAGCGCGGCCGGAATCCGGGCGCAGCGGACGTGGACGAAGGCAGGCGCGAGCGCAGGGCAGCGCTCGACTCCGCACTCAGCGGTGCATCGCGCGGGGCGGCGGGACGCATCCCACCGGCCGCGAGAGGCCCATCAGGCGAGCGCGGAGGCGCGCGTGATGACAGTCTCAGCTTGTCTCGACATCGGCGGCCTCCTGTGGGTGAGAGAGACGGAAACGAATCGCGTGGCTGGACGAGCGGGCCCGTCGCGTGCCGTTCGCGAGGGCTGAGCCTAACCCGCTCGCCGCCGGCTGCAAAGTGCCGGAGGGTTCGCGGGGGCGGGTCTCAGGCGCGCTGGGCGCCGAGTCGACTGCCGAGGAAAGCACCGATGGCCGCGATCTCCTCCATGCAGACCTCGTGCTGCATCGGGTAGTCGTGCCAGCTCACCTCGTAGCCCAGGGCCGTGAGGCGATCGCGCGCCTGTTGCCCGGCCTTCAGCGGCACGACCGGATCGTGGGTGCCGTGGGCCTGGAAGATCGGCGTGGAGTCGTTGATCGCGTGTCGTTCGGCTTCGAGCGTGTCGTCGCGCACGAGATAGGTCGACAGCGCGAGCACGCCGGCCAGGGGTTCCTCGTGTCGCAGGGCCGCGTGCAGGGCGATCGCGCCACCCTGCGAGAAGCCGGCCAGGACGATGCGCTCACTGGGGACGCCGCGGGTGTGCTCCCGGGCGATCAGGTCGGTCACCGCCGCGGTGGAACGCAACACGCCGTCCGCGTCCACACGCCGGCCGAGGTTCATCTCGAGGATGTCGTACCAGGCGGGCATGACGAAGCCGCCGTTGATCGTGACCGGGATCGCCGGGGCATGCGGGAACACGAAGCGCACGCGCGCTGCGGGATCGAGCCCGAGGTGCGGCACGATCGGGACGAAGTCATTGCCGTCCGCGCCCAGGCCGTGCAGCCAGATGACGCTGGCGTCCGCCGCGCCGTCCGGTTCCAGTTCGACGCAGGGGAGCGGCTCAGCCAACCTTCAGCAGCTCGACCTGGAACACGAGCTGGGCGTGGGGGGCGATCATCGGCGGCGCTCCGGACGCGCCGTAGCCCAGCTCGGACGGGATCAGGAAGCGGTACACGGAGCCGGGCTGCATCAACTGCACGCCTTCGGTCCAGCCCGCGATGACCCCGTTCAACGGGAACGTGGCCGGCTCGCCGCGCCCGTAGGAACTGTCGAACGGCTGCCCGTCGGTGAGCCAGCCCGCGTAGTGCACGGTCACGTTGTCGGTGGCCTTGGGGCGTTCGCCCTTGCCTTCGCGCACGACTTCGTACTGGAGTCCACTGGCGGTGGTGGTGGTCGTGGCTTCGGTGGGCAGAACGAAATCGGGGACCTGCATGGGGCGGCGTCCGGTGAGAGCGGAGAGGATCCTGCGCAACATGGGCGCGGGATCCTAACCGTCCGGAGGCTGGGGCCACAAGGCCGGAGAGGGTCGTGGACCCGGTCGGCTCCGGGGTCGGTCAGCCCTGCTCCTGGAACCTCTCGTGCGCTGCTTCGCGCAGCTTGAACAGCGACCCGCGCACGCGTTCCATCGCCGCCTCACGGCGTCCCTCCAGCAGGTCGATCTCGAGCGCGGCCAACTCGCCCAACAGGCGCGCCATGTCGGCCCTGAAGGCGTTCTGGTGCGCGTCGCGCTCGTCCTCCGGGACCTGCTCCAGGTTGGACGGTGCCATCGGCTTGGCGGTGAGCGCATACACCTGCATGGTCGTGACGGCCTCGAGCGTCAGCTCCGTCTGGGTCGGATCGGACAGGGTCGTGGCCACGGTCTTGAGGTTGTTGCGCAGCTCCTTCATGCAATCGAAGAGCGAGGGTCCCGCCTGCGGAGTCGCTGCCGCCGAGGCCGCCGGGATGGCGTTCCCGAGGACGAGCGTCGCGAGCACGGTCGCAGCCAGGGCGAAGGCCGTGCGCTGAGGGGTCGAGCGAGCGGAGCGGGGGGTGTGCATGGGCCTGCCTTCCTGCGGGGGGGCGGCGGTGGCGCCGCATCGGGTGCGAAACGCAACGTCCGCCTGGACCGGACGGAGCGCTCGGGTGCCTGCCGCACCGGAGCTGTGCACAGACAGACTGCCGTCGGATCGCACCGTGCCTGGTTGCTCAGTCGCTCTCCAGGTCGACGAAGGCCAGCTGGGGGAAGCGTTCGCGCAACTCCGCCTCGATCCGATCGATCTCGTCGCCCAGGGCCTCGGTCAGTCGTTCGCCGAAGTCCCTGGCGAAGCCCTGTCGCCCGGTCTCGTTGCCGAGTTCGTCCCGCCGGGACTCCACGAAGGCCCCGAGTCCTTCAGCCAGCACGGCGCCGTTCCAGTCCACCTCGGCGCCGAACTTGAACCGCTCGGCTCCGACGATGCGGCTCTTGATCGCGTGCACGCGCTCGATCGTCGGTTGTTCGGCCAGGTAGGCCACGATCTCGCGCTGCACGTCGTCGGGCAGCGCACGACCCAGGATCAGGCTGCGGTTCTTGTATCCGAGCCAGATCGCGATGGCGCCCATCATCAGTCCGATCAGCAGGGTGGCGACGGCGTCGGGGATGTGGCTGCCGGTGCTCCACGACAGGGCGATGCCTGCCGCGGCGATCAGCACGCCCAGGCATGCGACGCTGTCTTCCAAGAGCACGGCCGCGATGGTCGGGTCGCTCGTGGTGCGCAGGAACTCGCGCAGGCTCCTGTCGCCGCGCACTTCGTGGACGGCCTTGACCGCCTGCAGCAGCACCCAGCCGTCGACCAGGAGCGCCACGCCGAGCACCGCGAACAGCGACCAGTCGAAGGCCAGCTCGGGCGGGTGGCTCAACGTGTGCACGCCGTGATAGAGCGTGACGCCGCAGCCCAGGACGAAGATGCCCACGGCTGACAGCAGCGCGAACAGGAAGCGCTCCCCGCCGAAGCCGTAGTGGAACATCGCGTCGGCGGGCTTGTGGCTGCGCCGGATGCCGATGAACAGCAGGGCCTGGTTGCTGGTGTCGGCCAATGTGTGCATGGCCTCGGAGAACATGGCGCCCGAGCCCGAGAAGGCGAAGGTCACGAACTTCACCACGGTGAGGAAGGCATTGCCGATCAGGGCGAGGAGCACCGCCCGCTGAGAAGAGTTGCCGGCCATGCGATCCCCGTGCCTCCGTTGCTGGCGCCTGCGGTCGTCGCGCGCGCCGCCTGCCGACATCTTGCTCGCGGCAGGCGTCGGGTTGAAGGGTGGGCTGTGGATTCCCGCGGCCTGGGTCCGCCTACCGGCTCAAGGCTCGCGCTTGGTAGGGTACCTCTCGCCTGTCGTCGACCGAGCGAGCCCGATGCCCCTGCCGACCCCCTTCCACGACCGCACCTCGGCGCGCTGCGCGAGCATGAAGTGGAAGGAGTGGGCGGGCTACTACGCGGTGTGCTCGTACGAGTTGTGCCACGAGCCCGAGTACTTCGCCGTGCGCCACGCGGCCGGGCTGATCGACGTGACGCCGCTCTACAAGCTGGACGTGAGCGGGCCGGACGCGACGGCGTTCCTCGACTGGGTGACGGCACGCCACGTGGGTCGGCTCAAGCTCGGCCAGGTGGGGTACGGCTGCTGGTGCGACGCGTCGGGGCGCGTGCTGGACGACGGCACGATCACGCGCCGCGACGATGCCAGCTACCGCGTGACGTCGGCTGATCCCTCCTACGGTTGGCTGGTCCATCAGGCGCGCCGCTTCGACGTCCGCATCGAGGACGTCAGTGATCGGCTCGCGGCGGTGGCCCTGCAAGGCCCCGCGGCCCGCAGCGTGCTTGGCGATGCGTGCGACGACGACGTCTCCGGCCTGCGTTTCTTCCGTGCCATGCGCACACGCATCGCGGGTGTGGACGTCGATGTCACGCGCACCGGCTACACCGGCGATCTCGGTTACGAGGTCTGGGCGCCCAACGACGGCGCGCTCGTGGTGTGGGACGCCCTGGTCGAGGCGGGGCGGCCTCACGGCATGACCCTGCTCGGCCTCGACGCGCTCGACGTCTGCCGCATCGAAGCGGGGTTCGTGCTGCTCGGCGTGGACTACTTCAGCGCCCGGCGCTGCGTCCTGCCGAGCCAGACCTCGACCCCGTTCGAGCTCGGGCTGGGCTGGAGCGTGCACCTCGACCGCGACCCGTTCGTGGGCAGCGAGGCCCTGGCCCAGGAGCAGCAGGCGGGCTCGGAGTGGGCGCTCGTCGGGCTGCACACCGACTGGGACGAACTCGAACGGCTCTACGACAGCTTCAAGCTGCCACCGCATCTCGCGTCCAGCGCGTCGCGCGTCGCGGTGCCGGTGTACGCCGACACGCGGCGCGGCGTCCAGGTGGGGCAGGCCACCAGCAGCACCTGGTCACCCGTGCTGAAGCAACACATCTCGCTGGCGTCGGTGCGCACACCCCATGCCGCGGTCGGCACCGAGTTGGGCCTGGAGGTGACGGTGGAGTTCGAACGCCACCGCATCCGGGCGACCGTGGTGGACACGCCCTTCTTCGACCCCGAGCGCAAGCGCGCGACGCCCCGCTCCGCTGCTGCTTCCGGACAACCGGCGGCGCCCGCCACGGAGCCGATGGCTTGACCCGTTGGGATGCGATCATCGTGGGTGGCGGCCACAACGGCCTGGTGTGTGCGGCCTACCTCGCGCGGGCCGGCCGCAAGGTGCTGGTGCTCGAACGACGGCACGTGCTGGGCGGCGCGGCCGTCTCCGAAGAGCTCTACCCCGGGTTCACCTTCTCGGTCTGCTCGTACGTGGTCAGCCTGCTGCGGCCGTGGATCATCCGCGACCTCGACCTGACGCGCTTCGGTCTGCAGATCATCCCGCTCGACTGTTCCTTCAGCCCCTTGCCCGACGGGCGCTCGCTGGCCCGCTGGTCCGACGCCGAGGCCACGCGCCGCGAGATCGCGGCCTTCAGCCAGCGCGACGCCGAGCGCTATCCCGAGTTCGGCAAGACCATGGCCCAGATGGCGCGCTTCGTGAAGCCGCTGATCGACTCGCCCGCGCCGGACCCGTGGTCGCTCAAGCCCCGCAACCTGGCCGATCTCTGGCGTACGGCCGGGCGCATGCGCGAGATGAACGACGAGCAGCGCCGCATCCTCACCAAGATGATGACGATGAGCGCCGCCGACTTCCTCGACGAGTGGTTCGAGTCGGACGTGCTCAAGGCGCCCATGTCCGTCAGCGGCATCATCGGCACCTACCTGGGTGTACGCAGTCCGGGTACTGCCTACGTCCTGTTGCACCACTACATGGGTGAGATCGACGGCGCCTTCCGCTCCTGGGGCTTCAGCAAGGGCGGCACGGGACAGGTGAGCGAGGCGATCGCCGCGGCGGCGCGCCACTACGGCGCGGACGTCCGCACCGAGACACCGATCGAGAAGATCCTCGTGCGCGACGGCCGGGCGTCCGGGGTCGTGCTCGAGAACGGCGACGTGTTCGACGCACGGATCGTGGTGTCGGGCGTGGATCCGCGGCTCACCTTCCTGGGGCTCGTGGGCAGCGAACACCTGCCGGACGAGTTCGTCACCCAGATCGAGCGCTACAAGCTGCGCGGCAGCTCGGGCAAGGTGAACCTGGCCGTCGACCGCCTGCCGGAGTTCGCCTGCCGACCCGGTGACGGCCCGCACATGCGCGGTGACGTGGCCATCGCCCCCAGCGTGGCCTACCTGGAACGCGCATACGACGAGGCCAAGTACGGAGCGTTCTCCAAGCGGCCCTACCTGAACGTGGTGATCCCCTCGGTCGTGGATCCGTCGGTGGCGCCCCCGGGCAAGCACGTGATCTCGTGCTTCGTGCAGTACGCCCCCTACAACCTCGCCGGCGGTGCCGATCGCTGGCCCGAGCAACGGGAGGCCTTCGGCGACACGGTGGTGGACACGCTGGCCGAGTACATCCCGGGCCTGAAGGAGTCGATCCTGTTCCGGCAGGTGCTCACCCCGTGGGACCTGGAGCAGGACTTCGGGCTCACCGAGGGCAACATCTTCCACGGGGAACTCAGCCTCGAGCAGTTGGCTTTCCAGCGTCCCGCGCCGGGCTGGGCGCACTACCGCACGCCGGTGGACGGCCTGTGGATGTGCGGTTCGGGGACGCACCCCGGCGGTGGCATCATGGGCGCCAGCGGCGCCCTGGCCGCGCGCACGTTGCTCGGCACGAAGGCGGTTTGACGTGAGCTACGACGCGCTTGTCATCGGCGGTGGTCACAACGGGCTGACGACGGCCGCGCTGCTGGGCCAGGCGGGGCGACGGGTGGCGGTGCTCGAAGCGCGCCCGGTGCTGGGCGGCCTGGCCGCGCGGGACGAATTCGCGCCCGGCTTCACGACGCCCGGCCTGTTGCAGGACACCACCAACCTGCGCGGCGCCGTGGTCGAGCAGCTCGACCTGGTCAAGCACGGCATGCGCTTCGCCGACGCGGAACCCAACGTGTTCGCGCCGCAACGCGACGGTCGCGGACTCGTGTTGTCGCGCAACGACGTGCACATGCAGGCCGAGCTCGACCCGGTGAGCCAGGCGGACACCGCCGCGTGGCTCGACTGGCGCGCGTCCCTGGGGCGTCTGCGCCCCTTCGTGCAACGCGTGCTCAACGAACCGCCGCCGGACACGGCGCCCGGCTCGATCCGTGGCAAGTGGGAACTCGCGCGCACCGGGCTGGCCTTGCGCCGCCTGGGCCGGCGGGACATGACCGAGCTGCTGCGCGTGGGGCCGATGTGCGTCGCCGACTGGGTCGGTGAGTGGTTCGAGACGCCGCTGCTCAAGAGTCTGCTCGCCGGTCCTGCGGTGCGCGGCGGCTGGGTGGGCCCGTGGTCACCGGGCACGGCCGCGAACTTGTTGCTGCACGAGTGCAGCTCGGGGCGCAGCGTCGCCAGCGGTCCGGCGGGTCTGGTGGATGCGCTGGCCGCCACGGCGCGCGCCGCCGGGTGCGAACTGCGCACCGATGCGCGCGTGTCGAAGGTGCTGGTCAGCGCGGGCTGGGCTCGCGGCGTCGAGCTCGAGGATGGCGAGACGTTGCACGCCGATGTGGTCGCCGCCTCGTGCGATCCACGCACGCTGCTGGGCCTCATGCCGCGCGGCGCGCTGGCGCTCCACCTGGAAGAGCAACTCGGTGCGTGGCGCATGCGCGGGACCACGGCCAAGCTCGATCTGGCCTGGCGCGGTGAACTGCGCTTCCGCTGTCGCCCGGACGAGGTCTTCGAGCGGGCGCACGTGGGCGAGACACTCGACGACCTGGAGCGGGCCTACGACCCGGTGAAGTACGGCGAGCTCCCGCAACGGCCGCACCTGGAGATCCACGTCCCGTCGATCCGCGCCCCGTACCTCGCCACCGAGGGTCATCAGGTCGTCTCGATCCTCGTGCACTGGGTGCCGCTGGACGTGCTCGGCGGTTGGACCGACGAGCGGCGCGCCGAACTGGAGCGCGCCGTGCTCGCGACCCTGGGCGAATACGTGGACGACGTCGCCGAGCACGTGGTGGCGTCGCGCCTGCTCACGCCGCGGGACATCGAACGGACCTACGGGCTCACCGGCGGGCAGGTCCAGCACGGCGAGCACGCCCTGGACCAACTGCTGCACATGCGCCCCAACCCGTCCTGCTCGCGCTACGCCACGCCGCTCGCCGGCCTGTACCTGTGCGGCGCCGGAAGCCACCCCGGCGGGGGCATCAGCTGCGGCCCGGGACAACTCGCGGCGCGCGCGATCCTCGAGGTCTGAAGCCGGTGCGTCCGGGCCGTTCGTCGGCGCGGATGACTCTTCGCACGAGCTGCTAGGGCACGCTGCCCACGATGGCGTTGGAGGCGGACAGGTTCTGCGGCGCCGTGGGGTCGTCGATCCAGAACTGCAGGTAGATCTGCGCGCCCTGGGGGACACCTCCGGGCCACGTCGTGTCGAGGTCCACGCGGCCATGGCGGTCGGTGGTGAAGGTCGTCAGGAAGCCCGGCGGCGAGAGCACGTCCGGCACCATGACGCCGCCCTTGAAGGGCGTGTCGACGGCTTGGACGCCGACGGCCAGCTGCGCGCGCGACTGGCCGCGCGCCGCGCGCAAGGCGACCGAGATCGTGTTGCCGCCCTCCAGCGCGCCGAAGCCGAACAGGCACGGTTCCCCGAAGAGCCCGGCGAGCCCGTGACCGAGGTCGCTCCAGTCGCCGTTGTTGATCGCGTCGCAGTCCGCGCCCTGGAGGAAGAGCAACCACAGGGCGCCGGTGTCGACGCTGCCGTCGTCATCGAACAAGGCGCCCACCGCGAGGTCGCCGATGCCGTCTCCGTTGATGTCCCCCGGGCAGCCGACCGCGCCGAACCAGTCCTCGTCGTCGAGTTGACCCTGGAAGCCGCCCACCAGCGAGCTGATCTTGTGCGTGGTGTGGACCCGTCCGTCGCGCTCGAGCAGCAGGACGTAGGCGGCGCCACGGTTGAAGCCGCCGTCATCGTCGCCCGTCGAGCCCACGGCGATGTCCTCGACGCCGTCTCCGTCCACGTCGCCCAACGCGGCGACGGTGCCGCCGAACAGGTCCAGCGAGTCGTGCTGGGCTTCGAGCCCGCCGGCGATCTGGCTGATCTTCTGGTGCTGCTTCACCGTTCCGTCCGCGTTCAGGAACACGACGAAGACCCCGCCGGTCTGCGAGCCGCCCTCGTGCATGCCGTACGCGCCGATCACGAGATCGGTGATGCCGTCATCGTCGAGGTCGCCGATGTTGGCGATGGACTCGCCGAGGAAGGCGAGCGAGAGCAGCGTCGCATCGAAGCCGCCCTGGGTGTCGCTGATCTTCTGGAGCTGCTTGAGCGAACCGTCGGTGTTCATGAAGAGCACGTACACGGCGCCGTGCTCGGGGCCGCCGTCGTCGTCGTTGGGGGCGCCCGCGGCGAGATCGGGCACGCCATCGCCGTCGAGGTCGCCGAGGGCCGTGACCGAACGGCCGAAGTGGTCGCCGGGGTCGAGCGCTTCAGCCAGCAGCGGATCGGTGGCGGCGCTGAGCTTGTGCTGGCCGCGCAGGGAACCGTCCACGTCGAGGAACAGGATCCACAGGGCTCCCTTGTCGAAGCCCGCGTCGTTCGATCCCGGTTCGCCGGCGACCAGGTCGGGGATGCCGTCGCCGTTGAGGTCGCCGATGCCGGCGAGGGTCACGGCGAACGACTCGGTGGGTTCGGGCCCCGTGTCCAGGCCGCCGACGCCGTGGGCCACGTCGCGCTGTTCGAGCACGATGCCGTCGCTCGACAGGGTCAGGATCGAGAGGGACTCGGGACCGAACTCGTCGAAGTCCGAGGCGGCGCCCACGGCGATCTCGTCACGACCGTCGCCATCGATGTCACCCAGCGGGGTGGTCGCGCCGCCGAAGGTCGCGAACGAGGGGACGACGGCCGTCAGGTTCCCGCTCGAGTTGCTGACCTTGCGTTGGATCAGGACTTCTCCGGGCGCCATCTCCTGCGCGCGCCCGACCGTGGTCAGCGGGCCGCACACGCAGCCGAGCGTACAAGCCAGCGCGCTGATCACGCCGACGGGGGACGGCTGCGAAGGCGCCACGCGGCGCGGGGCGAGAGCGTCGCCGCGCGGGGCGACGATCGCGGGAACAGCGCACGTCTGGGTGCACGCCATGAACCAGTCCTCCTCGGGGAAGTGGACATCTCGTCCCGGCGGACACGATTCTACATGCAGCCTGACGTAGGCCGCAGGGAATCAAATCCGACCCCGAGGTTCGGTTTGCTTCGTGGCGCCCGCGAACGCGCTGTTGCGCGTCGCGTCATCGCTTCACGTCAGGTTCGTGCGCTACGGCGTGCGCCCCTGGCAGGCGTTGCTCGCGGCAAACCCGAAGGGACCGGCCGGATCCTGGATCCAGTACTGGTAGTACGTGTCGAAGTTCGGCGGGAAGCCCGCGGGCCACGTGGCGGGGATCACGATCGTGCCGGCGGGGCCGGTGGGGAGCGCGAAGAAGAAGCCCGGCGGGTTGATGTCGGGCACGAGCACGCCGCCCTTGAACGGTGCGTTCAGTGCCGCGACGCCCACCGTGAGGAAGGCCGTCGTGTCGGCCAGGGCGTTGGTCAACGAGAGCGAGAGGGCCTCGCCGCCCACGAGCGTGCCGTCCGCGTCGAGCACGGGCAGGCCGTTGGTGCCGGCGAGTCCGTCGCCCAGGTCCAGCCAGCGCGTCGGGACCACATCGAACGTGCCACCGATGCGCAGGCTGACGATGTCCACCGTCTGGACACCGAAGGGCGCGCCGGTGTCGACCACCGCCGTGCCGAGCACCACGTTGGTCAGGTTGATGAAGCCGAAGCCGCTGCCGTCCACGCCCGCCGCGAGGTCGGCGGCGAAGGTCACCGGATCGGGCGGAAGCGGGACGAGGAAGGTGTCGTCGACGAACGTCACCGGCGCGGGGCCCGCCTGGCTGAACACGCCGCCGAGGTCTTCGGGCGGGATGCCGTCCAGTGCGTCGAACGTGCCGAGCGGCAGACCCAGGAACTCGACGCCGACCTCGACCAGGGTGATCTGGAAGCCGACGTCGTAGGCGAAGGCCGCGGAGTCCACCGACGAAGGCGAGGTCCACAGGATGTCGCCGCCCGTGGTCGTCTCGTCGAAGGTCCATTGAGCCGAAGCGCAGGGCAGGACGGCGATCATGGCCAGGGCCAGGGAGCGGCAGAAGAGGGTGCTCATCATCGGCGTGTTCTCGGGGCAGCAGGGGGGCTGGGGCACGCCTGTCCTGGCGTGAGCGCCGGAGTGTACCCGACGTTGCGAGAGCCGGTGGGGGCCGGGGCGCCGTGCGCCGCATCAGTCGCAGCGGCGCAGCGCGGGGCTACCGGAGCAAAGTGGGGTTCGCGGAGCATCCCACCGACGGCCCCGGGCAGCGGCCGCCTCCTTTTCCGCTCCGCGAACCCGAGAGTGATGATCCTGCGCGTGTGCGTTCGCCGCCACCACGAAGCCCGTGGTCGTCGCCACGATCGTCGCCACGCTCGGGCCGGCGCGGTGCCGGGCCGATGCGCGTCAGATCAGCGCCGACGTCATCTGGTGGAAGTACAGGCCGTAGACCGCTGCCAGCAGGCCGAAGATGCCGAGGCGCACCGCCTTCCAGGTGCGGGCTCGCCGTTGCTGGACGAGTTTCTCCTGCTCGAACTGATCGAGGCGCTGCTCGAGGTGCGCGATGCGTTCTTCGAGGTCGTTGGGCATGGGTCTGTGTCTGGGAGTGGGGGTGGCGTGGGCTGGACCCCGCGCGGCTGTGCTTCGACGGCGGCGTGCCGGCCGGCGGCCTGGCGGGTGTGTGACACCTCGCCTCATCGCCACCCCCGTCCCCTGCACTTGAACCCCCGCCCCCTGCACTTGAACCCCGTCCCCGAGCCCGGCCGTGATCGCCACCTCACCTGGCTCAACGGCGCCGTTGCGATGCAGCGCCTGCGCCCCGAGTCTGCGCGGGTCCGATCGGGCGCACACGACCGCGGCCCGCACCCCCGGGACGGGGAGCACGGGCCGCGTATCGGCGTGCGTCGAGCGACGTCCGATCAGGCGTCCGTGGGATTGGGTCCCACGCCGCCCGGGTCGAGGTCGGCGCCCGGCGTCGGGCACGCTTGCACCTCGAGGATCGCGCCCTCGCTGTTGAGCGAGAGCTTGATGTGACGGGTGAGCGGCACACCGTCCGGACCGAAGGGGATGGTCTGCACCCCGTTCTCCTTTCCGGCGCGCACGAGGAACGTGGCCAGCAACTCCTCGTCGATGTCGAACAGTTCCACCGTCCCCGGCTCGGTCACGTCCAGCAGCGTGATCGACATGGCCGTCTGGCACACGTGGTAGTCGAGTTGCAGCACGCCACCTCGGTCCTCCACGCCGGGATCGTCGAGCAGGAGGTCGAAGTCCATGTCGACGTCGTTGTC
>JAJDEQ010000044.1 GCA_029259695.1 Planctomycetota bacterium
CGCCGCCGCCGCCTTCGCCGCCGCCGCCTTCGCCGCCGCCGTCGCCACCGCTGTCAGCAAAGCCGGCTTGGGCCTCGGAGAGTGCGACCGCCATGTCGTCGAGCTTGTCGTCGATGTTCATGAAGCTGCCCACGAGCTTGCCCAGCTTCTTCTGCAGCTTCTTGATCTTGGTCTTGGCCTTCTTGACCGCGCGCGCCTTCAGCTTGAGTTCCTGGGGCGTCGTCTGCGGCAGTGAGTTCGCCGCGAGCAGCGCAGCCTGGGCCTCCACCATGTGGTCCTGGAGTTGCACGATCTTGAGCTGGACCTTGGCCTGCTTGGCCTCCAGCTTGCCGATCTTCTTCTCGAGCTTGGTGATCAGCTTGAGCCACTGCGCCGGGGTCGTGGGGACCTTCGGGGCCGCGAATTGCGGCACCGGCGCGAGCGGGACGTGGAGCGGTCCGGGAGCCGCCTCCCGCAGGACTCGCGTTTCCACCTCGGCGAGAGGCTGGTCGGCCGATCGCAAGGGCGCCGTGCCGGGGGGCAGGTCACCGGCCAGGCAGAGGGCGAGGGCTCCGAACAGGAACGTTGCGAGCAGCGCGCGAGGCGCTGACGAGCGCAGGGCGGGCACATGCCCGCCGGGCGTGATGGTGTTCAAGACGGAGTCTCAGAGGGGCTTCCGGGTGCCCTCCGTCCATCGGCAGCGTTTTGGCCCGTTGCCCCCAAGCACCCTTCAGGTAAGGACTTGCACCCCTCAAGCGGGATCGGCTCAGGCGTCGATGGAGGGGGCACCCGCGCGCTGGTCCCGCCCACGCGCGCCTTCGGGTCGCGGCCGATCGTCGCGCCGTCTCAGGAGTCGTGGGGCGAAGGACGGTGGGTGCTACGATGGCCCGAATCTCATGAACGTGCTGCTCGTCAATCCTCCTCCGCCCCCCACCCAACGGGTCAGCCGTGGCCTCATGGGTGGTTTCGGCATGATCGTCGGTGAGGGGCTCTGCTACCCGCCGATCGATCTGCTCTACGTCGGTGCGTTGCTCGAGCGCGACGGGCATCAGGTGTCGGTCATCGATGCCGAGGCCACGTCCATGCCGCCCGAACAGGTGATGGAGCAGCTGGGCGACCGTCCCGCCGACCTCGTGCTCATGGCGACGTCGAGCGCGACCATCGAACTCGACCTGCAACTCGCCGATCGCATCAAGGCGCGCCTGCCGCGCAGCTTCGTGTTCATCACGGGCAGCCAGGGCAGCAAGGTGCCGGACATGGCGCTGCACAACTCGACCATCGACGCCGTCGTGCGCGGTGAACCCGAACTCACGGTGCGCGATGCCGTGGCGGCGCTCGCGCGCGGCGAGGATCCGCTGCAGGTGCCCGGGCTGTCGGTGCAACGGGATGGCGCGCTGCTGCACAATCCCGAGCGCTCACCGCTCCAGGGCGAGTCGCTCGACGACCTGCCGGTCCCGGCGCGCGGTCTGGTGGACGGGGCCCCCTACCGGATCCCCACGATGGAAGGCCCGATCACGACGGTGGTGTCGTCTCGCGGCTGCCCGATCAACTGCACCTACTGCGGTTACGTCGTGGCCCAGGGCGTGTCCTGGCGCGGACGCTCGGCCCGCAACGTCTTCGACGAATTGCAGCACGTGGTCGACCTGGGCATCCGCAACGTGGTCTTCCGCGATCCGCTCTTCGCCCACGATCGCCAGCGGGTGGTCGACCTGTGCACGCTGATGGTCGAGGCCGACCTGGGGCTCAAGTGGCAGTGCGAGACGGCGATCAAGACCGTCGACGCCGAGCTGCTGGAACTGATGTCCCGGGCCGGGTGCATGTCGATCTCGTTCGGTGTCGAGTCGGGCAACGAGGTGCTCCAGCGCAAGTACAGCCGGGGCAAGATCAAGGACCACGCCCACGCCAAGGCGGTCATCGACGCGTGTCGGCGATACGGCATCGGCACGCGTTGCTTCTTCATGATCGGCTTCCCCGAGGAGACGCCGGACATGGTGCGGCAGACGATCGACCTCGCGGTCTATCTCAACCCCGACACCGTCCAGTTCACCGCGGTCACGCCGTACCCCGACACCAAGCTCTACGACGAGTCCATGGCCGACCGCGGCGGGCGCGACTTCGACTACAGCAAGTTCAGCGGGCTGACGCCGGTGGGCGTGGCCAAGGCCATGTCGGCGGACGAGGTGCTGCGCAACATCCGGCGGGCGTACCGGCGCTTCTATCTGCGTCCCTCGCGCATCTGGCGCGAGGTCAAGCGCCCGCAACTGCTGCTGCAGCGCATGCGCCGTTACGTCGGGCTGATGCAGACGGTGGGCCTGGACGCCTGAGGGTGGCTCAGAAGGTGCCGAACAGCAGGGAGCCCACTTCCTGGACGGGCGCCGACTCGCGCGCATCCTCGATCGCGCCGAGCAGCTGCTTGGCGATCTCCCTGAGCTGATCGGCCAGCTCCTCGTCCGAGATCAGGGTGCCCAGCACGCCCTCGCCGGCGTCGATGCGCGCCGTCACGTCGGCCAGGCGGTCGCCGACGGACTCGAGGTCCACCAGCACGTCCTTGAGCTGCACGTACACGGCGTCGTCGTTGATCAGTTGCCCGACGGTGCCCTCGCCCGATTCGATGCGGCGCGAGATGTCGAGCCAGTGGTCGTACAGCTCCGGGTCCTGGATCAAGCGGCCGACAGTGCCCTCGCCGGCCGCGATGCCGTCGGTGATCTCGTTCCAGCTGTCCCCGAGGGTGCGGTACTCGTCGAACAGGCCGCCGTCGTTCACCAGGCGCGCCAGCGTGCCGTCGCCCTTGTTGATCGATTCGCTCACGCCGGCCAGATTGTCGACGAACTGCCGCACGTCGGCGGTCACCGCCGCATCGTAGGCCAGCATGCCCAGCACGCCGTCGCCCGAGTTGGCTTCGGTGCTGAAGTCGGAGAGGTTCTGGAAGGTCGTCTCGATCGATTCGCGGTTCTCCTCCAGGATCGCGCCCGCGGTCTGCCAGGTGGAGGGCGTCAGGATCGCGATCAACGGCAGCTCCGAGTTGGCCGCGTCGGTCGACTCGCCGGCCTCGATGCGGATCAGCTTGCCGCCCAGCAGGCCGCGATCCTCGATGTGGATCGCGTGGTCGCTGGCCAGCAGCTCGAACGGCGCCACGTCGAGCCGCGTCTCGATGCGGATCGTGCAGGTGACGTACTCGCCGCCGGGGGCGCGGGCCAGCACCGGGTCGGTGATCCGTGAGACGGAGATCACCTTGCCGGCCGGCATGCCGTGCAGCAGGATCGGATCGCCCGGACGCAGGTAGCCCACGTCGGGGCTGAACATGTCCGTGGGGTAGCGCGGCTTGCCCAGCGCGAAGTCCGACAGGCCGATGGTGACGTAGCCCAGGGCGATCAGCACCCCGAAGAAGAGGATGCCGAGCACGACGTCCGTGGAGTGGTTCTTCATGACTGCTGCGTCTTCCCTGCAGGGTTGAGGAAGGTCTGGACCGCCGGGTGTTCGCTCCGGCGGAAGTCCTCGGGGGTGCCGACTTCGATCAGCCGGCCTTCGTGGTGCAGTCCGATGCGGTCGGCGATTTCGAAGGCCAGGCCCAGGTTGTGGGTGACCACGAGCGCCGTCCGTTGAGCGGTGCGCTGCACGTCCTTGATCAGTTCGCCGACGGTGCGGGTCAGGATCGGGTCGAGGCCGGCCGCCGGCTCGTCGTACAGGATCGCCCGGGGCTCCTGGACGAGCACGCGGGCCAGGGCGGCCCGCTTGCGCATGCCGCCGGAGATCTCGGTCGGGAACTTCTCGGACGCGGCGCCCATGCCGACCGACTCGAGCACTGCGTCCACCCGTTTGGCGATCGCCGCGTGGGATTCGCTGCGGCGCTCCACGAGCGGCAGTGACACGTTCTCCCGGACGGTCATCCAATTCACCAACGCGCCGGTCTGGAACAGGTAGGCGACGTCGCTGCGGATGCGTCGCAGGGTCGCGACCGAAGCCCCGGTGACCTCGTCGTCGTCGACGTAGATGCGACCCTCGTCGGGAGCGAGCAGGCCGACGATGTGCTTGAGCAACACGCTCTTGCCGGCTCCCGAGCGCCCCAACATGACGAACGTCTCACCCTCGGCCACTTCCAGGTCGAGCTTGCGCAGCACGGTCAGCTCGCCGAACGACTTGGAGACGCCCTCGAGACGGATCACCGGTAGAACACCCAGCTGAGGTAGTAGCCGATGATCATGATCATCAGGAAGCAGGAGACCACCGAGCTGCGCACGGCGCGGCCCACGCCCAGGGCGCCGCCGTGGGCGCGCAGGCCCGCGGCGCAGCTGATCGTGGCGATCAGGGCACCGAAGACGACGGCCTTGACCAGGCCGGTGTAGATGTCGTCCGGCAGTCCGAAGAAGCCCGGTGAGGCCTCGAGCGACAGGCGCACGTTGCGCATGTAGACCGAGAAGGGGATGTCCAGCTGGGTGCTGCAGACGATGCCGCCGCCGATCACGCCCACCACGTTGCCGACGAAGGTGAGGATCGGGGCCATGATCATCAGGCCCAGCAAGCGGGGCATGGTCAGGAACGAGTAGACGTCGATGGACAGGCACTCGAGCGCGTCGATCTCCTCGCTGACCGCCATCGTGCCCAGCTCGGCCGCCATGGCCGAACCGACCGAGGCGGTGAGGATCATGGCGGACATGAACGGGCCCATCTCGCGGAACAGGACGATGCCGATGATGTCGCTGACCCGCTCCGACTGGCCGTACTTGCCCAGCTCCACGCCGACCTGGAGCGAGAGGATCATGCCGGTGAACAGGCCGACCACGGCCACGACCGGCAGCGGGGAGACGCCGCACACGACCAACTGATCCCGGACGAAGCGCCGCCGGTGCACGAGGTCGGGGAGCACGCGGCCGACGGAGTGCAGCAGCACGGAGACGGTGTAGCCGGCGCCCGTGACCAGCAGGCGCACCGCCTCGCCGCGCTTGCGCAAGACCGCGATCAGCGTGTCCATACGTCGAGTCCAAGCAGGGAGGCGGATTGCAGCCCCTGATCGTCGGTGCGCCACGTGCTCAGTCCCCAGAGGGCCTGGTGGCGTTGGACGTCAGGGGTCTCGGGACGGCTCGCATAGAGGAACGGCACCGAGACCCGCTCTCCTTCGGGAGAGCGGCGGTGGAAGGTCGTGTCGAACAGCCAGCGGGTCTCGTGCACGGTGCCGTTGCTGCGGTGCCGCCACAGCGTCCACAGGAAGCCGTAGAGCTCGTCCATCGGGCGCATGAAGGCGACGTGCCGGAACGGTACCAGCGAGAGGCTGCCCGTGTCGCGCTCGCCGGACACGCGGCGGGTGGAGTGGGCGAACGGCCAGGCCTGCCACTCCACGTCGTCACCGTCCCGCACGGCCAGGCGCGAGTGGTGCCAGAACGGGATCACGTTCACGTCGCGACGTCCCCAGCCGCCCTCGGGCTGCGGCTCCCAGCGTCGGTCGCGACCGAAGGGCCAGAGCACGTGCATCGAGTCGGAGTTCGCCGTCTTGAAGCGCATGTAGAAGGGCCAGACCCGGAACGTCGATCCCTCGGCGCTGCGTGCATTGCGGAAGAACGGCCACGGGAGGTCGTGGAGGAACTCGTCCTTGCCGGGTTCGGTGCTGCGGTTGACCCGGAAGAAGGGCCAGAGCCAGGTGCTCTTGAACCAGGCGTCCGACTCCTCCCACGAGTAGAGCGGCCAGAGCCCCTTGCGTCGGGACGGCGAATCGGTGTCCTCGTAGCGCTCGCCCCAGGTGTAGAAGGGCCAGGGCGCGGTGTGCAGGATCTTGCGCGGCCCGCCCTCGGGCGTGCGCGACACGGCCCGTCGGTAGAAGGGCAGCACGCGGAACGAGCCGTCGCGCAGTCCGCCTTCGGTCCAGCCGAAGAGCAGCAGCACCGAGTAGTTGGTGGATGGTTCGGTCACGTTCATGTGGCTGCGCATGAACAGCGGCCACAGGATGAAGTCGAAGGTCTCCATGCCGAAGAGTTGCTTGGTGCGACCCGCTAGCGGGAAGAGCGCGAAGTACCCGTCGCCGTCGTTGGGGCCCGCGCCGGTGAAGATGATCGGGAAGAACAGGAAGTCCCATTCCGACCCGTCCGGCCCGTCGGTGCGTTCGCCCGACCAGATCAACGGCCACAGTCGCCCGCTCGCCCCGGTGCGCGTCTCCTGGTAGCAGCCGAACGGCGCCAGGAAGTCGGTTCGCTTGTCGATCCCGTTGGCCTTGTGCTGGTACAGCGGGCGCAAGGCGTGGGAGGTGCCGGTGGGGGCCACGCGCACGTCGATCAGGGGGCCCAGCGCCTCGATCTCCACGGCACCGCCGGGCATGTGCTCGACCCGCAACAGCGGATTGAGATCGACCTCCGGCAGCCCGGCACAGGCACTCAGCAGCACGGCGAGGACGAGGCCCACCCACGCGTTGCCGCGCTGCGCTCGCGTCTTGTCCCCGAAGCTCTCCATGGGGCCTGACGATGACCGACGGGAGGCGCCGGATCCACTGTCCGGGCGTGGCTTGAGCGGGGCCGCGCATCTGCTAGCCTGCACCGCTGTCGAACCGCGCCTCGCGTTCACGCCCGGGCATTTCTCTTCGCGGTGCTCACTCCCGGTTGGCACTGCTCGCCGGCCGGTCGTGGACCGCGGGCTCCGGGGTCGCTCCTCGGGGGATGTTCCTCCGCGGCGCCCCGCGTCCGGGGCCCGGCGAGCCTGGAGCGCCCTGTGACCGATTCCCGACCTCAGCGCATCCTGTCGGGCGTCCAGCCCAGCGGGAAGCTGCACCTCGGCAACTACTTCGGTGCGATCCAGCAGCACATCGAGTTGCAGCACCAGGGCGACGCCTTCTACTTCATCGCCGACTACCACGCGCTGACCACCATCCAGGATCGGGCCCAGCTGGCCGCGGCGGTGCACGACGTGGCCCTCGACTACCTCGCCCTGGGGCTCGACCCCGAGCAGGCCTGTTTCTGGCGCCAGTCGGATGTGCCCGAGGTCTGTGAGCTGACCTGGTTCCTCTCCAGCGTCACCGGCATGGGGCTGCTCGAGCGCGGGCACAGCTACAAGGACAAGGTGGCGCGCGGGATCACACCCCGGGCGGGGTTGTTCTTCTACCCGGTGCTCATGGCCGCCGACATCCTGGCCTTCCGTTCGGACGTCGTCCCGGTGGGCAAGGACCAGGTCCAGCACATCGAGATGACCCAGGACATGGCCGAGGCTTTCCACGCCGCCTACGACTGCCAGGTCTTCCAGCGTCCCGAATCCCGGCTGGCCGAGGGCGGGGCCGTGGTGCCGGGCACGGACGGCCAGAAGATGTCGAAGTCGTACCGCAACACGATCGAGATCTTCGCCACGGGCAAACCGCTCAAGAAGAGCGTGATGTCGATCGTCACCGACTCGTTGGGCGTGGACGAGCCCAAGGACCCCGAGGCCTGCGCGGTGTTCCAGATCTACCGCCTCGTGGCCGAACCGGAGCAGGCCGACGAGATGGCCCGCCGGCTGGCCGCCGGAGGGTACGGCTACGGCGACGCGAAGAAGACGCTGCTGGCTGCCATCGACGAGCACTTCGGGCCGGCCCGCGAACGGCGTGCCGCCCTGGCTGCCCGGCCGGACGAGGTCGCCGGGATCCTGGCCGAGGGCGCGCGGCGCGCCCGGGCCGAGGCGCGGGGTGTGCTGGAGCAGGTGCGCGAGGCCGTCGGCATGGCCGGAGCGCCGTGCGCCGCGCCGGTGCCGTGATCGCCCCCCGGTGATCGTCGTCCTGCAACGGGTGCGACGGGCTGCCGTCCAGGTGGCGGGCGAGACGGTCGGTGAGATCGGGACCGGGCTGTGCCTGCTGTGCGGTGCGATCGAGGGCGACCAGGACGACGCGGTGCGTTGGCTGGCGGACAAGATCGCGGCCCTGCGCATCTTCCCGGACGAGCAGGGGAAGGTGAATCGTTCGGTGCTCGAGGTGGGGGGCGCGGCCCTGGTCGTGCCGCAGTTCACGCTGGCGGCCGACTGGCGCAAGGGTCGCCGACCCTCGTTCACACGGGCCGCCGCCCCCGACCGGGGGCAGGTCCTGGTGGAATTGCTCGCGACCTGCCTCGAGCGGGCCGGGCTGTCGGTGGCGCGCGGTGTCTTCGGTGCCGACATGGAGGTCCGGCTGGCCAACGCCGGCCCCTTCACCATGGTCCTCGACAGCGGCCAGCGCCCCGGCGGCTCGTCAGCTGCTGGCCGCGCTTGACATGCAACTCAACGTGGCTAAGCTCACAAGTCCTGTTGCGATAGGAACTTATTGCGGCGGTGGAGCCCCCGGGGAGAGTCGCGACCCGCGGGGTAAGACGCCGATCACGAGAAGCCGTCTTGGCATCGGACTCCATTTCCCCGGATTCGCAGGGGCCTGACCCCCAGAGCGCGCGCGGAGCCTCCGACGACGCGTCCGGGCACGGGGGCCGCACCCCCTCCACGGTGACGATCACCAAGAAGGACCTGGTGAACCGCATCGCCGAGCGCACAGGCGAGACCAAGGTCATCACCAAGAGCATCATCCAGATGTTCCTGGACGAGATCATCAGCGAGCTCAGTCACGGCAACCGGCTGGAGTTCCGGGACTTCGGCGTGTTCGAGGTCAAGCCGCGCCGGGCCCGCCGCGCGCAGAACCCACGGACGCTCGAGAAGGTGAACGTGCCGCCCAAGCGCGTGGTCAAGTTCAAGGTGGGTCGGGTCATGCGCGAGTGCGTGACGGCGGCGCCCGACCTGGACGACGACGAACTCGACGAGACGCCGGGCACCGACGCGCCCGGCGGAAACGCACCGCGCGGCTGAGCGCCGGTCAGCCGGTGGTGAACGCCCGGTCGAGGTCTTCGATCAGGTCGTCGACGTCCTCGATCCCGACCGAGAGCCGGATCAGTCCGTCGTGCAGGCCGGACGCGCGTCGCTGCTCGGCCGAAATCGATGCGTGCGTCATGGACGGTGGGTGCTCGATCAGCGATTCGACACCGCCCAGACTCTCGGCCAGGGCGAACACGCTCGTGCGCGAGGTGTAGTCCATCGCCTCCTGGACCGATGCGTCCAGCACGAACGAGAGCATGCCGCCGAAGTCGCGCATCTGGCGCGCGGCGATGGCGTGGCCGGGGTGGTCGGGAAGGCCGGGGTAGTGCACCTGTTGCACGCGCGGGTGCTCGTCGAGCCAGGCGGCGATGCGCGCCGCGTTCTCGCAATGGCGCTGCATGCGCACGTGCAGGGTCTTGGTACCGCGCAGGGCGAGGAAGCAGTCGTGGGGGCCGGGGACGGCGCCCACGGCGAACTGCAGGAAGGTGAGCCGTTCGGCCAACTCGTCGTCGTTCAGCGCGAGCGCGCCGAGCACCAGGTCGCTGTGACCGCCGAGGTACTTGGTGGCGCTGTGCATCACGATGTCGCATCCGAGTTCGAGCGGACGCTGGAGCCAGGGCGACGCGAAGGTGTTGTCGCAGGCCATCAGCGCGCCGGCGTCGTGGGCCAGGCGCGCGACCGCTGCGAGATCGGTGATGCGCAGCAGCGGGTTGGTGGGGGTCTCGACCCAGACCAGACGCGTGGGCGTCTTGAGTGCCTGTTCGACCGCGGCCAGGTCGGTGCTGTCGACGATCGAGAAGGTCAGGCCGTACTTCTCGAAGACCTGCCGGAACAGGCGATAGGTGCCGCCGTAGAGGTCGTTGCCGCACAGCACGCGGTCGCCCGGTGAGAGCGTGGAGATCAACGTGTTGGTCGCCGCCAGCCCACTGCTGAAGGCCAGCGCGTGGCGCGCGCCCTCGAGCGCGGCCAGGTTCTCCTGCAGCGCGGTGCGCGTGGGGTTCTTGCCGCGCGAGTAGTCGTAGCCGTCCTTGATCACGGCGGGGTACTCCTGCACGTAGGTCGAGGTGCAGAAGATCGGCGTCATGATGGCGCCCGTGGTCGGGTCGGGCTTGCAGCCTGCGTGGACGGCGGTGGTTCCCAGCTTCAAGACAGACTCCTCGGTGTGTGCGCGGTCGCGGCCCTGGCCGCGAGACGGGGGATGGTAGCGCGGGCCCGAGCCGGGCTTCCACCGGACGCTGGGTCCGATCCGGGCTGGTCGCCGAGGGCGGGCAGCCCCGGATCGCCACCATCCTCGGACGGGGCGGTGGACGGCCGCGGCGGGCGCGTGGTCTCATGCCCCCATGTTGCGCCGGTTGAGTGTCCAGACCTCGGGTGAGTCTCACGGGCGGGTGATGCTCGCCCAACTGACGGGATTCCCCGCCGGCCTGTCGATCGACGTGGAGTTCGTCGATGCCTTCATGCGGCGCCGTCAGGGCGGCTTCGGCCGCAGTGCGCGCCAGAGCATCGAACGCGACCGGGTCGACATCCTGTCCGGCGTCTACCAGGGCGCCACCTCGGGGGCCCCGCTGGCCCTCGCCGTGTGGAACCAGGACGACAGTCTGCCGGACAAGCCGCCCTTCACCCGGCCCCGCCCGGGCCATGCGGATCTGGCCGGGGCCCAGAAGTACGACGTCGTCGACATGCGCCCGATCCTCGAGCGCGCGTCGGCGCGGGAGACGGCGGCGCGGGTCGCGGCGGGGGCCGTGGCGGCCAACCTGCTGCGGGAACTCGGGGTCGAACTGCTCGGCCACGTGGTGGCCCTGGGGCGCGTCGACGTCCCCGCCCCGCGCGGTTGGGGCGATCTGCCGGCCCTGCAGCGCCGGCGCGACCGCTCGCCCTTCTTCTCCCTCAGCCCCGCCGCCGACAAGCGCTTGGAGCAGGAGGTGCTGGCCGCCCGGGGCGCAGGCGACACCCTGGGCGGGGTGTTCGAGGTGCGCGCGTTCGGCGTCCCTCCCGGCCTCGGCTCGCTGGACGGCTTCGATTCCCGGCTGGAGGCGCGTCTCGGGGGCGCGCTGCTGTCGATCCCCGCCATCAAGGCCGTGGAGGTGGGGGACGGTTGGAGCGGCGCCCGGCTGCGCGGCAGTGCCGTGCACGACCCGGTCGGCCCTCCGGGTGAGGCCGGTCCGACCCGGACCAGCAACCGGGCCGGTGGCGTCGAGGGCGGCATGAGCAACGGCGAGGCGCTGGTGGTGCGCGCCGCCATGAAGCCCATCGCGACCCTCTCCCGGCCCCTGGCTTCCTGGGACTACGCCACCGGCGAGGCGAGCGAGGCGTTCTATGAGCGTTCCGACGTCACGGCCGTCCCCGCGGCGGCGGTGGTGGGCGAGGCCATGACCGCCCTGGTCCTGGCCGACGCCCTGCTGGAGAAGACCGGCGGCGACACCCTGCGCGAGGTCCGGGGCGCGATCGAACGCCATCGGCGGGCGGTGGCCCGCCGCTTCGGTGCCCGGGGCCGTCCTGCGGCCGGGCACGGGGCCCGGCGCAAGGGCTCCCCAGCGGCGGGGGCGAAGAAGCCCCGCAAGCCTTGAGGATCGGCCCTCGGCCAGCGTTGACTCGGATTTCCGAGAACGCTACGATTCGCCGTTTTCCCGGTGTATTCAGAAAACCTTCGCGCGCACGACGTTCGCTAGCGTAGCTCAACTGGTAGAGCTCCGGTTTTGTAAACCGGCGGTTGTGGGTTCGAGTCCCGTCGCTAGCTCCAAAGCGACGCGGGCGCGAAACCAGACCCGTCGGCTGAACGGCGACGGCGCACGGGTCTGGCGAGTGCAGCGGGAAATTGAAGGACTCGTCACCAGTTCCGCCTGCATATCGGCTCAGTGGAAGCCCGTGGAGATGCGACCGGCCTCTGCATTCAGACGACCACTGCCGGCTGGCCCCCGGTGAGGCGTCCCGCGTGCCCCGGAGGGGGAATGCCCGAGTGGTTAATGGGGACGGGCTGTAAACCCGTTGGCTTTGCCTACGCAGGTTCAAATCCTGCTTCCCCCACCATCCGCGCGGCACACGAGTCCTCACCAAGACGAACCGATCGAAAGCGAGCAGGAGAGCACGCAAGGCAAGACAGGACCAACCCGGACGCGAACGCGGCGGGGCAATCGACACGACACGCGGGTGTAGCTCAGTGGTAGAGCCCCAGCCTTCCAAGCTGGTTGCGTGGGTTCGATTCCCATCACCCGCTCCAACTCGCTCGGCAGCACCCCTCGCGGGGCCCGCGCCGCAACCCGGAGACAGGTCCGCACACGACAAACCGCACAGGGCTGCTGTGGCTCAGGGGTAGAGCACGTCCTTGGTAAGGACGAGGTCATGGGTTCGAATCCCATCAGCAGCTCCAACGCTTCGCTCAGCGCGAAGCGTTGCCGGTCCCCGGATGCTCCGGTGGCCGGCGACAGCAAAGCACCATCTCGTCGCGTTGGAGGCGCGGCAGTTCAAGGAGATTCGCAGCGACATGGCCAAGGCAACTTTTGAGCGCACCAAGCCGCACGTCAATGTGGGCACCATCGGACACGTTGACCACGGCAAGACGACGCTGACGGCGGCGATCACCGGCTCTCTCGCCAAGAAGGGCCTGGCCGACGCGCGCGCATTCGACTCGATCGACAAAGCGCCCGAGGAGCGCGAGCGCGGCATCACGATCGCGACCGCGCACGTGGAGTACGAGACCGAGAAGCGGCACTACGCCCACGTGGACTGCCCGGGTCACGCCGACTACGTGAAGAACATGATCACGGGCGCGGCGCAGATGGACGGGTCGATTCTCGTCGTGAGCGCCGCGGACGGCCCCATGCCCCAGACGCGTGAGCACATCCTGCTCGCTCGCCAGGTCGGTGTGCCGAGCGTGCTGGTGTTCATGAACAAGGTCGACCAGGTCGACGACCCCGAGCTGCTCGAGCTGGTCGAGCTGGAGATCCGCGAGCTGCTCAGCAGCTACGACTTCCCCGGCGACGACACCCCGATCATCCAGGGCTCCGCGCTCCAGTGTCAGCTGGCGCTGGAGGAGGACGCCCCGGTCGACGATCCCCGCTTCAACTGCATCTGGGAGCTGATGGATGCTGTCGACTCGTGGGTGCCGGATCCGGCTCGCGACGTGGACCGCCCGTTCATCATGCCCGTCGAGGACGTCTTCTCGATCAAGGGGCGTGGCACCGTGGCCACCGGTCGCGTCGAGCGCGGTCGCGTGAAGCAGGGTGACAACCTCGAGATCGTCGGACTGAAGGACGAGATCGACACCACGGTCTGCACCGGGGTGGAGATGTTCCAGAAGACGCTCGACGAGGGTCTCGCCGGCGACAACGTCGGCGTGCTCCTGCGCGGTGTCGACAAGGAGGCGATCGAGCGTGGCCAGGTGCTGGCCAAGCCCGGCAGCATCACTCCGCACAAGAAGTTCAAGGGTGTCGTCTACGTGCTGAGCAAGGAGGAAGGTGGCCGCCACACTCCGTTCTTCAACGGATACCGGCCGCAGTTCTACTTCCGCACCACGGACGTCACCGGGAACGTCACGTTGCCCGAGGGGACCGAGATGGTCATGCCTGGCGACAACGTGACGGTCGACGTCGAGCTGATCATGCCGATCGCCATGGACGCCGAGCTCAAGTTCGCCATCCGCGAGGGTGGCCGGACGGTGGGCTCGGGCCGGGTGACGGAGATCCTCGAGTAGCCGTCCCGTCTGCAGGGGCCGGCGCTTTCATGCCGGCCCCTGCGGGACAGCAAGCCGTAGCCGCCCGCGCGGTCTCCGAGAGCTTCGGAACCGAGCAGGCGGTCAACCAACGAATCCAGATACCAAGACGTCCCCGAGGCGTTGTCGTCGAGGGCTCCGCCGGAAAGGCCAGTAGCTCCAACTGGTAGAGCATCGGTTTCCAAAACCGAGGGTTGGGGGTTCGAATCCCTCCTGGCCTGCCACGACAACCGCGCCCTCAAGACGTCGACCCTGCCTCCCCGAGGCGTCACCACAGGCCCGCGAGCCGAACCGGCCCGCAGGCCCCAAGGCGATCCGTAACCGCATGCCCAAGTACAAGCCAGACCAGGGCTCCTACGCCAGGACGACCGGCTTCCTGCTGCTCGCCTCGTTGGCGGTGTTCGGCTGTTACACGCTGTACTACTGGTTGCTGTCGTTCCGGGGAACCGACGACGCGCCGAGCTTCATGGAGCGTGACCTCTCGGGCGGCAACCTGCCCGTACTGGGCATCCCGCTGACCATGGCGCTGATCATCGCCGTGGTGGTGGCCATCGTGCTGCTGGTGATCCTGCAGCGGGTGTTCAATCGGCCCAAGGTCGCGGACATGCTGATCGACGCCGAAACCGAGATGCGCAAGTGCACCTGGCCCACCTTCAACGAGACCTTCACCTCGTCGATCGTGATCCTGGTGGTGATGGTGTTCTTCACGTTCGCGCTGGCGGGAATGGACTTCCTGCTCAACCGGCTCATGCGGGACTACGTCTTCTGATGACCGAACCGCAAACAAACATCCAGACCCGCTGGTACGTGCTGCGCTGCGCCTCGAATGCCGAGAAGCGCATGCGCGACAAGCTCGAGCAGCGCTTGCAGAACGCCGAGCTCGAGGGCTACGTGCCCAGCGTGCTGGTGCCCACCGAGACGATCACCGAGATCAAGGGCGGCAAGAAGAAGGTCGTCCAGCGCAAGCTGTACCCCGGCTACATCATGGTCGAGATGGTCATCGATGAAGAGGGCAACGTGCCGGAGGACGTCTGGTACCTGATCCGCGAGACGGCGGGCATCGGCGACTTCGTCGGTGGTGACCGGAACATGCCGGTGGCGATGGAGGACCACGAGGTCGAACGGGTGCTGCAGGGCATGCGCAAGACCGAGGAGCGTCCCGCGCTGAAGATCGCTTTCAAGGTGGGCGATCGCGTCAAGATCAACGAAGGACCCTTCGAGTCGTACACCGGCGTCGTGGACGACGTGAACGACGCGAAGGGCATGGTGCGCGTCATCGTCACCATCTTCGGCCGGGAGACCCCGGTCGAGTTGGAGTACTGGCAGGTCGAAGCCACCTGAGAAGTCGAGCAACCGAGGCGAGCCGAGTGAGGCTCGACGCCGGACCACCCACGCGAGTCACGAGTCATGGCCAAGGAAGTCGCCGCCAAACTGAAGCTGCAACTGCCCGCAGGGCAGGCCACACCGGCACCGCCGGTGGGTCCTGCGCTCGGTCAGCACGGCGTGAACATCGGTGGGTTCGTCAAGGAGTACAACGACGCGACGCGCGAGCAGACGGGCCTGATCATCCCTGCGGAGATCACCGTCTACGCCGACCGGAGCTTCAGCTTCGTGCTCAAGACGCCGCCGGCGGCCGTGCTGCTGAAGCGCGCCGCGGGCATCGTCAAGGGCGCCGGCTACTCC
>JAJDEQ010000045.1 GCA_029259695.1 Planctomycetota bacterium
CCCGTCCCCGTCCCCGTCCCGGTCCCCGTCCCCGTCCCCATCCCCGTCCCCGTCCCGGTCCCCGTCCCCGTCCCCATCCCGGTCCCGGAACCGTTCAGCGTCACGCCCGGGCCCGTCGTTCGCTCATCTGGCGCTGGCATCCCTGGCGGCACTGGCCACCCTCCCGGGGCCGGCCCTGCTCGCCGGGACCGACGCTGCACCAACCAACGCTGCACCGACCAACGCTGCACCGACCAACGCTGCGCCGACCGACGCTGCGCCGACCGACGCTGCGCCGGCCGACGGGGGGCCGGCCGACGGGGGGCCGGCCGACGATGGGCCGACCCGCGCGCTTTACTTCGTCATGAACGAGTTCGCCCACACGGCGGACCTGGGCCGGGCGGTCGTCCCCGGGACGGACACTGCGGAGCCCACGGCACTGGGCGCGCTGTACGACACCAACGTGGCTCGCTGCGTGCCCGGCGCAGGGACGACCGCGCTCAAGGTCCTGGCGACGCCGGAGCTCGCGTGCCTGCTCGGCGACCGCGACGGGGACGGCGACTACTGGGACGTGGCCTGGGGCGACATCGACGCGCTGGGCACACGCCGCGTCGGGAACGGGCCGCCGGCCGTGCTGCTGCCCGACGGGTCGCGGCCGTGGCGTACCGAGGACTTCGTCTTCAGCACGCAGAACGCGTGGGGCGGTGCCATCGAGGGCTTCCACGAGGATCGGGAGGGCGCACTCGACGGCACGCTCTTCTCCCTGGAGCCGGCGTGGCAGGGGCCGGGCTGGCGCGTGCGCTTGTTCCTGCCCGAGCGTCTCGTGCTCAAGGCGCTCGGGCAACTGGATGATCCGTTCAGTGACGGCGTCGACGTCGATGCCTTCACCCAGGACGATGTCGGCAACGTGTATCTCTCGTTCCGCCACGACGAACTGGTCCGGGGGCAGCTCGTGGGCGATGAGGGCGTGGTCGTCCTGCCCCGCACCAGGCTGTGGCTGGACGCACGGGGCGACGTGGTCGACGTCTTCCCCGACGCGGCGCGCATCGCGTTGGATCAACCGCTGGTGGACGCCATGGTGCGTCACGCCGCGATCGCCAAGGCGTCGAACGCGCCCGTCGAGCGCCTGGGCGACCTGCAGGCCCTCGAGATCGACCCGGCGGGCGGGTTCTTTGCACCGCGGGAGACCTTGCCCGGCCAGCCCGAGGGGCTGCCGCACCTGCTCTTCAATGGACAGCACCTGGGGGCGACCGTGCTCTCCACCCGGGACGGCGGGCGACTGGCTGAACTCAACAACGCGCCTCTGGGGGCCAGCCCCATGAACGGAACAGCGCTCGGTCTGGCCGCCGACAGTGTCAAGGCGACCCACGACCTCAACGGCATGTTGATCACCCGGGCCACCCGTCCTCAGGTGTGCGCCGACGTGTCGGCCGGGGAAGTGCCGCTCGCGCCGGGAGCGATGCTCGAGTTCGCCTACGGGAACCTGCCCCCCGGGGGAGCCGTCCTGCTCGCTTTCGCCATGGGACCGACCCTCCCCGGGGGCCAGCTCGTGCCGCGACCGGCGGCGCCGGTGAGGATCTACCCGTCGGTGGTGATCGACGGGCCGGTGCTGGTCCTGCCTGCCGGGGTCGACGTCCTCGGACGGGTGCGTGCCTGTTTCGCCGTCGACTCGCCCCCCGGCGTTCCGCTCTGGGTCGTGACCCAGGCGCTGGATCTGGGGGGCGGGGTGCTGTCCGCCCCGGCGGCCACATGGTGCCCCCTGCCGTGACCGCCGGGAGGGAGCCTCGCCGGGCGACGGGACCCCGCCGGGCCACCGGGCCTCGCCCGAGGACGGGGCCTTGCCCCGGGGCTCCGGAGCGCTAGCCTGCGGCCTCCTTGCGGACGTCCGCCCCCCGCGGCGACCCGGATTGCCCCCATTCACGCCTCAGGAGTCTGGCATGGGTCAGGCGGACACCTCCCGTTTGCAGAGCTTCTTGAGCGGCCGTTGGACGGACGGGAACGACCAGGGCGCGACCCTCGTCAATCCCACCACCGAGCGGGCCCTCGCCACGGCGTCGACCACCGGCCTGGACCTCGCGGCGGCGGTCGAGTTCGCGCGCACCAAGGGCGGCCCGGCCCTGCGCGCCATGTCGTTCGCAGAGCGCGGTGCGGCACTGAAGGCCCTCTCGGCCGTGATCCACGAGCAGCGCGAGGCGCTGATCGACGTGGGCATCGCCAACGCGGGGAACACGCGCGGTGACGCCAAGTTCGACATCGACGGCGCCACCGGCACGCTCGCCGCCTACGCTCATTGGGCCAAGTCGCTGCCCGACAGCGCGTCCCTGCCGGACGGCGAGGGCATGCAACTCGGGCGCACCTCGCGCTTCCACGGACAGCACGTGTGGACCTCACGCCGCGGCGTGGCCGTGCACATCAACGCGTTCAACTTCCCCGCGTGGGGCATGATGGAGAAGGCGGCCTGCGCGCTGCTCGCCGGCGTCCCGGTGCTGAGCAAGCCGGCCACGCCCACCGCCATGATGGCCGAGCACATCGCGCGCCTCGTCGCCGACGCGGGCATCCTGCCGGAGGGCGCCTTCAGCGCGCTCGTCGGGAGCGCGGGGGATCTGCTCGATCACCTCGATGCCCAGGACGGCGTCGCCTTCACCGGCAGCAGCGACACGGCCCGCCGCTTGCGCGTGCACCCCAGCTTCGTCGAGCGCGGAGCGCGCCTCAACGTCGAGGCGGATTCGCTCAACGCCACCGTGGTCGCGTCGGACGTCGACGCGGACAGTGACTGCTTCGACCTGTTCGTACGCGACACCGCGCGCGAGATGACGCAGAAGGCCGGACAGAAGTGCACCGCCACCCGGCGCATCTTCGTGCCGGACGAACTGGTCGACGCAGCCTGCGAGGCGCTGGCCGCCGAGCTGGGCAAGATCCAGGTCGGTGACCCCTCCCAGAAGGGCGTGCGCATGGGGCCGCTCACCACCGCGGGCCAGCTGGGCGACGTGCGCGCCGGCATCGACCGGCTCGCTGCCGAGTCGGCCGTGGTCACCGGCGGTTCCGAGCGCATCACGGAGACCGGCTACTTCCTGGCGCCCACGCTGCTGCGGGCCCGGGACGGCGCTGCTGCCGCGTTCCACGCCGAGGAGGTGTTCGGGCCCGTGGCCTGTGTCCTGCCCTACTCGGGCGCCGTGACGGAGGCCGCCCGACTCGTGGCGCTCGGCGGCGGCGGCCTGGTCACCTCCGTCTACAGCGACGATCGCAAGCTGCCGGTGGAACTGGCCTCCGAACTCGCCCCCTACAGCGGGCGTCTCTACCTGGCAGGCTCGCGGCTGGCGGATCAGGGCACGGGCGCCGGAACGGTGCTGCCGTCCATGATCCACGGCGGACCGGGGCGCGCCGGCGGCGGCGAGGAACTGGGTGGGATTCGTGGGCTACACTTCTGGATGCAGCGCACGGCGCTGCAAGGCTTCAAAGCGGTCGTGGAAGGCAACTTCGGCGCCGCTTCTCCGGTCTCCGCACCGAGCTGAGTTGAAGTCGTTCAACTCCGGCGAGGGACGAGGCCGATAGAAGCCACAGTGCTTCCAGGCCCGCCGTTCCCCGTTTGCCGTCGAATCCTCCCGGGCAAGTGCCTCGGTGCCTCGTCGGCTCGCATACGCCGAGTCCTCACGTGCAGCAGCAGCTCCACATGGTCCGCGTCTTCGTCTTCCGGCAACGGGACCGGGACATCGACTACCTCGTGGTGCGCTACGTGCCCGAGCACGACTCGTTCTGGTCGCCTCTGCGCGGCGTGATGCAGCCGCACGAGTCGCTGTTCCAGGCGGCCATGCGCAACGTCGGTGAAGACGTGGGGCTGCACGCCCCGGGTGAGATCGTCGACCTGCGCCTGGCCACTCACACCCAGATCGGCGACATGGAGGAGATCGACTGGTCGGTGGGGTATCGCACCCCGGCGCCCGGGAGCGATCTGCGTCCGCGCTCCGACCTGGCCATCGTGCGCTGGCTCGACTTCGACAGCTGCTACCGCAATCTCGACCGCGAAGAAGACCGCCGCTCGATCATGCGCCTGCACTTCACGCTGCGCAGCGCGGGCTGACCCCGGCGCCCGTCGCAGTCGACGCCGATCAGGCGTCCCACGGCGCACCGCGAATCCCACGGCGCACCGCGAGAATCCCACGGCGCACCGCGAATCATGCGGGAGTGGCGCAGTCCTCGTGACGCACGCCGCCTTCCCGATCGGCGACGGCGAAGCGTCCGCGCGGCTTCAGGGCGGCCCCGGCATAGTCGCCGTCGATCGACATGGCGTAGAACTGCACGTTGAAGTCGGGCTTGCCGTCCGCGTCGCGATGACGACCGGGGGCGTGCCGCGCGATGCGTGACAGGACCTCGAGACACGCTTCCTGCGGGCTGCGCCCGTGGCGCATGTGCTCGACCACCGCGAACGACCCGCAGTCGATGATCACGGACTCACCGCGTCCCGTGGAGCCGCAGCTGCCCACCTCGTTGGTGCAGTAGAGCCCCACACCGATGATCGGCGAGTCCCCCACGCGACCGGGGATCTTGTAGGCCAATCCGCTGGTGGTCGTGACGCACGCGATGTTGCCCGAGCCGTCCAGCAGCGAGAGGTGGATCGTGCCTCCGGGGCGCTCGATGTCGACCTCGGCGTCGAGCGTCGTCGGCAGCCAGTCGTCTTTGGAGGAGTGCGTCTCGCGCCAGCGCAACCACGCCCGACGCGCCTTGTCGGTCAGCAGCTCCTCTTCGGCGAAACCGTGCGCGCGGGCGAAGCGCAACGCGCCGTCGCCGACCAACATGACGTGATCGGTGCGCTCCAGCACCTTGAGCGCCACGCTGGCGGGGTTCTTGATGTTGCGCAACGACCCCACGCTGCCAGCCCGGTGGGTCGCGCCGTCCATGACGGCCGAGTCCAGCTCGACCACGCCGTCCTCGTTGGGCAGCCCGCCGTACCCGACGCTCATGTCATCGGGATCGTTCTCCACCAGGTTCACACCCGAGACCGCCGCGTGGGTGAGCGGGACGCCCGGCTCGTCGAGACGGGACAGCGCGCGCTCCACGGCCCCCAGGCCGTTGCCGCTGGCGATGCAACGGGGTCCCGCGACCACGCGCCGCGGGACCGCAACAGGCGCCCGGCCCTTGCCCGCCGGTCCCCCACCCGGCCCGGCCGGCCCGGCAGGTCCAGCGGCTGCCTGCGCACCGGCGCCTCCGGCGGTCAGGTCGGGCACGACCATGCTCGCCGCGCGTTGGGGCAACAGGCCCAGGGCCGCCGCCGCTCCACCCACCCAGCTCAGGAAGCGCCGTCGGCTGGGTCGAGCCAGGGTGGCCGAACGGCGCAAGCGCGCGCCCTCGGGACTCTCGGGATTCCATGGGGAGCGGTCGCGCATCGTTCGTCTCCTCGGAGAGCGTGTGGTCGAGCGAAGTGGTTGGCGGGAACGGTCGGGCGATCGATCGGGCGGCAACGGATCACGGTGACGTCCGCACGAACTTGCCGACCCACCACACACCCAGGTAGCAGAGCGGCGTGTCGATCAGCGCCAGCAGGAACTTCACCACGTACACGGCCACGATCACGCCGGCGATCGAAGGCGCATCCATCTTCCAGTAGAAGTGCAGGAAGATGCCGTTGACGATGATCGTGTCGACGAGCTGGCTGATGCCCGTGGACATGTTGTTGCGGAACCAGAGCGCCTTGCCCCGCGTGAGCCGTCGCCAGAAGTGGAACAAGCGGTTGTCCACGAGCTGCGCCACGAGGTAGGCGGTCATGGACGCGAACAGCAATGTGCCCGGCGCATCGAAGGTGAAGCCGTAGGCCGCCTGGGCCGCGAGGTGGTTGCCCTCGAGCACCGCACCGCCGGGCCCCTCGGTCGTGATCAGGAAGGCGTCGCCGAGCACGTGCGCGTACTGCGAGGTCACCTTCCAGATGGGCGACGGCGGCAACGCCCCGGCGGCGGCGATCACCAGCAGCATGAGCACCGACGCGCCGAAGCCCATCCAGACCATGCGGTCGGCCCGGCGCCGGCCCCAGGTCTCGGACACGATGTCGGTCACCAGGAACGTCAGCGGGTAGGTGATGATCCCGGCGGTCAGGGTCACGCTGTCCCCGCCGCCCACGCCGAAGGCCCACTGCGTGAAACGGTCCACCGCCCGGAGCACGCCGCCGAGCAGGGGCAGATCGAGCGGCAGCGCGAAGAGCTTGGTGCCCACCACGTTGGTCAGCACGAGCAGGGCCACGAACACGCAAGCCAGGACGAAGTAGGCCCCCTCGTAGCGGGACTGGTGGACGTGCACCACGTGCCCGGCGGGAATCACGTCCGCTCCGCCCTCGGCGGGGGGCTGATTGCCATCGAAGCGCGTGGAGGAGGACGTCACGCTGCCGGGTTGCTCTCGATACCGGGTCGCTCTCGAAGTCGGAGTCGGCACCGATCCGTGACCGGAGAGCGGAGTCCGGAGGACGGATGGTCGTGGCGGCCGCGACGTTTCGCCGCCGCCACGCGTCCGAGTAGTATGCCGACCCCCTACCCCCAAACCAGGGGGCAGCTGAACCAGGGACCCGCCCCACCGCGACCACGACAGGAGCCCGGATCTTGAGTCTGATCGACGTGAGCCGCCACGGCGGCGTCGCCGTCTTCACGCTGAACAACCCGCCGGCGAACGCCTACAGCCACGAGATGCACCGGGAACTCGACGGCGCGATCCTCGAAGCCCGCTTCGACGAGGACGTGCACGTGATCGTGCTCACGGGCGCCGGCGAGAAGTTCTTCTGCGCGGGGGCGGACATCCGCATGCTCGAGCAGGTCACGCCCGAGTACAAATACAACTTCTGCCTGCACGCCAACGAGACGCTGGTGCGCCTCGAGCAGACGCCCAAGCTCGTGATCGCAGCGCTCAACGGACACACGGTGGGCGGTGGCTTCGAGATCGCCCTGGCCTGCGACCTGCGCTGGGCCCGCGCCGGGGCCGGCAAGCTGGGACTGCCCGAAGTGGCGCTCGGCGTGATGCCCGGGACCGGCGGCACCATGCGCCTGTCGCGCGCCCTCGGCCGCAGCCGCGCCATCGACCTGATGACCAGCGGGGACGCCTTCGACTTCGAGCGCGGCCTGGAGCTCGGCCTGGTGAACGAGATCCTGCCCACCGACGACTTCCTCGACAACGTGATCGCCAAGGCGCAGCGCTACTGCCCGCCGCACAAGGCGTCGTTCGCCGTGGGACACATCAAGCGCTCGGTGGTCAGCGGCCTCGAGATGAGCGCCGAGGGTCACCTGGCCCTGGAGCGCGAACTGCAGCAGCAACTGTTCAAGAGCGACGACGCCCGCGAGGGCTTCAACGCGTTCAACGAGAAGCGCCCGCCGGCGTTCGAAGGGCACTGACGTGAAGGCCGTCCGCATCCACGAACACGGCGATCTCGACGTGCTGCGCATCGAGCAACTGCCCGACCCGCGCCCGCGCGCCGATCAAGTGCTGGTCGAGGTGAAGGCCGTGGGCCTGAACCACCTCGACACCTGGGTGCGACGCGGCGTTCCGGGACACACCTTCCCGCTGCCGATCACACCGGGCTGCGACTTCAGCGGCGTGGTCCGGGCCGTGGGCGAGGTGGCCCACGGCGTGCAGGTCGGTGACGAGATCCTGGCCGCGCCGGGCGTCGCGTGCGGGCGCTGCGCCGCGTGCTCCGCGGGCAACGATCACCTCTGCCGCCACTACGGCATCCTGGGCGAGACCACCGACGGCGGCTGCTCCGAGCTGGCGCTGCTGCCCGCAGTCAACGCCATCCCCAAGCCGACCAGCCTCAGCTTCGAGGAGGCGGCAGCCTTCCCGCTCACCTTCCTCACCGCGTGGCACATGCTCGTGGCACGCTGCGAGTTGCGCGCGGGGGAGACGGTGCTCGTGCACGCGGCCGGCAGCGGGGTGGGCTCGGCGGCGGTCCAGATCGCCAAGATGTTCCATGCCCGCGTGATCGCCACCGCCGGCAGCGACGCCAAGCTCGCCGCCGCGAAGCAGTTGGGCGCCGACCACGTGATCAACTACGAGCAGGACGACTTCGTCACGGCGACGCGCGAGATCACGTCGAAGCGCGGCGTGGACATCGTCTTCGAACACGTGGGCGAGCGGACCTTCGCCGGCAGTCTGCGCTGCCTGGCCAAGGGCGGCCGCGTGGTCACCTGCGGAGCCACCAGTGGCCCGCGCCTGGAGGCCGACCTGCGCCCCCTGTTCTTCAAGAGTTTGTCGATCCTCGGCTCCACGATGGGCAGCCGGGGCGAACTGCTGCAGATCGTCGACCTGATGGCACAGCGTGTGCTCAGGCCGGTGATCGACCGCGTGCTGCCACTGGACGAAGTGGCCGTGGCTCATGACGTGATGGGCCGCCGCGAGCAGTTCGGCAAGATCGTGCTCGTCCCCGGAGGAGATTCGTGACCGACTTCAGCTTCCAGAACGTCACCGTGATCGGTGCCGGCGCCATGGGTGCGGGCATCGCCCAGGTGGCCGCCACGGCCGGCAGCCACGTGCGCCTGGTGGACATCGACAAGGACCGCGCCGAACAGGGCCGCGACCGCATCGACCTGTCCCTGGCCAGGCTCACCAAGAAGGGCAAGCTGGAGGAGGGCCGGCAGGACGACATCCTGTCGCGCATCCGCGCCAGCGATGACCTCGACAACTCGGTGTCCAACGCCGACGTGGTCGTGGAGGCCGTGCTCGAGGACATGGACCTCAAGCGCGACATGTTCTCGACCATCTCCTTCCGCGCACCCAGCCACGCGCTGCTGGGGACCAACACGTCCTCGCTGTCGATCGGCAAGATCGCCGCGGGCAACGCCGCCGCCGGCCGCATCATCGGCCTGCACTTCTTCAACCCGGTGCCGATCATGAAGCTGCTCGAGATCGTGCGCGGCCCCGAGTGCAGCGACGAGTCGGTGGCGGCGGCGCAGGCGTTCTCCGACTACCTGGGCAAGGAGTCGATCCTGGTGCGCGACGTGCCGGGCTTCGCCACCAGCCGACTGGGCGTGCTGCTGGGCCTGGAAGGCATCCGCATGGTGGAGGACGGCGTGGCCTCGCCGGAGGACATCGACAAGGCCATGGAACTCGGCTACCGCCATCCCATGGGTCCGCTCAAGCTCACCGACCTGGTGGGCCTCGACGTGCGCCTAGCCATCGCCGAGCACCTGCGCCGCGAGCTCGACGCACCGCAGTTCGAACCGCCGCAGCTCATGCGCGACATGGTGGCGCAGGGCAAGCTGGGTCGGAAGAGCGGGCAGGGCTTCTACAGCTACGACGCATCGTGACGTCGGCCCAGCCTGGAAGGTGCCGCCGGTGAGCACGGAACTCGATGGCCGTCACGCGCTGGTGACCGGCGCGGGCCGCGGCATCGGACTGGCCATCGCCCACGCGCTCGCGGACCGCGGCGCACGCCTGACCCTCGCGGCACGTTCGACCGACGCACTGGAGGCCGCCCGTCGCGCGTGCCTGGAACGGGGCTCGCCGCTGGTGAACACGGTCAGCGTGAACCTGACCGATCGCCGCGCGCTCGAGAACCTCGCGCGCCGCGGCGCGACGCAGGTCGACATCCTGGTGAACAACGCCGGCGCGGCGCCGTCGTCGCCCGTGGAGCGCACCGACGACCTGCTGTGGGACGGCACCATGGCGCTCAACGCCTTCGCGCCCTTCGCCCTGTGCCGCGCGGCGCTGCCCACCATGGTCGAGCGCGGCTGGGGGCGCATCGTCAACGTGGCCTCCACGGCGGGCCTGGCCGGCTACGCCTACACGGCTGCCTACTGCGCCAGCAAGCACGCGCTGGTCGGCGTGACGCGTGCGCTCGGCGCCGAGATCGACGCCCGCTGGAAGCACGCGGACGTCACCGTCAACGCGGTCTGCCCGGGGTTCGTGGACACCGACATCGTGCAGGCCGCCGCCGAGCGCATCGCGCAACTGACGGGCGGCGACGTGGCCGGGGCCCGGGAGCGCCTCGCCGCCATGAACCCGGGCGGCCGGCTGCTCACGCCCGAGGACGTGGCCGCCGCCGTGGCGCGCCTGGTGTGCGAGGACCCGGGCGACAGTCAGGGCGTCGCCTTGGAGTTGGACGGGACGGGCGACTAAGATCCCGCCATGGTTCCCAACGCTTCCGGCTCGACGCAGCCCGACCCCGACGCCTCCGGGCGGGCCTCCGACGCCCGCGGGAGCGTGCCGCCACCGAAGACGACCTTCCGCGAGGAGATCGACGGCGACGGCGTGTGCACGATCACCCTCGATCGCCCCGAGCGCCTCAACGCGCTCACCTTCGAGGTGTATCGCGAACTCGCCGACCGCTTCGCCGAGCTGCGCGACGACCGACGCGTCCACGCCGTGGTCATCACCGGTTCGGGCCGCGCCTTCTGCTCGGGTGGTGACGTGCACGACATCATCGGGCAGCTGTTCTCCCGCGGCGAAGCGGAAGTGCTCGCCTTCGCGCGCATGACCGGCGAGCTGATCGCCAACATCCGCACCTGCCCCCAGCCGGTGGTCGCCGCCGTGAACGGGACCGCAGCGGGAGCCGGCGCCGTGATCGCCCTGGCCGCGGACCTGCGCGTCGTCTCGACCCGCGCCAAGTTCGCGTTCCTGTTCACGCACGTCGGCTTGACGGGTGCCGACATGGGCGCCGGCTACCTGCTGCCGCGCGTGGTGGGCGCCGGCCGAGCCAGCGAGATGCTCATGCTGGGCGACGCCATCGACGCCCCCACCGCCGAACGCTATGGCCTGGTGACACGCCTCGTGGAACCGGACGAATGCGTGCCGACGGCGCTCGGCCTGGCACGCCGGCTCGCCCGCGGCCCCTTGGCGGCACTCACCACCACCAAGCGGCTGATCGACCAGGAGTGGATCATGGACCTGCCCGCCGCGATCGAGGCCGAGGCCGTGGCCCAGGCGGCCCACCTGCGGGGAGCGGACCACAAGGAGTTCCACGCCGCGTTCGTGGCCAAGCGCGAGCCGCGCTTCAGCGGCGACCGGCGGCGCCGCGCCGACGGCGAGACGCCCCCCGCGAGCCCCCCGTCATGACGCGCTTCAGCTGCCACCTCTTCGTGTGCACCAACCGTCGCGCCGAGGACAACCCCAAGGGCTGCTGTGCCTCCAAGGGCAGCGAGCAGATCGCCAAGGCGATCAAGATCAAGGCCTACGAACGAGGCCTCAAGGGACAGGTGCGGGTCAACCAGGCCGGCTGCATCGACGCGTGCGCAACCGGCGTCTCCGCGGTCATGTACCCCTCGGGCGTCTACTACCAGCAGATCACCCTCGACGACGTGGACGAGATCGTCGAGCGCTCGCTCGTGCAGGGCGAGGTGATCAAACGTCTCGTGCTCCCGTTCCGACAAGCCGCACCGCCCGCCGGGCAGGAGACGGGTTGAGCGCCGACGCGAACGACGGCACGGCCGATCGCGACCGACGACGGGCCGCCGTGCGCGACGAAGCCCGCCGCTTCGCCCGCGACGAAGTGGCCCCCCACGCCGGGGCCTGGGACCGCGACCAGCACATGCCGCGCGCACTCGTCACGCGCATGGGCGAGCTGGGCTTCCTCGCCGGCCCCCTGCCGGTCGAACTCGGCGGCGGTGGCCAGGACAACGAGACCAACGTCGGTGTGTACGAGGAGATCGGCCGGGCCTGCTCGTCGGTGCGCGGCTTCCTCGCCGTCCACACCGGGCTCGTGACGCAGTGCCTCGGAGATCACGGCAGTCCCGAGCAACGGGAGCGCTGGGTCCCGCGCTTGGCACGGGGCGACCTCGTCGGCTGCTATGCGCTCACCGAAGAGGGCGCCGGCAGCGACGTGGCCTCGCTCGCCAGCGAAGCCGTGCGCGACGGCGACCACTGGTCGATCAACGGCACCAAGACCTGGATCACCAACGGCGGCATCGCCGATCTGGCCGTCGTGTTCGCGCGCACCGGCCCCGAAGCCGGTCGCAAGGGTCTGACGGCCTTCGTGGTCGAACTCCCCAGCGAAGGCTGGGAGGCCCTGCCGCTCGGGGTCGAACCCCTGGGCCACCGCGCCAGCGACCACGCGCGGCTGCGCTTCACCGACGTGCGCGTGCCCGACGAACAGCGTCTGGGCGACGTCGGTCAGGGCTTCACCATCGCCATGTCGGCGCTCGACCACGGACGCCTGGGCGTGGCCGCCGGCGCCGTGGGCATCGCCCGGGCGTGCCTCGACGAGGTCGTGCGACACGCCCGGGAACGGCGCCAGTTCGGACAGCGCATCGGCGACTTCCAGATGGTGCAGGCCGACATCGCCGACATGAGCTCGGAGACCGAGGCAGCCGCCGCCCTGGTCGCCCGAGCGGCCCGTGCCGCCGACCGCGGCGATCCCGACACCACGCGCCTGACCTCGTCCGCGAAGCTGTTCGCCACCGAGGCGGCACAGCGCGCCGCCGACAAGGCCGTCCTGCTGCTCGGCAACCGCGGCTACGGCAACGGGCACCCGGTGGAACGCTACTACCGCGACATCCAGGGCCTGCGCATCTACGAGGGCACCAACCACATCCAGCGACTGATCATCGCCCGTTCGCTGATCGGCCGACCGTAGGCGCAGCGGGCCCCGCGATGCGCGTCCAGCCCGCCGTCCCCCGGCTCGTCGGCGGGGCCGACCAGCCCCCGATGCTTGTCTCCCTCGGGGCCAGCCGCTAATCTCGCGGTCGATCGGCGTTCCCGTTCGCGCGGGGGCGCCGAATCGCGTGGTGAGTGTAGCTCAGGTGGTTAGAGCACCAGATTGTGGTTCTGGGGGCCGGGGGTTCAAGTCCCCTCACTCACCCCATCTCTTCTCCCCGGCCGGTCGGCGCCGCTCAACGCGGGCGCCCCGGGGGCATCAGCGTTCGGAGAGCGCTCGCCGGGCTCGTCGCACGAGCGGGTAGACATGGCTGATGAGGGCGCTTCGCAATTCGCGGTCGATGCGCCGACTGCGCGCCACCGCCAACGTCGAGAGGTCGAGCGCTCCGTCGACAAGGTCGATCACGTATGCCTCGACGGGTGTGTCGGCCGCATGGCTCGACCGGTCGCAGTTGGCGCCCATCAACACATGGCACACGCCGCCTTCGTCGATCGTCTGTGCGGACCGGTGCGTGTGACCCTGGAGCGTCAACCGCGTATGGGGCAAGACGCCCGTCTCGGCGACTTGCAAACGGCGCTCGTCCCTCACGTTGTCTGCGGGCCCCCCGATCGGTCGATGGGCCGCAAGGATCAAGCCCCGTGCGGGCGGCTCGGAAGCCGCACGTTCGAGCAGTTCCAATGACGCCGGCGTGAGGATTCCCGTCGCGTCGTCCAGCCCGAGGATGCGCCATCCGTCCAGGTCGAGTTCCCAGGTCGTGGGGCCCATCCAACGGACGTAGGTGTCGGCCGAGCCTTGCTCGTCGACGTCGTGGTTCCCGGGCACCGCGAGCAGTGGAATCCCCGGGGCGTGACGACGGATCACCGAACGCAGAGCGGCATAGCGCCCATCGAGCGGACGATTCACGCAGTCGCCCAGCAGCAGGATCAGGTCGGGCTCCGCCGCGCGTACAGCGTCCAACAACACGGCGAGCTCGCTGAGTCCGTTCTGCACGTCGCCGACGACCGCGACACGCATCGCGTTGCCGAGCGGCCGGCGCGCCACGGCATCACGCACCGCTTCCACGCTCGCGGTGATCCGCACCGGAGACTCGCCGAGCCCTTCCGGCCAGGCCTCTCGGCCCAAGACGATCGCCGCCAGGAGGACGACCGCACTCGACACGCCGACGATCGCACCGACCCATCCACACACCCGTCCCGCCGAGGGTCGGGAGCGGGCGCGGCGTCGGAGTTGCTTCGGCATGCCGACGAGCGTACGCGTCGCCTGCACGACGCTGGGTTACCCGTGGATGACGACGGCGTCACGGGTTCCGCATGCGGGACCTGGCCCCGTCGCGATGCCCCGCCGCGAGCCTCCGATCACATCCCGCGCCTCAGCTCGACTCAGTCCGACGCGTCCTTCTTCTGCATTGCCTTGGCAGCGAGTCGGAGCTGGGAATCGAGCCAGTTCCGCGCCTCGACGAAGCCCGCGGTCGGATGGCCCTGGGCCTCGGCCACCGAGGCCATCACCTGCTTGGCGCTCAGCTCGCCGGCGAACTGGTCGCTGGCGAACCGGCCGAGGTACTGCTCGATCGTCGCCCCCTGGTAGAGCTCGCCCACGGCCAGCTTGAGATCGTGCCCGAATGGTTTGATCTGCTCCCAGCGCGCCAGCGATTCCGTGTCGCCCTTCACGTGCTGCAGGTAGATCCCGGTGGCGATCGACGCTTCCATGCCGAGCTCGGGGTCAGACATGAGGGCTTCCACGAAGGGCGCGGACGCGTCGAGATCCTGCGTGGCGCTCAGGATGTTCAACGCCGCCACGCGTCGCGTGTTCGGATCAGGCTCGGTGCGGTAGTCAGCGAAGGTCTTGAGCGCCTCCACGTCTGCTCCGTCCTGGTGCGCATAGGCGTGGATCGCCTCACGCGTCAGCTCCGCATCCGACGGGATGGCCAGCACGGCGTCCCACAGCACGTCCGCCGCGTCTTCCCTGCCGGACATCGAGATGCCCCTGACCGCCATGCGCTGCCGCACCGGTGCCGAGAAGTTCCCCAACTCGCCCTGCAGGAACACGTAGGCCGCGTCGTTGTGGCGTGCGCGCGCACCGAGGCCCTGCCACGCAACCAAGACCAGCTCCGGATCCTCACCGTCGAGGAACTGCTCGAAGAAGCGCCAGTCGAAACCGGCGTCCTCGCTCTGGGCGAGGAAACCCAGCAGCTCCGCCGGGTTCGCGCCCTCCGGCGGATCGAGCACCAGCGCGGTGATCACATCCGAGCCCCAACTTCCCCCGTACTGCACGAGCAGCTTGTAGACAGCCCACGCCGCCTGCCCGCCGACGTCTCCGGCGAGCAGGGCATCGAACGCCCGCGGATCCCGCTCCAACAACGCGCGGATCTGATGCGCATCGAGCTCCTGGGACGCGTAGAAGTACAGCAGCTCGACACTGCTCCAGGCGTGCTCCGAGGTCCTGATCCCGTCGGCGATCAGCTGCCCCATCGCTTCGTCGTAGGGGAAGTAGGCCGCTAGCATGAGCATGAACGCGGTGCGCGCCGTCTCGCTCTCGATGGCTTCGAGCAGTCGCAACAAGTCGACCAGGATGGGTGGTTCGACCTGGCACGAACGGGCACGCAGCAGGTACGAGCGGTACGGCTTCAAGCCGCCGGCGAGCGGCGGATGGGTGCCCGCCAGGGCCCCGTACATGTGTTCCCGTACGGCCGTCAAGACACCGGCGGCACAGGGCTCGAAGAAACCGAGCATGTCGAACCAGAGTTGCTTGAGCCCGACATGCGTCTCGGCCACGAAGGTCGCCACGACCAGGTCGCGCAGCGATGACTCCAGGCCGGTGTCGAGCGCGCACCGTTCGAGCCGGCGGAACTCGACGACGTAGGGGCTCTCGGTGGGCGGGTAGTCCCCCCGGGCCTTGGCCAGCTCGATGAAGACAGCGAAGCCTTCCATGCTCGGCGCCGCCAGCAGGTATTCCTCCGGGATGGGCACTTCGTGGGCCAACAAGACATCGAGACCGGGTACGTCGCCGCCTGCCTGGGGCGGCGCGTCGCGGCAGGCGTGCAGCTCGCGCACGATCGAGAGGAACTGCCCCAACACGTCCTCGCAGCCGTCGGGAACGGAGGCGGGGGTGGGCACGGTGTGCTGTGGCAACGGTTGCGGCGCATCCGGCTCAGGGCGCGCGAGCCAACTCTCGTCGAGGGACCGCAATCCGTCGGGATGCGCAACCGCATGACCAGTCGTGCGGCCGCCGTTGTCGTCATCACCCCCAAGGCCGCTCAGAACCAGCAAGGTCACGACGACAGCCAGTACCAGGCCCAGCAAGAGCCGGTTCCTCGTCTCAGCCTTCACAAGAGAGATCCTCCACAGCGCGCCTGCCATGCCGTTCGACGCAGTCCATCCGACGCCACTCCAACCCGAACCCACCCCGCGCCGTCCAACGGTCGCGGGACAGAACGCCAGCGTCAGACGGGTACGTCAGCCCCGCCCGTGCTCGATCCACCTTCACCAGCGCCACCGGCTTCTTCGCCATCGCCGGGCTCCCCGGGCTCCCCGGGCTCCCCGGGCTCCCCGCCCTCACCGCCCTCACCGCCCTCACCGCCCTCACCACCCTCACCGCCCTCACCGCCCTCACCGCCGAGGTCGGCACCAACCTGACTGGCTTTGATGATGAGCAGTTTGTCGGTCGACTCCGTGATGTAGTCGATCTGCCACTGCTCGAGTTCACTCGGTGGCGCCCCTTCGGAGCCGTTCTGCGCCCAGTCGAGGAACTTGCTGAGTTCGCCTTCGGTCATCCCGAACAACACGACGCGCTCGGTGGCCTCGTTGACGGTCGTCGTCGTCGAGAAGCCGTTGGTGGGACTGACGTGCGTCGTGTGCGACCCACCCTGTCCGTAGTTGGGGCTCTCGCAGGCAACGACGAAGAACGCGAAGAGAACGAAAGCTGACAAGACGTAGCGGTTCATGTTGAACGCTCCAGTGAGTGAGAACGCCGCGAGCACACTGTGACACGAGAGCACATCGGTCTCTCCCCCTGCGGCTTGCACGCATTGAAGGACGGCGAGTCGAGTGCGGCCATCAAGAAACCCGTGTGCGCTGTGTTTGTCGCAGCCCGAACCGCTGGCAGGAACAAGCCCGGCGCACGGCGTCGTGCAAGTCACGACGAGGCGAGTGAGAGCAACGCGCACAGTGGAACGCCGGCGGCTCGCGACTGGCCAGGTGCGCATCCCGGGATAGGCTGAAGCTGACACCCTCCACGGATCACCCACCATGGCCGCCGTCACCCGTTCTCCCACCTGGCCCCTCGTGGCTCTCTCGCTCGCGCTCTACCTGGCCTACGACCTGGGCGCCCAGGCGATCGACAACGTGCCCGTCTTCGCTCCGCCGCCCCGGCACATCTCGCTCCAGACCGACGTGCAGTACCGCTCGGGCGAGGCGCTGTTCGAGGTCCCCGCGGGCTGGACCTTCGTGCTCAAGGACCTGCTCGCCGCCAACACGCGCGGCAACGCGTTCGGGCGCGACGAGGCCGGAGCCGACATGTACCCCAGCCTCGGCGACGGTCGCGGCCACCTCAAGCTGGCCGGCAGCAACCTGCGCGACTTCCCCAAGGGCAGCAACCCCTTCGGCCTCGGTTCGCCCTCGGGCGGCGGCTCGATCGGCACGGTCGTGGGCAGTCAGGCCGGCGTGAGCCTGTCGGGCGGTGTGGTCTTCGAGTCGGGCACCACCGTCACCGTTTACGACTACGTCGGCCCGCTATACATCGACGGTGAGTTGCACCCGCACTGAGCCGGCGACTACGCCCAGGTTCGCACTCGCCTACCCCCTTCGACCGAGTCCGCCGCGCCTCTCCCGGGCATAGCCTTGGGGCACAACTCGCACTCTTCGGCGAGCAGCCCCGACCTTGGAGGAGGACGCCATGCAGGCGCTGACGGACGTGACCGCAAGGGAACTCATGCAGGGACGCGTGATCACCCTGCCGTCCAATGCCACGATCGCCGAGGCCGTGGCGACGTTCGAGGACGAGCACATCAGCGGCGCTCCGGTCGTGGACGAGACCGGCAAGCCCGTAGGCGTGCTCTCCTCCTTCGACATCGCGCAGACCCGCCACATCCGTGAGAACCGACTCAACACCGAGCGGGGCGAGGAGGACTTTTCCTTGCGCAACGACGGGTACGAGTGGGCCGGCGATCCCACCTGGGACGAATCGGCCCTCTCGGGCAAGGAGGACTACAGCTCCGAGACGCTGGGGCGCGAGACCGTGGGTGACTGGATGACGGCCAAGGTGATCTCGGTGCCCCCGGAGGCGAACCTGGCCGAGGTCTGCCGCACCCTGTCGCAGGAGTCGATCCACCGGGTGCTGGTGATCGAGGGCGGCCGTGTGGCCGGCATCATCTCCACCTCGGACATCGTGCGGCACCTGGCCAGCGCCCTCTGAGCTGCGCGCGCCGACGCCGCCCGCCTGCGCCCGCTTGCGCCCGCTTGCGCCCGCCTGCGCCCGCCTACGCACAGCTACGCACAGCTACGCATGGTCGCGCCCCGTCGGCTGCCATATTTCTAGAGTCATGGTCGGGATCACCAGACGCCTGCGATTCTCCCCCCAGCATCCACCCGGGGAAGAACCGAGGTGACGGTCGGCCGGATCTGCCAGCGCAAGGTGGATGTCGTCCACCCGGACGACAGCGTGCGCGTGGCGGCACGCCGCATGTGCGAGAGCAACGTGGGCATGCTCGTGGTGCTCCACCCGACGGATGCCGCCCTGGGCATCCTGACCGACCGCGACCTGGCGGTGAAGGTGATCGCGGTGGGGCTGGACGTGGATGCGACCCGGGTCGCCGATGTCATGACCCCCAATCCGCGCACGGTGGCCCCGGACCTGCCTATCGAGGACGCCCTGGCAATCATGCAGGCCGAAGCCGTGCGCCGGCTGCCGGTGCTCGACGCCGACCGCAACCTGGTCGGCATCGTGACCCTGGACGACTTCCTGGGACTGCTCGCCGACGAGTTCGGGGAACTGCACCGGCTGCTCGACAAGCACTCGCCGCAGGTCTTCCGGCGACGGTGATGCCGGCCCTCGCCGTCGGCCGTGCAGGCGAGCCTCCGTTCGACCGCCCGCGGCGGTAAGCTGATGGGCGACCCGACCCTCGAGGATTGCGTGGCCAGCACACCCCCAGACGACCGCCCCGACACCCCGCCTGCGGCAGCGCCCGACGCCTTCCCGCCGCTGGACCTCGGGAGCCTGTTGCAGATCGCCGACAACATCGACGGCGCGCTGTGGGTCTTCGACGTCGCTGCCGGGCGCTTCATCTACGCCAGCCGGGGTCACGAGCAGGTCTGGGCCATGAGCGGCGAGAGCCTGCTGGCGGACGCCCGCAGCTGGCTCGAGACGATCCACCCCGACGACCGGGACGACGTGCGCCGGCGCTTCGATCAACTCCCCCAACTCGGCGGCGTGTTCGACGAGGAGTTCCGGTTGCTGCGCGCCGACGGCGCCCAACGCTGGATCCGCATGCGCTGCAGCGTGACCGAACACACCGACGCGAGTGCCCGACGCATCGTCGGCCTGAGCGAGGACATCACCGCCGTCCGACGCGCCGAGCAGACCAGCCGGCGTTACGCCGCCATCGTCGGCTCGTCCGACGACGCGATCATCGGCTTCGCCCTGGACGGCACGATCCAGACCTGGAACGCAGGTGCCGAACGCATGTACGGCTACACGAGCGTGCAAGCCGTCGGCCACCCGCTGTCGATGCTGATGGAGCGCGACCGGCCCAGCGAGTTGCCCGACATGATCGCGCGCCTCGAGAGCGGTGAGCACATCGCCCACGTCGAGGCGGTGCGCCGCACCCGCGACGGCCGCACGCTCGACGTGTCACTCACCGTCTCCCCCATCAAGGACGGCCTGGGGCGCCTGGTCGGTGCCTCGTCGATCGCACGCGACATCACCGCCGCCAAGGAGGCGCGGCGCAGCCTGGTGGAGAGCGAGCAGCTCCACCGCACGCTCGTCAATGCGATCCTCGATGCCGCCGTCGACGCGATCATCACCATCGATGCGCACGGGACGATCGAGAGCGCCAACCCCGCCACCCTGGCCATGTTCGGCTACGAGCTCGACGAACTCCTCGGGCAGAACGTGAAGCTGATCATGCCCCAGCCCTACCGCCAGGAGCACGACGGCTACCTGGAGCGTTTCATCGAGACCGGGGAGAAGCACATCATCGGCCGCGGCCGGGAGGTCGTCGGGCTGCGCCGCGACGGCACCACCTTCCCCGTCGACCTCGCCGTGAACGAGGTGCGCTACGACCACCGCGTGCTGTTCGCCGGCATCCTGCGCGACATCACCGAGCGCAAACGCCTGGAGGACGAGTTCCTGCAGGCCCAGAAGATGGAGGCCGTGGGCCGGCTCGCGGGCGGCATCGCCCACGACTTCAACAACCTGCTCATGGGTCTGTTGGGTTCCTGTCGCATGGCCGGCACGCAGCTCGGCCCGGACCACCCGGCCCAGGTGCACATCCACGAGATCGTCGCCGAGGCCGAGCGCGGCGCGGCGCTCACCCGGCAGTTGCTCGACTTCAGCCGCAAGCGTCCCACGCGCCTCGAACCGATCGACATCAACGAAGTCGTCGCGGCGTCCCAGCGCATGCTGTCCAACCTGCTGGGCGAGGACATCAAGCTGCAGGTCGACCTGTGCCAGACGCCGTCGATCGTCGTGGCGGACCGCGGCCTGATCGACCAGGTACTGATGAACCTCGCGGTCAACTCGCGCGACGCCATGCCGCGCGGCGGACGGCTGCTGATCACGACCTCCGAGGCCGACTGCAGCGCGACCGACCAGGCCCTGGGCGAAGTGCGGCCGGGGCGGCACGTGGCCCTGTCCGTCGTCGACAGCGGCCAGGGCATGGACGAGGAGACCCGCCGTCGGGCGTTCGAGCCGTTCTACACGACCAAGACCACGGGCGAGGGCACCGGGCTGGGGCTGGCCACCGTGTACGGCATCATCAAGCAACTCGGCGGGCACATCCACGTGGACAGCGCGCTCGGTCGCGGGACGACCATCCGCACCCACCTGCCCCTCAGCGCCGCGCCCACGACCCGCGCTCCCGAGGCTCGGGCAGATGCCACACCGGAAGGGCGCGGCGAGACGATCCTGATCGTGGAGGACGAACGTCTGGTGCGCGCGTCCCTGCGACACCTGCTCGCCGACCTGGGGTACCAGGTGCTCGAGGCCGAGCACGGCGAGCAGGCCCTGGCCGTCAGTCGGGGGGCCGACCCGCCGATCGAGCTGGTCCTCAGCGACATCGTGCTGCCGGGGGTCCCGGGCCCGGAACTCGTCGAGCAACTGCGCGTGCTGCAGCCCGGACTGCGCGCGGTCTTCATGTCGGCGCACCCGAACGAGCTGCTGGTCGAACAGGGCCGTCTGCCGGCCGACGAGCCGTCGCTGGAGAAGCCCTTCTCCGATGGAGAGCTGGCCCGCGCCCTGCGCGCGGCGCTCGACGCCTGAGCGCCCGGGTCAACGTCGCGTCGAGCGCGCGATCGACCACAGCAGCCACAGCCCCACCACGACCGAACTCACGAAGCCGAACAGGCCGAACACCGGCAGTCCCCAGAGCCGCGGACCACCTGGGATCGTCAGCGAGATCGACGTGCCCACGATGAGCGCCGCGGTGATCATGCCGATCGTGACGCGATTGGCAGCGCTCGACAGGCGCGCGCCGAAGCCCTCGAGGTCACCGAGTCCCACATCGACGCCGAGGCGCCCGCGCCGCACCAGGGTGCGCAGCCGCCGCAGGTCTTCCGGGAGCGTGCCGGCGAGCCGCGCCAGCTCGCGCGAGACGCGCATGCCGATCACCCAGGGCGAGTGGGCGCGGCGCAGCAGCCGGCGCGCGAACGGTTCGACGTGGGCGCTGACCACGAAGTCCGGGTCGAGCTCGCGGCCCAGCCCCTCGAGCGTCACGAAGACCTTGAGCAGCATGGCCACGTCATTGGGCAGCACCAGGTCGTGGTCGCGCAACACCGCGGCGATGTCGCGCAGCACGGCGCCGGCCTGGAGCTGCTGCAACGGCGTCCCGTGATAGCGGTCGACGAAGGCCGCACAGTCCTGCGTCAGCGCCGTCTCGTCGACGACACCGTCGTGGCCCCAGGTGACGAGGATCTCGGCCACCTGCTCGGCGTCGGCGCCAACGACCCCCATCAGCAGCTCGAGGAACTCCGTGCGCCGCGTCATGGACAGGTGCCCGACCATGCCGAAGTCCAGCAGCCCGAGACGGCCGTCGGGGAGCAACAGCACGTTCCCGGGGTGCGGGTCGGCGTGATAGAAGCCGTCCTCGAAGACCATGCTCAGGACGGCGTCGGCACCCTGCCGCGCCACCGTCGCTCCATCGACCTCGCCGGGGCGCCCGGCGCGCAACCACTCGGCCACGCTCGTGCCCTCCAGGCGGTCCATCACGCACAAGCGCTCGCAACTCCACCGCCCGTGGATGCGCGGCACGACGACCGTGACCGCCGTGGCCGGGTGCTCGGCCATGTTCTCCGCCACGCGCTCGGCGCTGCGCGCCTCGATCGTCAGGTCGAGCTCGTGCATCAGCGAACTGCTGAACTGCCGCACCAGGCTGCGCGGTCGATAGCGCCGCAACTCCGGCACTTCCCGCTCGGCCGCTTCCGCCAGGCGCTGCAGCAAACGCATGTCCGCCTCGGCCTTCTCGCGCGCTCCGGGTCGGCGCACCTTGAGCACGACGGCCGTGCCGTCGGCCAGCCGGGCCGTGTGCACCTGGGCGATCGACGCCGCGGCCAGCGGGCTCTCGTCGAGCTCGTCGAAGACCTCCTCGGGCGGTGCGCCGAGATCCTCGGTGAGCTGCGCCCGGATCTCGTCGAAGGGCACCGCCGCCGCCTGCTCGTGCAAGCGGGCCAGTTCGTCCGTCCAGGCCTCCGGCAGCAGGTCGCTGCGCGCCGCCAGCATCTGGCCCACCTTCACGAACGTGGGGCCGAGGTCCTCGAGCGCCTCGCGCACGTGTCGCTCGGTGGGTTTGGAGCCCAGCCCCTCGGGCACCTCCCAGCGGACAGCACGTCCCGCCTTCTCCAGCGCGCTCACGAGGCCCAGGCGACGCACCAGATCGCCCAGCCCGTGGCGCACGAGCACCGCGACGATCTCGTGCAGTCGACCGAGGTCGCGGGCGGTTCCAAGCGCTCTGATCAACACCACCTCAGTCTCCCCCCGGAAGGGCCACCCGACCAGGACCAAGTCGGCGACGGCTGCGCCGCCAACGCACGAGCTGCCCCACCACGAGCACCGGCGAGGCGGCCAGCACGACGGCGAACAGGTCGGCCGGTGCGGGCGCGGAGAGCTGCAGCACGCGCGCGGGGCCGGGCAGCCAGACCGCCGCCGCCGCCAGTCCGCCGCTCACGCCGAGCGCGAGCCACGACCAGCCGTTGGCCCACAGGCGACGGGTGAACAGGATCGGCCGGGCGCTGCGGGCGTTGAACACGTGCAGCAACTGGCCGAGGCTCAACGAGAGGAACACCAGCGTCGTGACCTCCGCCCCTGCGTGCGGCGTCGGTCCCGCGCGCCAGGCCAGCAACGCCAGCGGACCCACGGTCATGAGCGCGGCCGACAACAGGATCTCCCGACCGAAGGCACGCGACAGGATCGAACGCCCGGGGTCGGCCGGCGGGCGGCGCATGACGTCCTCCTCGGGCGACTCCGCAGCCAGCGCCAGGGCGGGGAAGACGTCGGTGACGAGGTTGATCCACAGGATCTGCAGGGGCCGCAGCGGCAACGGCCAGCCCACGGCGCTCGCCAGGAACAGCACGAGCACCTCGGACAGGTTGCAGGAGAAGAGGTAGAAGATGAAGCGGCGGATGTTGTCGTCGATGACGCGCCCGCCCTGGACCGCGACGGCCACCGAGGCGAGGCGATCGTCGGCCAGCACGACGTCGGCGGTCTGCTTGGCCACGTCGGTGCCGCGCCCGCCCATGGCCACCCCGATGTCGGCGCCCTTGAGCGCCGCGGCGTCGTTCACGCCGTCGCCCAGCATGCCCACGATCTCGCCCCGCGCCTGCAGGGCGTCGACGAGGCGCAGCTTGTCCGCCGGCGCGGTGCGGCTGAAGGCGCCCACGTGCTCGATGGTCGCGGCGAGTTCGGCGTCGGACATCAGCGCCACGTCGGCACCGTCGAGC
>JAJDEQ010000046.1 GCA_029259695.1 Planctomycetota bacterium
AGTGATGGCTCTCGTCCTCTCCGCCGGGGGCCAGCCGGAGTATCGGCGGATCCGGATGGGTTGCGGTGCGGCTCTGTTGGAATCCGGCGCAGCGCCGCGCGAGGACCGGCCGGTGTCCCACGGCCCCCGGTTCCTCCGCTATGATCGCGTGCAAGGAAACCGGGCGCCCCTGTGGGCGGGGCGCCCCTGAGGAGGAAGTGCATGTCCCGTGTCATTCGTGCGTGCGTTGCGTCTCTTGCCGTCTGCCTGCTGGCAACGGCCGTTCCTGCCCAGATCACCATCTACGTCGACGGCGATGCATCAGGCGCCGACGACGGCACGAGCTGGTCGGATGCCTACAACGATCTCCAGGATGCGCTGGCTGTGGCGACATCGGGGGACGACATACGCATCGCCGAGGGCACGCACAGGCCCGACCAGGGCGCGAGCCAGACGCCGGGAGATCGGGCGGAGACATTCCTCCTACCCGCGGGCGTCTCCCTCTGCGGTGGTCATGCCGGTGCCGGTGAGCCGAATCCGGATCTGAACGATCCAGACACGTACGTCACGACGCTCGACGGGGACCTCGATGGAGACGACGCTCCAGGTTTCGCGAATCGAGCCGACAACAGCCTGCACGTCGTGACGATCGGACCCGGAGCATCGACAGTATCGATCCACGGCGTACTGATTCGTGGCGGGAATGCGAACATCACCTTCAGTGTGTACCAAGGAGGAGGCGTCCTCCTGCTGGGCGCGCCACTGAATTTGAGTAAGACAAGTATCGTGGAGAATGAGGCCCTCGTTGAGGGCGGGGGCGTCTACTGCCCAGCCGCTTCAACAATCACGATTCTCGACTGTCTCGTGAGCGACAACCGAGTACTCGCCGGATCCGGGACCTTTGCCAGCGGCGCAGGGCTCTACCTGCGGTCTGGCACAGTGGACATTCGTGGATCGTCCTTCGACAGGAACTGTATCGAAGCGGGAGAACTCTCCAATTCCTCGGGCGCTGGAGCCTATCTCGGCAACAGCACTTCGGGGACCGTCGCCGAGTGTTCGTTCAGCGACAACTCGACTGTGATGGGGGCCTCCGGAACAACATTCGGCACTGGCCTGTTCATCTCAGGGACCGTGAAGATTCGTGACTGCTCGGTTTCCCACAACACATCCGCCGGACCATTCTTCTCAAGTACGCAGGGGGGTGGGGCGGCACTTGCTGGTGGCTTCCATCTCAGCAACTCTACGTTCTCGGGCAACGACGCGCATGGTTTTGCCGGCGGAGGTGGCCTTCTCATAGTCGGATCTGGAATGACCATCCAAAACTGCCTCTTCAGCGGGAACATCACCGACAATGCAGGAGGAGGACTCTCCATCTCAAGCTTCACGACTGGAGCGACCGTCTCCAACTGCACCTTCTCGAACAACACTGCTGGAGCGACTGGTGGAGGGATCTTCGTCGAGGGCGGACAATCAGGGTCGGTTGCGAATTGCGTCGTCTGGGGCAACTCTGACTCGACCGGCACGGGTGAAGGCGCCCAGGTCACCGCCGAGGCCCCCGTGTCTGTGACGTTCGACTACTGCGACATCGGCGGCCTCACCGGTGGGCTGGGCGGCACTGGCAACATCGGCTCCGACCCGCTCTTCGTGGACGCCGACGGTGCGGACAACATCGTTGGCACCGAGGACGATGACTTGCGCCTGTCCGCTGGCTCTCCGTGCATCGACGCAGGTGACAACACGGCCGTCCTCGCCGACACCGCCGATCTTGACTGCGACGGCGACACGTCCGAGGCCACGCCCGTGGATCTCGACGACAACATGCGCTTCTACGACGACCTCGCCACGGCCGACACGGGCGTGGGCCCCGCTCCCGTCGTGGACATGGGCGCGTACGAGTTCGGCTCGGGTCCCGAGACGCAGGTCTGGAGCGTGGACCTCGGCAACGGTCTGGCCGGCACGTACGGCATTCCGTCGCTGTCGGGCGAGGGACGGCTGTGCGGCGGCGAGTCGATGTCGGTCATCCTCACCGGCGCGTTGGAGAGCAGCACGGCGTGGCTCTGCGTGGGGGTTGCGCAGCTCAACAGCGCGTTCAAGGGAGGCGTGCTCGTGCCCGACATCAACCCGCCGGGCTTCTTCACTCCGCTGCCTACGAACGGGTCGGGCAACCTGACCATCCCCGCGATCTGGCCGTTCGGGATTCCGTCGGCGCTGACGTTCTACTTCCAGTATTGGGTCCAAGACGCAGTCGCCCCGGTTTCGTTCTCGGCGAGCAATGCGATCTCGGGGACGACGCCGTAGTCGTCGGGCGTCTCGCGGGCGGCGCCCGACGCAGCTCGCGAGGGGAGCAGGATGCGGAGGGGCAAGGCAGGCCGATCTTGGCCGTGGTCGGCACTCAGCAGCCCCCGGGCTGGTCGGTGCGGTACCGTGGTCAGGAACTGCCACGGCGCCGGGGCGGACATCCTGGGGGGCGAATGAGTCTCAAGACCCGTTTGAAGTTCCTTTGGGATGGCCTTGGGCTCGTTACGAGCGCAGTGCGAGAGTGGGAGCCGAACTCTTGCGCCAGCGAACGCGAGTTCGAGGACTCGTTGTTCGAGCACCTAGGTGCTCGCCTTCCCGGACTGCGCGTAGCTCGCCAATACGGACATGGGCAATCCCGTGTGGACATCGGGATCGAGGATCAAGTGTTCATCGAGCTGAAGCACAACCTCGATTCGAGGGGTGCGTATCAGCGCCTGATTGGCCAACTCATGGACTACAAACGATGGTGCCCGCAGCTCGTAATCGTCCTCACGGGAGCGACGGATCGTAACTTACGCCTTGAGCTGGACTCATTCTTGAGGAGAGAGTGGCCCGATCCCGATGAGGACGTGCGCGTCGTTGATCAGCCAACGCCCTCAGGCAATTCGTGACGGACCTCTCCCTCGGTCAACTTCCACACGGAGAACGGTGAGCCCATGGCCGCACAAGGAACCATGATCCACAAGGGCAACCTCGGCGAGCATCTCGTCGCGGCCGCCCTGGCCTCCCACGCTATTGTCCGCACCCCCGCTCAGGGACGGGACGTAGGGGTGGACCTCTATTGTGAAGGGCTACTTGCAGGTACTGAGACACCGACGATCGATCCGTTGAACCACTTCTGGGTTCAGGTCAAGGCAACCGAGGGCGAAGCGAGCGATGTCCCGTCGTTCCAAACGACGCGGGGCGAGGTGGGCTACTGGCTTCAACAGCCGGTCCCGGTCTATGTGATTGTCGCCAGGTTGCCAGGAAGACAAGGAGCCTGCGAGCTTGAAGTCCCACCGTTTGCAGTCTTCGACATCACACTATGGGCTATGACGGCCGGGAAAGACTGGCTCCGTGGTCAGGGCGGGGATAGCAAGGCGATCTCCCTAGCGCCTTCGAGCGAACTTCTTCACCATCGATGGTGTTTCCTTCTCGGTGGCATTGACGCGCTTGATGGCGCCAACGAGTTCCCGGTGCAGGATGTCAAGGGCTTCATTACAAGCCACGTCGCCTACACCTATGGTGCCCACGCAATCCGGCGCGGCTTCGTTCAGTTCAACCCGGACAAGCACATGGAGCAAGGGACTCTTGCCGGTGGTCTGTCACCAGGGAGCCTGACTCGAATCTTGGCACGCGTCATGGCGGCTGGGTTCGCACTCACAGCCGATTTCTATACTAGGAGAGCATCCATCGATACCGATCTCGGCGCTCTGGACGCTGAGAAGGCAGAAGAGGTTCATCGATTCGGTCAAGAACTGATGACAAGAGTGCGGGAGATGGCGAAGGGACTCGGCTTGACCCCAGATGACCTGACTTCCGCGGTCTCTCTTTTTGACCGAGCGAAGTAACGCCATGCCGGGTCGACGCTGGATGTCCACGAGCCGCTGCTGCCACGGGCAACCGCCACACGAGCGGCACCCTGTACGGCGACCCGTGGCGACAGCGGCTCGCCGTCTAGGCTAAGGGGCGGCGATCCGCTAGGCGGCGAACTCCTAAGCTAAGGTGGGTGGATGACGTATTCGGGACCCACAGGTCAGCTCTGGACGATCGATGAGTTCGTTCGAGATGTTCGGCGAGCTGTTCGCGCTTCAGGCAGGGCCAGGAGCGCGGTTCCGGAACAGCACGGTCTGCTGCGGAGAATTCCGCTTGTGGAGGTCGGCTACATGCGGCGACTTGGAGTCGACGAGAGCGCGCCAGGATGAGCAGTTCACTACCCGAGCAGATTGACCATGAACTGATCCTCGGTGCGATGAGGTCGTATCGATCCGGAGTGGACCACCCGTTCGCAGCGTCGACGAAGTACGACGTGCTCGACGACGCAGGTAGGCGCTATCCGCCTAAGGCAATTGTGGGCCTGGCCGTTCAGGAGGCGACGTCTCAAAGGCTGGCATCCCGAGACTTCTCCGGGGGCGCTGGGAGCAAGTGTTTCCGCCTCCTCGAGGAGGCCGGCTTCGCCATCGTGCCGAAACCAACGGGCGCCGTCTGGCGACTGATTGCCCACCACAACGATCGCGATCACGCCGTGGAGCTAGTTCGCACAAAGCGCCGTATCGCTATCGGCTGGGGGGCGACTGGCGACTTGCGTGAGATGCCAAAGCCCGTGACGGCTCCGGAGATCCGCAAGCGCATCACTGAGATGCTACCGAAGAACAGAAATGCCACCGATGGCGGTCAGAGCCTACGGAGGCTGCTCAGTGGCGTTCAGGTGGGCGATCGGGTTGTCGTCAAGGGGCACAAGGCCAAGGTCGTCGTGGAGGTCACAGGCCCGTACCAATGGGTGCAAACACACGACTTGGAAGGTGGGTACTGGCACCAGCGGCCTGTGCGCGTCTTGCCGGACGATCCCGAAGAAGTGCTGCGGGCATCTGGCTCTGCGGTAGACGGTGAGAGCATGCGATGGACGCTTCTCAAGATCCAGGAGCAGAAGGACGTGGCGCTTTGCCCGCTCGTGCTCGTTGAGAACGAGGCCACAGCCGGTGGCCATTACGATCACTGGGCAGACATCACCGGCGAGCGGTATCAGTACCCCAACCAGTACCGAAAGAAGATCCAGCCCGGCCGTCGGTTTATCTACTACCGCGGAAGTAGGCGCACGGATGGCGGCCGAGGCACGCCAGAGTACTTCGGGCAAGGGGTGATCGGCGAAGTGCGCTTAGATCAAGACGTTCCGTCTGGAGAGAGCAAGTCGGGGCGGCGGTGGTCGTGTGATGTGGTGGACTACCAGCCCTTCGCAGAGCCGGTTGCATTCCGAATCGACGGGAAGCACTTCGAGGACATCCCGAAGAACCGATGGGGTGTTGCCGTTCGCGAGATTAGTGAAGATGCGTATTCCGCGATTGTGCAGGCCGCGGGAGGGGTAGAGATTGCGCCCGCAAAGCCCCTTGTCATGCCGGATCTCGAGGAAGTGGTTCCTACCGTGGCCGGGGGCGATGAGCAGCTATTGGCCGCGCGCAAACCGAAGTCGGGTGGTGGGAAGGCCGGTGGAAGCGGCCGCCGCAGGTCTCGGTTCAGTGTGGAGGTCGGCCGCAGGGGGGAGGAGATTGTCCTCGCACATCTGAAGAAGACGCTGCCGGCGGCGGAGGCCGCAACGGTTCGATGGACGGCCGATGAGGGGGATACCCCCGGATGGGACATCGAGTTCGTACGAGACGGGGAGTTGATCGGGGTAGAGGTCAAGGCAAGCTCGACATCGGTAATGGCCACGATTGAGGTGACGCAGAATGAATGGCGAGCCGCGGAGAAGAATGCTAGTCGCTACTGGCTAGCGCTTGTCGTGAATGCAACGACCGCATCGCCGAGCATCCAGATCCTGTCAGACCCCTTTGCTCTGGTGTCGGCTGGTAAAATGGGCGCGGAGCCGTCGGGGTATCGAATCTGGCGGACCGCCGAAGATGAACAGAGGAACGCCTGACTGAGCAGGCATCACGAGTTTGGGCGCACCGCTCTGCTCTTGGAGCGCCCGCGGAGTTTGCACAGGCGTTTCCCGAGCGTTGTCCGACCCGAGTACCGGATTCGACTTCGCATCGTTCGATCCTGACGCTTGGCGTGGGCTTCAGCGTGAGCAATGCGATCTTGGGGACGACTCGGTAGTCTCTCGGAGAGAGCCGCCCTTCAGATCATTGCGACTCGGCCGCGGTTCGGGGGAGAGCAGGAGAAGAGCGGGGGCGCGTGCCATGCCTGGTTTGAGAGCGGCGCTGGTCCAGTAAGTTCGCTACTAGCCCATAGTAGGCGAGCCCGAGACATGCCACTTCGAGAAGCGACAAGTAAGAGAATGCTTGGGGTGGACGGAATCCTGGAAGTTCTGTGCGAATCAGGTCGAGGTCAACGGGAACCTCTAGCTTGCGTACGCGACAGAGTTCGATAGCGTGACCCCTCGTAGCGCCGCGGTAGTACTCGCGGAACCTGTCGCGAGGGATGCCGCCGGAAGTGCTGAACATCTTCCAGATGCCTGTTGGCGAACTTGAAGTAATCCTCCTGACAACCGCGACACCCATGATCGCCATAACCGGTGACGAAGCGTAGAGGATCACTGGGTGACCCTCGCGCGCACGCGGCCGGGTACGACGGAACTCGACAGTCTTCTGAGCCGTGATGATCTTGTCTACGAACTCGGGGCGTATCGACAGGAACAGGTAGTCGCTCATCCACTCTCGAATCCGCGCTCGTAGGCCTGCATGAAGGCGTCCTCCGGTACTTCTATCGGCGCCTGGAACGTCCCCTTAACCCCGAGTATGGCCTTGGCTTCTTCGTAGGGAATCGGGGTCGTGAACCGTTCGCTCTGACCGAATTCCAAAGCCATGAGGGCGCCGTCAGGGGCGCCTGCCTTTTCCAACAGGTCCGCCCAGCGCCACACGCCAAGCCGCCGAAAACGTCGATAGAGTCTCTGTGCAGTATCAACTTGAACGCCGGTTAGCACGGAACACGCACGCACGGCCTTGCTGCCGTGGAACTCGGCTGCCTCCGAGACATACCAGAGGAGTCTCGCTGGTGCCCTGAGGCGCAACCCCTGAGCGCTTCGGTAGTAGACTGCCTCTCGCGCCAAGCCAAGCAGTAAGTCTGCCCCGAAGAGACCCTGGGCGGCGAGGTCGCTATCGAACAGATGCTCGGCCCACCTTGCCTGAATCGGGATGACGTAGTTCTTGATACCGAGGTCACGTACCTTGAGCGGCCAAAGACGGCACTCGGCGTGGGCAGCATCTTGAGGCTGAAGCCTGAGGTCCCGCGCGAGACCATCGGGCCCCGTGCAAGCCTCTACTATGTCACCCTCCACTGATCGCAGATGCTTGAGTTGCGCCACGGTCCCCTCGATGTCGAGAACACCTGAAAGGTGCAGTCGAGCGAACGTGTTTCCGGCGCGCCGGAAGCCCTCGTGCACCAGGCCATCAACTACGACCGGGTGGAGGTAGCGGTCGGTGACAACGGATACTCGGCATCCTCTTCTACACGCAGTGTCCAGAGCGATGAACGCCAAGTGGCGAGCGAGAACGCGCATGAACCCGCTGTCGGACGCACGCCCTGGTGGAACTCGCAGAGCGTGGACCTCGTAGCGATTCTCACTGGTTTGGCTCCCCACGAGTAGCCCGAGCGGTAGACGATCGCGCGTCTTGCGAACGATAGTGACATCGCCATTCTCGAGATACCCAAAGTGAAGATGCACTAGTTGCCTGAAGGCCCCGCTTTTCTCGCCGTCTCCACCGTAGCGCAGAGCGTCCACAAGAGGATCCAGGTCGGAAGGGCTAGCTCGGACACATTCAAGCTCCGTGCCCGCGAGCTGCACTGGGGCGTACTCCTGTGTGCTACGGAGAGCATCAAGTTCTCTGACTAGTTCGTTCGGATGAAGAACGCGGAGGCCCAACTCATCGAGAATCGCCCCGGAGTTGAGCAATATCTCGCTATCAGTGGTAAGAAAGGCGTCGACTCCCGCCGCACTGGACCGGGCGAGATGACGGGCGTCGGTGCTGGAGCGAGGGAGGATCTGCCTCGCGGCCTCGCGTGCTGCCTCGAATGCGTTAGGCGGGGAGATTGCCTCGTTGAAGGTAGCGGCGTACGCGAGTCGCCGTGCCTTTAGACCTGGATCCTTCGTCCGACTCAGGTCATTCCTGACCTCTGCTGTGACGACGAACTCAACTTCTTCACCAAGCCAGTCGGCCAGGAGCGAGCTGCACTGATCCGTCTCGTCCTGAAGGCCAATGATGACGCTCGCGTCCAGGGCGCACCTGAGCGTGGACGGGGCTGGCGGCCCTGGAGAGAAGAGCCCTCGATGTCCGAGGTCGTACCGAAACACCGTGATCGGAAGGCGTTCTGTGCCGCGCCCGGGAACCTCGCCCTCAACCGCGAAGCCCAGCTCTTTCCAGGCTTGGTGAGCTTCGTAGTCCGTCCGGCAACGCGCCTCGATGTAACGGAGGTGAGCCATCCGTTTGCGCAATGAATTAAGCAGGCATCTTGCCACCCCAGCACGGCGGTGTCCTGACGCGACGCATAGGTGCGCAATCGCGGCCCGCTCGCGCGCGACGCGATAGAGGATATACCCTCTGAGATCATCGTCGGGGCCGATGGCGACCAAGAGACTGCCCGCATCCGCCTGCGCACGAAACGCTTCTGCTGGAAAGAAACCGAGTGTCTTTCGGTTCGCGTCCGCCAGTGCAAGAGCGGCGTGACCCCATGCGGAATCAGATGTCGTGCTTTCCACAGTGACGATCGGTGGGTCACCGTCCCGCGGACCAGTTGTGCATTCATCTCGCGACAAAGGGCCCCTGTCTCGTGACGTGGGTCTTGGGCAAGCGTACCCTCCATGCTCTGTTGACAGAGAGCGGGCCGTTTGAGAGCTGGGCAGGATTCTGAAGGCGCCCGAGGCAGCAGGTCAAGGGTGCTTACGCCGACCGCTCATATTTATCCGACTCATCTCGACGATCCGAGCTCGGGTTGACGGCGGTCGGTTCTCGTAGGATGTCGGTGGTGGGGATGATGTTGAGGGTGGGGGCGGTCGCCGGTTTGGCGGCCTGTCGAGGCTCAGCCGAGGGCGTGCGGATCTCGGTCTCTGGGACTCTGCGGATCATTGGGCGGACTCGCTCGGTGCCCGCTTCGTCGCCTGGGCGAGGAGTAGCCCAATGAAGACCGCCATGGCGACGTAGCCCAGCATTGCCTCTGCGGCAGCGGCAAGGCGAGCACTCTCGGACGGGCGCAGGTCGCCGTAGCCGAGTGTGGTCCATGTGACAATGCTGAAGTACAGGCAGGATGTGGCGTCCGTGACGGTGCTTCCCGATGGGTCGTAGAGGCCAAGAGCCCGGTATATGTTCGCGAAACCTATGACGATCGTCCCGACGAACGTCGATGCAACGACGGTCGGCACGAGTAGTTCCCTACTATCTTGACGGAAGAATGCATGCAACAACGTAGCGCATCGAGCTACCAAGAACGTCGGCACGCACACGAGAACGAGGGTCTGCCAGTCAGACCCAGATGCCGGCTCTAGCCAGTAGAGGGTCCCCAACATCCCGCCAAGGCCGATCGCGACTAAGAGCACAAGCAAGCCGAGGCGCCTGCGCGATGACATACTCACTAACCTACTTCACCCGCTCATACTCCCCCCGGCCCTTCCGCTTGAACCGCTTATCCTTCGCAAGCGAGTTCGCGACCATCATCCCGAAGTTCGGCGAGCTGCTCTTGTACCCGTTCGCCTTGACGAGCGCGGACGCCTCCTTCGGCGAGACGACGGCACCCTTCTCCACGGCCTGAACGATCGCTTCGGCGAGGCTCATGTCGTTCTTGGCACGGCGACGCCCGGTCTTCTTGCCCGTGGCCTTGCGCCCGGTGGCCTTGCGGCGGCCGGTCTTCTTCTTGCCGCGTCGTCCGTTGGTCGTGGCCTTCTTCGGGCGACCGGGTCCACGGCGAGCCCCACCGTCCTCTAGCTCAGCCAGCTTCGCATCGATCTTGTCGAGCTGGGCGGCGACCTTGTCACGCTCTCTTCGGAGCTTGCCAGCGCCCTTCTCGCGACGGGCGATCTCGGCCTTGAGGGCGGATGTGGACATCTTGCGAACGGCCATGGGTGGCTCCTTGGGGAAGTGGATATCGTGTGCTTGTGAGAATGGCGTTTCAAGCGTGGCTGACTTGCCCGCCGTTCTGGAGGGTGATCTCTTCGGCTTGGAGCAGGAGGTAGAGGTAGGCGGCAATGGTATCCCCCTGTTGTTCGAGGATTGCTATGACCTCTTCTTCGTCGGCTCCACGGTTTGCGGCCGCGCGGCCAAGTTCGTTGATGCGTTGCGCGGTATCGACTCGCTCGTTGCCGAACTTACGACGTAGAACAGCGTCGTGTCGCTGCCAAGCGAACACGTAGAGCGATCTGCGGGGCGTAACGGACATGTTGGGTCTCCTTGATCAGGATGGCTTGGGACGACGGATTCGACCCAGGCAGACTTCCTGGTCTGCCCAAGCCGGGTGGTTCAAGACTCGGCGAAGCTGGGACTCTGTGACGACGAGCGCACCAGTGAGAATCGCGGCCTGGATCTGGGGCGATAGGTCGAGCAACTTCACGATGTGCGCCATATGCGGCTGGCTGATCCCGAGGGCCTTCCCTGCCGCCGAGTAACTCGGGCACGTTCCGCTGCGCACCGCCCGATCCACGTAGTGAGCCAGGGCGAGGAGGCGGGCGGCCCGCAATGGCGCGGCGGCGGTCGAGGCAGCGATGTCGTCAGTTGGAATGGCGACGCGCAGGCTCATGCGGCAACCTCCCGCGCCTCGTCTGCCAAGACGGAGAGCCCGCCCGCGCTCAAGTCGAACACGGCCTTTCGTTCCGGTCCGTCGAACCGGATCTCCTCGATCAGCAAGCGCAGGATGCGTTGACGCTCGGCCTGGAACAGCTCGTCCCAGATCGGTGTGAACGTCCCAAGCGCGGCGACCAAGTCCTCCTCATCGAGCACCTTGTCTCGCAGCGCGTCGACTTCGGCCTGCGTCTCGGCGGTCTTCGCGTCGAGCGAGGCGATGTCGTCCTCCACTGTCTCCAGACGCTCGAGGAGCGAGGGTGCTCGCGACCCGCCCTCGGTGATCGCGTCGAGCAGGTTCTGCCGTTCGTCATCGAGCTTGGTGCGTTGTCTCGCGTGGGCTGCGAGGCTCTTCGCCAAGTCCGGTGTGCGCTTGGCGAGTTCGCTCGTTGTGGCTTGGATGGTGTCGCGCACCAGGCTGGGGTCACGCCCGATGGCCTTGATCTGCTTGACCACGAGGGCATCGAGCTTGGCGGCCGCGATGCGCGAGCCTGGGCAGGCACGAGCACCGTTCTTCTGCACGCGACCGCAGACGTAGTAGTGGTGCCGCTTGCCGCCCTTGGCCGCGAAGTGGGGGCTCATCGCGGAGTCGCACACGGCGCACCTCACCAGGCCGGCGAGGAGCGCCTTGGACTTGGTTGTGGTGGGGCGCCGTTGCTTGTGCCCGTGGGCGTGGCGCTGCGCCTGGACGGCGTCCCAGAGTTGCTGGGGGACGATCGCATCGTGCTGGCCGTCGTACAGCTCGCCGTCCACTTCGACTTTCCCGACATAGAGCGTGTTGCTGAGCATGCGTTCGAGTGTGCTCTTGTTGATCGGGCGGCCACGGACGCGCTTACCCTTGCGGTTGATCCAGTCCTTGGTCGTCCAGCGGCGGGTGCCCAGCTCTTGCGCGACGGCACCATCGCTACCGAGGTCGAGATAGAGCTGGAAGATGGCGCGGACGCGGGCGGCCTCGTCCTCGTTCACCACGAGGCGCTTGTCGATCGGGTCGTAACCCAACACAGGCCGACCACCGGTCCACATGCCGCGCTTGCGTGAGGCTCGTACCTTGTCCCGGACGCGCTCAGCGGTGACCTCTCGTTCCAACTGCGCGACTTGCCCGAGGATGCCGAGTGCGAAACGCCCCATGGGGCTGGCGGTATCGAAGTGTTCGGTGATCGACACGAAGATCACGTCGTGGCGGTCGAAGAGGTCGAGGAGGTTGAAGAGGTCGCGTTGCGTGCGGCTGAGACGATCGAGGCGGTAGACGGCGACGGCGTCCACGAGTCCGGCCTCGATGTCTGCCAAGAGGCGCGTGAAAGCGGGGCGATCGGTCGTGGCACCGCTGATGCCTAGATCTTCGTAGGCCGTGGCGATGGCCCGCCACCCGTTGGCGCGCTGGCTGAGGATGTACGCTTCGACTGCCTCACGCTGAGCGTCGATGGACCCAAACTCGCCACCGTCGCCCTTGTCGACGCTCTTGCGGGAGTAGACGGCGACGCGGACGGCTGACTGCACGTTTGCGACCTTGCGCGTGCTGCGGCGGGGCCTCGTCTTGGTTGCGGTCATGAGCCCCGCTTCCGTTCGGTGAGGCCCCAGAAGAGCTTGCCGTTCCAATGCGACCCGGTGGCTGCGCGTGCTGCGGCGGTGAGGCTTCGATAGGGGACGCCGTCGAGTTCGAGGGCTGTCTCGGTCACTCGCAGGTGCAGTTCCTGGCCGCGCCACGTCCGGGTGATGGTCGTGCCTGGGGTGAGCCCGTCGGCGCGCTGGGGCTGTCGCTTGCGTGGTGGGGGCGCGTCACCCGTGAGCGGCGTGTCGATCTCGCCGATGAGTTCTTCCAAGTGTTCCTGGGCCTCGGGTGGGAGGCCGCCGTAGGCGCGCTCCTGGAGCTTCCAGGCGCACCGGCGGTAGAGCCACCGTTTGTCCCGTACGGCCGGCACTTCGTCCCACAGCGATGTGTACCTGTCAGCCAGTTCGTCGATGGGGAGCCCCTGCAACTCGGCTACCTGTCTCGCGATTGTCGTCATGCGTCCTCCGTGTTCTCCCGGGGTATTCCGGGTTCGCATGAGTGCTCGGTTTGGTAGCGATCATCAAGGGGAACCGAGCCGCGCCGGAGGAGGCGCAGGTACGCATTCGCCAGAAGGGCCGCGATTTGGGCGCGGATGTCGGAGTGGCTCGTGGCAGCCTGTGCGTTGAGGGGCGTCACGACGCGCTCTCCGGCACGACGTACCCGAGGGCGGCGAGGAGTTGGTGCTCGACATCGCGGCGCGTCTCGTCGTCCAGGGGGCGCACGTAGGCGTGCGTCCTCCCCGAGCGATCGGTGCGGCCTGGGAACGCGATGTACAGGCGGTCGTCGAGAGAGCGACGCAGGGTGAGGCCGTCGAGCTGGAGGGCTCCGTTGAGGACGGCGGACACCCAGCCGAGGAGACCTCGGGCTTGGTCATGCGGCGCGGCGGCTGTGAAGCGGACCTGGGTGAGGTGGAGGACGTCAGGCATCGTCGGTGCCCTCCACGCCAGACTCGGTGGTGACAGAAGTGACAGAACTCCCGTCGGAGGAGGTTTTGTCGGTTCTGTCCCTGTCACAGAGCATGAACTGCTCGGACGGCCGGCCGCCTTGTGGCCCGCTCTTGTGATCCACCCAATCGCCGAGCCCCATCGCGGCGAGCTGTTTGAACGAGGCCCGCACGTCGTCAGCGGTTGCGAACACGCTGCGGAGTGCCCGTTGGGCATCGCGTACCGAAGTCGATCCCCCCTTGACCTGGGTGTGCTCAAGGAGGCGCCGCAGTCTTCTCTGCTCTTCATCCTCGCCGAGGAACGCGTAGATGCGGCGTGTCTCGTACAGGAACCACTCGGTGATCTCGATCGCGGCCGCCATCGTGGGGTCTTCGATGGGGTGGTCTAGAGGCCGAGAGGGTGAGACGGCGTCCTCGACGCAGCGGATCAGGAGGGCGATGCGAGGCGCCACGGCGATGAGCTTTGACCAGGCGGCGCGGAGGCTGTCGTCGAGTTCGGCCTGTTCCAAGCGTCTCGCATCGTGGAACGCGATGAATCTCGTCCGCGCGTCGTCGGACAGCGGGATGTCGATCGGTGTGAGCCCGTCCTCGGTGGAGTCTGCGGCACCCGTGAGCATGTAGAGCTGCTGGAAGACATCCTGCACTGCATCGACGACCTCCTGCTCGACTGAGACATCCGACCAGAGCTGCGGGCGATCAGGTGGCATAGCGAAGAGGAACCGTGCAGCGAGTCCGGATGCGTAGCGGCCCGGAGTCAAGCACTTGGCCAGCACGGCCGGCTGGATCCCACCGGTGATCGAGACGCTGGCACGAGGGACGAAGACGCTCGCGCCCTTGCCCTTCCGGTCGACGCGGACGATCCCAGCCCCGTGCATTTCCAGCCACTGGGCTTCATCTGCTTGGGAGCCACCCGACTTGTACTGCCCGAACGAGCCGAACCAGCCGGACAGCTCATCCCGGATCAGGAGGAGACCACGGGGGCTTTCGGCCGAGATAGCGGCTAGTGCCTCGACCGTGGTCTCGTTGACGACGGATCGCGCTTCGGGTGGATGACTCGGGCGCTTTGGCGGTGAGGCGTCGCCGTTCTTCCTGTCGCCTTTCCAGCGAGAGTAGTCTCGCTCGTAGATCTGCTGCTCCTTCTCGTGTTGCTCCCGGCGTGTCTCAGCTTCTGCGTGCGCCTTGCGGTCCTGTTCGTGCGCGAACACAGTTGCCTTCTGGAGTGCCGGGCTCTTCCCGGTCCCGCTCTTCCCGATCAGAGCCGTCCAGAGAACTGAGGGCTCATGCCAGTCGGGCTTGACCTCAACCCGACGTGCGTTGCCGATGGCGCTGGCGAGGGACGCGAGCAGCGGCAGAGCGACGAATGCCGTGTCGCAGTGAAGGGACTGGGCGGACAAAACGACAAAACCCCCGATTGGCTCGGGGAGCGCACCGACTGGGAACGCTCGGAATGGGTGGATTCGAGCCACTCCTGGGCCCTCGGCGATGATCCGGGCACCTCCCTCGGCGACGTGGGTTTTGTCACCGGTCATCGCTCTTGCTCCGAAAGGAGCCGATCTAGGAACTCGCCGAGGCCGGTTGGGCCGCGCTTGGCGATGACGTCGCATGCGTCTATCGCGTTGTCTGGCCACTCGACGCGGAGGACTCGACGAGCGCCCATCTCGATGGCCCGAGAGGCGACCCGACCTGCCGCGTCATCCCCGGCGGCATCACGGTCCGTCGCGACGTACAGCGTCCTTCCGGCGATCCACGTGCCAATGCATGCGCTCGCCATGCTCGTGCCTGGCGCGCAGACCGTGGCGGCGGGTGAGGCAGGCGTGAGGGCCAAGTAGTCCGTGAGTCCCTCGCCGAGAATGACCGCGTCGGGGCCCGCGCGTTCGCCGCGAAGAACGGCGAGAGCCGCTCGGTTCGCGAACATCGTTCCGGCGGCACGGCTACCTGCTGGGAACAGCACCTTCTTCGCCGAGCTTCGCCGGATCGACCGTGCTTGGATGTTCGCGATCTTGCCGGAATGGTCGTACAGCGGCGCGACGAGTTGGTAGCCCTTCTTTGGCCACCAGCGGATGGCGCGCGGCAGCTCCATTCCATCGGCGACGACGCCGAAAGCGCGCTCTTCCCTCGCATTGGCTAGGCGTCGGCTCGCTACGTACTCGTAGACGGCGCGATCGTCGTCCACGTGGCGATCATCGCGGGCTCGGGTCTGAGCTAGATCCCATCCCCTTGCCGCATCGTCGGGGCTGAACGGCGGGCGGTTGTGGCGGGGGCCGGGCTTCGGGGAGGCGATGTCGGCCAAGTGGTGACGGAAGTCGACTCCTAGGCGCTGGGCCAGGTCGACGTACCCACCATGTGCCCCGCACGCGTGGCAGGTCCATGCGCCCTTGGTCTCGTTCCACGACGCGCTGGGGTGGCGGTCATCGTGGGCAGGGCAGCGGAAGGCGATCTCGTCGCCGTGGCGGTGACCACAGCGGGACAGCAGCTCGGCGCTCACGAGAGCGGGCAGATCGGTAGCGATCACGACTCGGTCTCGCTGTCGGCGGGCCAGCGAGGGGGCCGGCCGAGGAACACGGCGAGGCGCTCAACGTCCGATCGCGTCCAGAGGAATACTCGGCAGGTAGGATGCAGCTTGGGTTTGGGCGCACCTGGGCGCCGCAGCGCATGGCGCAGAGCGGTCTCGCTCAGTTGGAGGGCGAGGCAAACGGCACGGGTCGTGAGTGGTGCTTGTTCCATGCCGCAACTATGGCGGCATCCTCACGTCGCTTCAGTACACCTCGGTACACCGTGTACAGCGTGTACCGTCAGGCGCAGTCGGGGTGAATGAACCCGCGTTGGCCGGAGATTAGCAACCCCTCGTTGGCCATTTGGGTCAGCCATGCGTAGTAACGACCACCCACGTTGTAGCCTCGCATGGCGCTCAACAGGTTGTCCCGTGCGATCCATGTACCGGCCAGCTTGGCTGCTTCGAGAGCCTGCTCGACGAATCTGGCTGGTGGCGATGTTCTTGCAGGGTGTCTTCTTCGAGTGGTTGACGGAACCAAGCCGAGGGCGCCGCGCAGTTGGTTGATGTAGCCGGCTAGGTTAGCGATCGAGAAGTACCCGGCCGGTTCCGTTGGTCGATCGGGCAGCACGTCAGCGACGATCTTGCATAGCGCCGTGCAGACGGGAAGGTAGTCGACGTAGGTGTGGCACTCGGGGAGTACCCAGTGTTCGTGGAACGCGGCGAACTCTGTCTCGGCGCCATCCAGGACCCTGAGAGTGTCCCGGCGGTTCTGCGGTGGATGACCGCCAGTGTGGAGCTGCCAGGACAAGATCATGTTGTCCAAGTGCCACACGAGGAACCTGTTGCCGCCGGCAACGCGCGCGTCTGAGTACCGCCACTTCCAGTACAGGGGCGACTCGCGATCGAGGAACGCGTCGTAGCACCGCTCGAGGTAGCGGAGGGCCGTGTCGACTTTGGGTTGTTTGTCGCGCAAGGGTGCCGGCGTGTCCGGCAGGTTGTTCTCTTTTGCGATTTGCTGAGCGACACCGGCTGCTTGCTTGTACAGCTCACCTCTTGCATCGGGCTCGAAGTGCTCGTGGATCCGAGTGCTCCAGCACAGGCTGTAGATCGCCCTCATGGACCCGCTGTAGGTAGACGGCCTTGCTTCCTTCAGAGCGGTGACGGTTTCGCTCAAGTCTGGCGGGGGTGCGCTGGGCTCAAGCCCAAGCTCGATCCGTTTGGCTTCGAGGTGCTCGTGACTGGCGAGGGACTTTGCGCGGATGCTGGAGGCACCCTGGTTCTCTGACTTGCTGCTCATCGGAAGTCTCTTCGGTGTGTTCTCTGCGCTGCCGATGCAATTGAGAGCTTGGGCCTCCGGCTTCTCAAGGGTGCTCACGAAATATTTGCTGTGGGCCGGCTGCGAGCACTGGTGGATAGGCGGGGGAGCCGCTCTTGGCTTACCCGAGGGCCTGCCTCAGCCGACTCTCATCCGCCCGCGCGTAGATCACGGTCGACGCGATCGATCGGTGCCGGAGCGCCTGCTGCACCAGCCGGATGTCCCCGGTCCGTTGATAGAGCTGCGTCGCGAACGTGTGCCGGAGCGCGTGGGGGCTGGCTGGCGTATCGATGCCAGCCCGCGACAGCCAGATCGCCAAGCGGCGATGAGCCTGCCGTCGGCCGATCGGAAACAGCGGACCTTTCGGAAATGCTGCGACGAATTCACGAAGGTCCTCAGCGACCCGTTCGCTGATGATTACGGCCTCTGGAGCATCCCCCTTGGTGCTGCGGAGCCGGAGGATTCGGCGATCGATCTCCAAGTCCCTCGTCTCCAGCGAAAGGGCCGAACTCAGCCGAATTCCGGTGCGTAGCAGGAGCGAGAACAACATCGCGTCCCGCGCTGCCACGGACGATTCGTGAATGGACATGACCTTAAGAAGATGCTCGCCTTGCTCGGCTGTGAGGGTCCTCGGCGGTGGCGGCGAACAGAGCGCGCGACGCACCAAGCGGGTGGGATCCCGATCGACGTATCCAGCACCCTCGGCGTATTGGAAGAAGGCGCGCAGGGACGACCGGAGCGCGTTCATCGACGAGTTGCGCTTCACCCCGCCATCGGGGCGGGTGCGTGCCAAGCGAGACGCCAAGAACCGAGCGATCACCTCGTGGTCGACATGCTCGATGTCGCCAGGCAGGCCCTCGGCGGTGATCCACCGGTCGAACAGGCGCACATGCCGGCGGCGTTGTCCGACGGTGTGCTCGCTCCGGCCGTCGGCCTGGAGTTGGATCTCGTGCTTCGCCAGCGCGTCGCTGATGCGCATCGCCGCCTCCTCGGATGTGGTCTTGGATGTGGAGGCGGGAGCGGCCACGGGGGGCGCAACACCTCACGCCGATGAGGGCATGAGAATGGGAGGGCAGCAAGACGAATCGAGGGGCGATTCGGCGTCAGTATTGGCGGTGGAGGGTGCCCCTGCGGTCGTCGTTCCGCGTGTCGGCGGGACTTCCACCAAACCGCTCGGAAATCCGAGCGTCCGACTCGACTTTGGCCTGTCGCATGCGCGCGACATCGATAGTGAACGCGCGGCCTCTGGACGGGCGCCGTTGCCACGCGGCCAGCGCGAGGGCCATCACGCAGTCGTCGTGCATGCCGGGTGGTGCCGATGTGCGAACGTTGCCCGAGTCCGTCACGGCGAACTCGAACGCTTCCACTTCGTCGATACCTTCGGGCCAGAGGTCGGGACGTGGCAGGGTGATCTGGCGACGCTCCAGCATGAGGGCGAGGTTGTCGACGATGGCGGCCTTGCTCTTCGATGTGAACGAGTAGGGGCGCGCGTTGACGCCTGCCGCGCGCAGCGACTCGTAGACGGGTTCGCCAACGCCCGTCGAATCAACGAGCACGGAGCACTTGTTGTAGCGATCGGTCGCGGCGAGAATGCGATCGACCTGAATCGACCAATCGAGCCGGTGGAATCGATCGGCGTACACCACCTCTGCGGCACGGTTGAGGATCACGAGCACGGTGTAGTCGGTGACCTTTGCGAGGTCGACGCCTGCGACGTAACGCTCGTCGGGGTCGGGCTCTTGCCATGCGCCGGTGGCGCACTCGCGCACGTTGCGGAAGACCTGGCCTGCGCCCTCCAAGAACTCGGCGAGAAACTCCTGCCTGAACACGCGCTCAGGCAAACGCTCGCGTTCCTGCTCGATGATGTTCGCGTCGAGGAATGGGCTTGTTGCCGACGGGTAGTTCCAGCTCTCGTAGTCGTCGTCTCGTCCCTGCCCTCGGCGGTACAGATCGAACAGGTAGCCCTTCCCCTTCGGCGTGGAGATGAGCAGTGCCCAGCCGCGCTTGTCGATCAGGCGTTGCGACAAGTGCGACTGCCAGATCAATGGCTTCAGGCGCGATGCCTCGTCGACGATCACCCAGTCGAGACCTTCGCCAAGGAGCGACACGGGATTGTCGGCAGTCTTTCCACGGATCTCCGATGTCCCGCCCGCCATGTTGCGCAGCACGATGCGACGGTCGTGGTCCTTCATCGAGATGATGCGATGGCGGAGATGTTGAGCAGCGGCGAGTTGCATCTCGCGGAAGACGCGGTCGGCCAGGTCGTAGGTCGGCGCGACGACCCATCCCACCGAGCGCTCTGCCGGTTGCATCGCCGCTGCCAGCCCCTCCATCGCGGCGCAGATCGTCTTGCCCCAGCGCACGCCGCACGCAACGATGCGACGTGGTGCACGGGACATGTGAATCTCGCGCTGGCCGGGATGAGGCGTGTACCCGAGCGAGGCGAAGAACTTACTCTTGCTCAGGCGCTTGGTCGTCGCTGCCATCGTCGTCTCCGGTCTCCATCCAGGTCTCGTACTCCTTGCGGATGGTGTCCTCGATGCTGACGGCCGTGCGCTCGCTGGGCTCACCGTGCAGTAGACGCTCGTTGCGCATCGCCAGGTCAAGGCTCCGGACCGCGTTCATCGCGCTGTCCACCGGGAGGGCGCGCAAGGCGTCGAGAGCCTTGCTCTGGATGGCGCGGATGATCTTGAGGTGACGCTCGCGCATCTCCTCGATCACGTCCACGAGCTTCACGTCCCCGCGCTCACGAGCCTGTCGCTCGATCTCGGCCAGCCGCTCCTGCCACCTCTCGATGTTCGCGCGCTTCGTGATGCCGCGCTTGGTGACCTTGTAGTGGCTGGCCACGGCCTTGTAGGAACGCGAGGGGCCGAGCGAGACGTAGTGGTCGAACGCCTCGGGCGGGATGCGTTTCGTCATGAGGGTGCCTCCGACGGAGTCACGGGATCGGGGCGCCAGCGGATGAGGCCGTACACGGCGAGCACGATGTAGACGGCCTGGAGAGCGGCTTGCTCGGGGAGGTCGTGCTGCCAGTCCGCGATGGCCCAGATCGTGTTGGTGATCGTCCAAAGATCGAAACACGCCCGGTGGTGGTGGATGTTGAGCCAGACACCCGCGAGGGAGGCGATGCTCGTGCACCAGTAGAGGGTGCTCATGTCGCGGGCTCCCCGGCGCGCTCGGCCGAGACCTGCGTGAACGTCTTACCGGTGCCGCCGAGGGTGGCGTCCTGTCCCGTGGCCGCCTCCCAGCGTCGGATGGTTACGTCCACGTAGGCGGGCTCGATCTCCATGGCACGACACCGACGGCGCTCGGTCTCCGCAGCGATGACCTGGCTGCCCGAGCCGCAGAATGGCTCGAAGAGGATGGCGCCGGGCTTGGTGTGCTTGCGCATCGGACGCGCGAACAGTTCGGGCGGCTTCGAAGTGGGATGGTCCGTCTGCACCCGCGCCTTCCCGTCCCAGTCCACCTCCCACACCGAGTTGTACTCGTGGTTCCCGTCGTGGGCGGGTTGTTGTCCCTTGCGCCAGCCCATGACGCAGGGCTCGTGCCGGAAGTGCCAGTAGACGCGGCCGAACACAGGCGACGGCTTGACCCAGATGATCTGCTGGTGGTCCACGATCTCCAGGTCGGCCCACACGGCCTGGATGAGCCCGGCTCGTTTGTGCGCGTGCCAGCAGTAGATCGCGGCACCGGGACCGAGCACCGAGAGGATGTTCGTGAACACCGCGCGGAAGAAGCCGTCGGCGTCCTTGATGTCCACCTCGTGATACGTGGCGCTCCAGTCCTTGCCGCTGTCGTTGGGGCGGTCGCCGGTGTAGTCGACCAGGTAGGGCGGGTCGGTAGCAACGAGTGCAGCCTTCTCACCGTCCATCAGCCGCGCGACGTGCTTCGGGTCCGTGCTGTCGCCGCACAACATGCGGTGCTGGCCGAGGAGCCAGAGGTCGCCGGGACGCGTGATGGGCCGATCGGGAGGCTCGTCGGGGCCCGGGTCGTTGACCTCGGCCGCGTTACCCGCTTCGAGCTGCGCGAGGAGCTGATCGACCTCGGCCGAGTCGAATCCGATGCCGTCCAGGGAGTCTTCGGCCCGCAGCTCAGCGAGGAGCTGCCCGAGGGCGACTTCATTCCATGCTGAGAACTCGTGCGTCTTGTTGTCGGCAATGGCGAACGCCGTGGCCTCCAGATCGTCCCCGGCGAAGCGCGCGACGGGCACCGCCGTCATGCCGAGCTGCTGGGCGGCCTTGAGCCTCGTGTTGCCGGCGATGACCTCGCCGTTGGGCTTGGCGACGATGGGCTGCTGCCAGCCGAAGCGGCGTAGCGACGCGGCCACGTGGGGGACGGCGTCGTCGTTGTGGCGTGGGTTGGAGGGGCTGCAATAGAGCCCGTCCGGGGAGACCCACTCCACGGTGAGGGTCTGGGTGCTGCCCATGGGGCCAGCTCCGTTGGGGAACGGTCGGGGAGCTTGGAGCTGGCTATGGAAGTGGCGCCTGGTGGGCGCGCTCGGGAGTGACTTAGAAGTGCCTCTACGTTAGCCGCGTGCGCGTCGAGGTTCTACCGATCCGTGCCTGGACGCGGTGCAGAAGATGCGCATTTGCGCACGCGAGGAACGGATGGGGAACGTTCACCCGGTGGGAACGAGGGGCACTCGTTGTCCATGTGGCGATCTTGTCGATCCGGGGGGCTGTGCGCCGATCCTCACCCGACTCGCGACACGGCCCGTCACGAACCCCCGGAAACGGTGAACGGCGGGGGCCCGGGAGTGGTACGGCGTCTCGAGGCGCCCACGGTGGATCGTGCCAGGATGGCCGCCGGGGGTGCCGTTCTGGCGATGCGGGCGGTACGGGGGCAGGGCCCGACGCGGCGGCCGTCTGGGGCACGTGTGGCCGTCTGCGGGGAACGAACGGTGCCCGCGAGTCCAAGGCCGGCGGCCGTCAGGGGCCCGGAAAACGGCCCAGATCGGCGAACGGGCGGGGCCGGGAGCCGTCACATTCTGGAGGGTATGGGGCCGATTGACGAACACGAACAAGTGCCCCGATTGCGGATCCTCGTCGACCACCTCGCAGACCACCGCCGCCGGCTTGGCTTCCTTCGCGCTTTCCGTCCTCAGACGCCGACGCCAGTACATCAGTGTCGTGTACGGCACGCCCTCTCGCTCTGCGAACGCCTCCGAGTAGCACGTCGTGAGCATCGTCCGGTGCTTGATGTTCGTGATGCTGGCGAGCAGCGTTGCCACCTCCTCGGGGCTGAGCACGAGGGGCAGGCGCCGCTCCTTCTTGGGGTACGGGATGCGCTGGATGATCCAGGGCTTGCCGAGCGTCACGCCGTAGAAGAAACGCAGCGCCGAGACGAGCTGGCACAGCGTCGCCGCGCTGACTTTGCACTCGGTCAGGTGCACCTGGAACGTCCTGATGTGTTCCAGGCCGAGGCGCTCGGGCGAGCACCCGAAGTGTTCCGCGAAACGTGCCATGTACCGCACGTACGCCTTCTGGGTGTGCGGTGAGAAGTTGCGGATGGCCATGTCTGCGAGCATTCGCTCGCGCAGGTGGGTCCTCGTCGTCGGGATCGTGGTCGGCATGGACGGCCTCCGTGGACCGGGGTTCGGTCTCGGAGTGGGCCGTCTGCCCGGCGGCCTCGAATCTAGACGCCGCCCAGGATCTTGGGGGCCAAACTGTCACCCTGGCGCGTTCGACTGCCCGAACGACAGGGGGGCGTCCGCGTCCAGCCTCTCCGCGCAGCGGTTCGTTCTTCTGGAGGGTATGGGGCATGCCATTCAACGCGGGCACTTGGGCTCGGCTCTCGCCTCCTGCCAACGCCCACGCGATGGCGATGACGCATGCGGTCCTGGTCATCGTCTTGCCCGCGCGAATACCCCCCCGGGCGAGAACTGCGTGGATCGCCTCGATCCGGGCGTCGGCGTTCGCGAGGGGGCAGGCTGCAACGCAAGTGGGCACAACTCCGGGAGGAGAGCAGGGGTGGCCGGAGGTATCTGGACGAACGCTCCGCCGAGTCCATACTTGGGACTGGCTGGGGAAGCGATAGGAGAAGGAACCATGACTCGTGACGGGAACCCGCGAGCAATGCCCCTCGCACTTGTGATCCTCGCCCTGTACGTGGCCTACGACCTAGGGGCACAGCAAACTGTGAGGCCAGGTAACCCAAGCCCCGCGCCTGATCCCCAGTTTCACTTCTCGCCGAGCAACAGCCAGCACGTCTCCGTGCAGGTCGACGTGCTGGATCCGGCGGGGCAGGTGGTGTTTGACGTGCCCAACGACAGGACGTTCCTACTACGGGACCTCTTCGTAACAAACACGGCAGGGAATCCCGCCTTTCCTAACGCCGGCAACATCTACCCGTCGCTTACGACAACCCAAGGGGAGGGACGGCTATCGGGCACAAACCTGATGGCCTGGCCTAAGGGGAACATCCAGACGCAGTTCGGTGGCGGTGGCCTTGGGCTCGAATCCCAGGCCGGCATCATCCTCACTGGCGGCGTGGTCTTCGAGCCGGGGTCGTCGGTCGTGGTCCACGACTACATGGGGCCGCTCTACTTCGACGGGGTGCTCGTGCCCTAGACGTACGTCGTCGCCACTCTCCAGGGCGAGTCGTTGACGGTCGCGAGTGGCGGCACGCAAGAGGCCGAGGAGCGCGGTCACGGATGGCATGGCCGCGAAGGGTAGCGGGCGACGTGCGATGACCGAAACGTACGGCGTTTGGCGACGGCGAGCGTCCGACTGGGCGATGAGAGCGCGGTCAGCTAGGTTGGCGAATTCGTAGCCTGGACCGGGCGGACAGCCTTTTCGGGACCCAGTGCGGGAAATCCGCACGCTGCGTTTGATGTGGCGGGGGCTGGAAACGTGACCACGGGAGCCGGACTGAGGCCCACGGCGAAAGCCGTGGACGGGCCACCGGACCCTACCGTGCGCGCGCCAGCCCTCGACCCGACCAGGTAATCGGGACCCACAAGGGCGTCGCTCTTGGTGCGCGCGGTGGTGGGGCGTCGGTGGCTGGCGAGTTGGGCGGCGACGGCATCCTCAGGCAATGAGTTGGGCAAGTGCCCAGAGCGCCGCAGGAACACCCACAAAGGTGAGAATCGAGGACATGACACCCACCACGGAGCCTCGCCACCCTGCTCGTCGACGTAACAGAAAGGCTACGTGGAACGGCACGGCAAAGAAGAACCTTGTGCAGGAGAATAGCAACGCAAGCAGCGAGGCCCACCAAGCCACTTGTAGTAGCGCTATGGCTACGAAACCAGCACCGAGCGAGGCCCGCAGGACCGCAGCGATCGGAACGACATGGGCCAACGTCCACTGAATACAACGCAGGAATACGTTCTGGGAAAGGTCGTCGTCGGGGATCGCGAGTTGATCGATGCGCTCATTGAATGCCTCGACCAGCAATGCGGAGTCCGTTGGGCGAGCTAGAGGCCCGAGCAGGGGGAGTTCGCCGACGTAGTCGGCTGCGTAGATGGCGGGGGCCACGATGATCGGAACGAGGTGCCTTGTAAGGTACGGGCCGCCGTAGGCGAGTGCATAGAGGAGCAGATACAGTCCGAGCAAGCGTTTCGCTACATCAGCACGATGTTCTGACTCGTCCAGGTCGTCGGTGACGGTGAGAATCACGAACCACAGTCCCCAAGCGACTACAGCGGCCGCGATGACAGTAAGTAGCGGAAAGAGAGGCTCTGAGAGCCAGAGGGCGGCTGCAATAAGGACAGATCTTCGGGCCGAGCGGAGGACGGAGCCTGCGTAGAGAGCGCGCATGACGCGTCGCTCGAAAGCCCGCCTTGTGGATCGATCCTGGTGGGAAACATATGCATAGAATCCAGAGCCGATCGCGGCGATCGACAACAGAACTGTGCACGCTTGGCCGAAGCTGAAAGAGCTGGCTTCGACGGCGTAGACGAGATAGGCGTAGAAGCACGTCACAACCAGCAGCGCCCGGACGATAGCGCGCTTCGCGTCGCCCTGAGCCTCAGAGGCTTCGCGCCGTGTGCTCATTCCCTCTCCCGGGTCGTGCGATCAGCACGACATGGTAGCACTCGTCTGACCTACGGCTGCCTCCGCACCCGCCCGGTCCCGTCGGTCGGCCGGCGCCGAGACGTTCGAAGAGCCGCGCGGGGACCGATCGGCTCCCGGGCCGATGGGCGGCCGCAGCCCCGTAGTGCTCCATCGTAGGGTCGTGACCGAAACCGGTGATCGGGACCTGCCTACGGGGGTGTGGGGTCCTACCGCGCCGACGCGCCGCCCGGCCCCGCGCACCCGCAGCCCGCCAGGCAGCCGCACGGCTGCGCATGGGCCAGCCGGGGCCGCCCGGGCTCGTGTTCCTCGGCCGGCGCGACTTTGTCCAGGAGCTGGTCCGCCTCGGCCTCGTTCATGTCGTCGTGCGTGACCTTGGAGGCGTTGTCCACCTCAAGCTGCGCCAGGGCCTGCTCGCCGCACATGGGGCACGTCTCGTCCGCCTCAGGCGCGGCGGACTCGGGCGTGGGGATCGCCGGCGGGGTCGCCGGGCGAGACCTGGCCTCGCCGGTGAGGGTCGTGTACGCGGCGGCCAGCAGCGCGATGAACACGACCGTGATGGTCGACAGGGTGATGAACTGGTTGAAGTTGCGGTAGAACTGCATGGGAACGCCCTTGCGTCTTGGGAACCGGGGCGGGGCCCCGATTCGTGCCCCGTCGACTCAATTGTCGAGCTTCGCGGACAGTTGTTACCGCGCGCTGGGGGAGCCGTTCGTGATCGCCCAGGGGCTGTAACGCCCGGGGAGAACGGGAGCGAGTCGACGGGAGCCGGGATCCGTTACAGGTTGATTGCAGCTCTTCTTTGACAGGGCCATCGAGAAACCCAGTAACGTTTGCAGCGCCGCCCTCCAGTCGGCCAATGTGCTCGAGCGTTACAGGGAAGATCGTGCTGCACCCGTCCGGCAACGCACACATTGGCTTCGCGTCTTCCGTCTCGGGCTGCCGCGTTTCCAGTGGCACGTCTTGTCCCTTGCGCACCCGCTCGCTATGGGTACGTTGGCTGCGTCCTTAGGATTCGCGCGGTGCGAGCGGGGAGGCATGCCAAAGCCAGGCGAGACAACGTCGCAGACACCTGACAAAGGTGGCGATCGAGACGCCACGCTCGTCTGGTTGGACGCCTTCATCCGGGAGAATCACCGTTTGGTCACCCGCTACGTCTACGGGTTCTTGGGGCCCGCTGCCCGGGATGCAGGCGAGGACGTCTGCGGCGAGGTCTGGGTGGTCGCGGCCGAGAAGGCGGGCATGCTCCACGAGTGGCCGAGGAGCCGCGTGCTGAGCTACCTATACGGCGCGGCGCGCAACAAGATCAGAGACTACCGTTCCGAAATGCAGCGCCGCCGTGAGCTCATGCAGCTCCCCGAGGATCTCGCTGTCGAGGGAGAGGACGTTGCGAGGGCCGAGGCGGACCGGCATCTGGCTCAGGTTGCTCAGCAACACTTCGGACGGCTGACACGGTTGCAGCGGGAAGTAGCGGAGCGGGTGCTGCGAGACAGCGAGGACTACAAGGTGGTGGCAGCGGACCTCGCCATCACCCGCAACCACCTTCGGCAGCTCATTTTCACCGTCCGCCGCATCCTCATCGCAGTGCTTCAGGCTGAAACGCGCCGAATGGAGGGGGGCTCATGACGGGCTCGCCCAGGGCTTCGATGGCGTTGCAGGGTCGCGTCAGACGCCAGGTCTCCCGCCTGGAGAATGAGCAGGTCCGTTTCATCCTCTGCGAGGACCTCGACAGCGGTGGCGTTGCGAACTCGCGCGAGTTGGCGATCGCTCTTGACTTGCCCGAGCGCGAGGTCTGCGACCTGCGGACCGGGGGGCGCGCGGCGCTGCTCGCCGCCTTCAAGGCTGAGGGCCGTACCTTTACTTGGTACGAACTCCTAGCCGAGATGAACATCGAGTTGACGAACCGCGAGTTGAGTGATGTCGAAGACGAAGCCGAGTGGCGGTCGTTCGGCATCGAGCGTCCGTCGGACGAGGCCCTCGATGCTATGATGGGGAAGGCTCTTCAGATCGTTGAAGGTGAGCGGACACGCCGAGCGCCCGTTCGCCGCGAGAAGAAGAACCAGTGCGCCACAGTGTACGTTCAGGACTTTCATCTGGGCCGCGAAGACGAGAGCCGGCTGCACAAGGCCGTGAAGTGCGTGGACGACTACTCGTTCTTCGTGCCGGCAGGGACATTCGACTATTCCACCCGCGAGGAGCCCCTCTTCGAGTCGACGTACAAGAGCTTCCACCGAGCGTTCGACTCCGCGAGCGCGTACGTGGACATGGACGAGATCAAGCGTGATCTCCTTGTCGAAGCTCGGAGCTTCCAGAAGGTCATTCTGAAAGTCGATGATGCGAGGGCGTTGCCGATCTGGAGCATCCAGCGCCGGGCAGAGCCCAAGCAGCACGAGTACCGGGTGTTTGTGGCCTACGCGCCGTCCGCTGATGACGATGCGGTCAAGCACTTAGAGACCTGGGTGACCTGGCGACACGAGATCGCCGCGATCCCGACCTTCGATGTGATCTCAGTGATTGGAGCCCACCCCTCAAGCCTCACGGCACGCGAACGCATCACCCTGAGGGAGGAGATCCGGTCCAGGGCCTTCCCAACGGCTAGTCGCGTGCGGTGGCGTGACAGTGCCTCAGCGGGGCGAGGCGATGGCGCTCTCTCGGGGCTCTGCGCTCTCTCGCGACGAGCCGCCGGCCTCTCCGGAACGCACCACGCTCCGAAAATCGTCCTCTACGGCCATCATCGAGACACGCTGCCGGCGGCACGGCTTCTGTCTCAGTCGGGGCTACTTGTCGTTGGCATCGTTGGCGAGGACGGTGGTCTGGTGAATAACTGGGGTCTCGAGGTTGAGCGCGTCCAGGCGCACTTTGTGGAGCATGGGCACTTCCACGGATACAAGGCTGCGGAGCCGTGCACGAAGGAAGCGGCTCTCTCCGTCGACAGCGATGTCTTCGTACCGGTGTCCGGAAACTTCTTCATAGGAGCTGGTTTGGCGCGCCGCGTGAATTGCAAAATCTTCATCGAGGGTGCGGCAGGTTGTGTCAGCAGCGAGGCGGAGGACGAGTTGCTCGCGCGAGGCGTGATCGTTGTTCCCGACCTCGTCTCAACTGCCGGGACAGACCTGGAGACTTATTATTCGGCTCAGAAGAAAGGCAGGAGCGCGACGCGACGTCGGGTGTGCCAAGCAGTACTCAACGCCTTCGAGCGAGTTCTTGATCGGTCACAACAGCACGGGATCGCGCTGCGCACGGCCGCCGTCATTGAGGGCATGAAGCGTCGGCTGAAGGCGCTTTCGTCTGGCGCCTAGTCTCGCTCACCAGGGCTCTTCTGGACCCGGTGTCGCCGACCTTCGGCGCCTCGATCGATGGAACGGGCGTGGACGCCGACGTCACTGTCAGCGAGAACGGCTGCGCCTGCGCCGGCGGACCGATCAGAGCCGTCACGCTGACCTGCGCCTTATGCAGTAGCATCATCTCTGAGGCGAGCGTGTCCGTCCCGAAAACCGGATCCGACCTCGCATCGTACGATCAGCACGCATGCTACGACGCGTTCTCGGGCTCCGATTTGAGCTGCGGTGGTGCGAGGTCTGAGCAGGACGAACGAGGCGGGCTACGTCCCCACAGCGTCGTCTGGAGAGGGCCCGACGCCGTATATGCGAACCCACGCCTGCCGCCACAGACCGAACCAGATGTAGAGGCGTTCGATGTCAGCGTAGTAGACGGTCTCGATGCCGTGCTTCTTCGCGATGTCGCCAATGGCATTCGTTCCCCAGTCCACGCGGACGATGTACCTGAATGAGTTCACGGGGTCCATGCTCATCCGTCGCTCATAGGGGATCGCGTCGAGGTTGGTGTCCAGTGGGGTTGTGACGCGCGAGTAGACCAAGCCCGGAGCACACCCTGCGGCGGCGGCTGCGAGCACGGCCACCAGGAGGAGCCGGAGGGGGTGTCGTCTCGTTAGCTGCATTGGACGCTAGTCCCCGTAGACGATGGTCGTCTGGGTGCGGTACAGGCCGAAGAGGATGAGGAAAACCTGCTGGTCCATGTGCCGGAGAGTCGTGATGCCGCCTTCACGCGCGGCCGCGTCGGTCCCCGCATCGCCCCAGGCGAACAGCCACAGCACGCTCCGGTAGGTCGACTCGCCGACCTTGTCACCCATCTGGGTCTCGTGCAGATCGGTGTCCAGCGGAACCTTGATGTTGGAGTACATGCACGCAGGCGCGGTCACCAGGAGCACGGCCAGAGCCAGAATCTTCCATCGGCGCATTTCATTCTCCTTCCCAAGAGAGAGTCGAATCCTACCGGCTGAGGGCTCCCGCTGTCCAAGAGCCATCCACCCTCGTACCGCAGAGCCGAGGCTCCGCCTTGTCGTGCATCTCCCTGAACCACGGGCGCCGCGAGCATCGCCTCGGGCTCTCTCAGTGCGTTCTCCGGCACCTCACCCTCCCCAACCCGCAGCGGCCGTACCGACGCCACCGCATGCCACGCACTCGCCGGCACCAACCCGTCCTCCGCCGCCCACCGAAACGTCGCCTTGATGCGACGCACACACGCGTTGACGGTGCCCCGGGTGGGCATCTTGCCCCGGCGGGTGGGCGTGCGGCAGATCGTCTCCCGCAGGCCGACGAGGGCGTGGGCGCCGAACTGTGCGGCGGGTAGGTTCCCACAGTGCGCCCATAGCGGCCTCAGTGCCATGCGCAGGGACCGCAGCTCGCTTGGGCTGTGCGCTCGTTCAGCGCGCGCCCAGTACGCGTCGGCGAGCTGGTCGATGGTCAGCGTGTTCGCGGCACCCTTCGGCATCGTCCGCCCGTTGGCCAACCAGAGGGTGAGCAGCCGGTCGTACTCGGCCAGGGCCTCGGGGGCGCCGTGGGGGCCGCAGTCGTGGTCCTGGCCGTCGAGGTGGACGACAGCCCGGCCTGTGGCGTCGACACGCCGTAGCGCGGGGATGTCCGAGGGTGAGGTCGCCATGCGTGCCAGGTCTCCGGTGGCACGGCATGAGCTACCTCAGGTTCGGCGGGGATGGAGGAGGGGAGAGCCACTACAGGCATGAGGAACGCGCTCGGATGTAGCGGGATTCGGCTGGCACAAGGCATCGGCATCATGCTGCTCGTTGTCTCCATGCGGGAGCAGCCGATAACGAAGATGGGGCGGCAGGTCGCGTCCGACCTGCCACCCCGGGGCGCCCTCCCTGAAGGGCGTATGTTCGTGCTCTGACTCCCGGCCGCCGCGTGGCTACAGGTCGACTGGGTCTGCCATCGACAACCCGAGTCGCGGCGCGGCGGACTCACCCGAAGTGCCGATTGCGAACTGAACCTCGATCGTGCCGCCGAGCGGGGTCTTCGACTGGCCCCATAGCTCCAGCCCACTGGATGGCCCAAACGGCTTCGGGTACTTGTTCGCGCCGAGGGTGATGTCGAGGCCGTTCGACATCTTGATGGGGTCTTCGGGGAAGACGCCGGGGTTGGCCATGTAGACCTGGACGTAGAGATGGGTTCCCTGCAACCGAACGTCATTCGGAATGTTGAAGACGGGCATCTCCTCAAGCAGGCTGACCGGTGTGACGATGGCGGGCACTGTGAGGAGGTGATCAACGCCCGTGGCGTTGGGCGCGAGTGCCTCCGAGCCAAAGAACAGGAAGCACTCGGGACCGCCCGCCGCGACGAGGGAGACGTCGTCGATGCCGAAGTCGTTGCCGTTGAAGGCGGTAGAGGTTGAGACAACTTCCAACAGAGTCATCGCGCTCGATGCGACGAAGGTCCCAGAGAGTTCTTGCCACTCGTCGGGTGACTCGGGCAGGGAGAGGGGGCCAGCAATCGTCGCGCCGTTGACACGCAACTCCATAACGGGATCTGCGATCTGCTGCCCGGAGACGATATTGTTCACGTATGCGCGGAACGTGTACGTCTGGCCGAGCGCCAGGGCGATCGAGTTCCTCCATGCCACTGTTGGGGCACCGCTGATGCCATCGACGATGAGGAAGTTGCCTGAACCGCTCGTGTGGTCGGATTGGGCCCACCCGCCGTTGAAGACGCTCGCTTCTGTTCCAACCGTGTACTCGCCAAATGCGAGAAACGGTCCAGGTGAAAAAGTGGCGTCAGAGCTAAAGCCTGTGTTGCCCAACTCGAAAGCACCGTTGGTGAGAAGATTGCCTTGGGCGTGTGCTGTGCAGGTAAGCAGGATCGAAAGGGCGAAACTGAACGAACACCTGAGTATGGAGAACATGACATTCCTCGTGAAGATGAGTTGATTGTGTAGGGCGCAAGACACGCCTCACACTGCTGTCGCAGCGAACCAATCCGGTAATCAGCGGAGCTGATGCCTGGCTGCCTGTGATGCTGTGTAGTGCCCGCCGAAGACGCAGCGTTTCAAACACGAGTGATTACTTACGCTCACTGTGCCTGCGTGTGCCGCCAAGAGGCTCTCACCTCGCTGTCCGATGGGGCCGCACTGGTCTCTGTAGTCAGATCGGCGACACAGCAGGCATGGGCCTGCAATGCCACGCGGTAAACTCTGAAACGCTCGACGGCCGGCGGGCACATGATGGTACCTATCCCCGGATCCGGACTTGTCCCGATGCAAGATGTGCCAATAGAACGCCTTGTCGAGAGTCACGAAGCCTGGGTCGCCTTGGCACGACGCGTCGTCGAGGACCTCGCAGACCCGCAAGACGTTGTTCAGGATGCCTACGCTGCGGTCCTAGAGCGTCCGCCTACCAGAGCTATCGACATCCCGAAGTACTTCGCGGGCGTCGTCCGAAACACAGCCCTCCGCCACCGCCGCACGAACCTCCGCCGGCGCCGCCGGGAGAGTGTTGCGGCGCATCGAGACCCACCACGCGGCCCCATAGCGGAGCTGGCGTGCAAGGATGCTGTTGAGGCGGTTCGAGAGGCGGTGGATGCGCTTGACGAACAAGACCGGGTCATGGTCATCTTGCGCTACATGGAAGGACTGGAGCCGAAGGAGATCGCGGCCCGACTTGGCATGCGCGATGCCACGGTTCGTAGCCGCCTCCATCGGGCTCGCGAGGCAATGCGAGGTGTCCTTGAACCTCGAACGGACTGGCCTCTCGTTCAATCGCTGCTTCTCGGGACACCGCGACGCCGGCGTGGAGTCAGTAAGCGGCTGAGTGGGCGACGCCTTCTGTTGAGGGGCGGTTTGCTCTTGGGGTCGCTGATGGGAAGTGTTGCACTGGTCATGGTCGTCTTCTGGCTCGTGGACGATCGCGGAGGGGGGCAGCAGTCGTCCGATTCATCAACAGTGGTTCGGGAGACCCGGGAGGATGCGGACGTTTGGCCTGGGCTACCTGTTCTGGGGACTGCACCGGAGCAGCTCCGGTTTGAGCAAGTGAGAAGTGAGGCGTCCGGCGCCTTCGTTACGACGATGGGCTCTATGTCTGGCGCTGTGATAGATCGGATTACAGCTAGCCCGATCAGCGGGAAGAACATTGTTGCGACGAGGAGATCTGGGATAAGAGTACGTCCAGGCGAGACCATTCAAGTTCATCAGGAATTCGAGACGTCAACGGACGCGTATGGGCAGTTTACATTCGGTTGTATCCCTATTGGGGCGTACCGGCTCGCTGTCGATGGGACCCCGTTGCCCGATCTCTTTGTCGCGATGCAGGACGGTTGGAAGTGCCTTGCGATGGTGGATGTTGGCGGCAATGGCCCATTCAGGGTGCAGGTTGTGGACTCGCTCGGGCTACCGTTACGAGGCGTGCCGGTAGAGATGTGGGCCCTCCACGGTAAGCGTGAAGGGCTTGAGTTGGTTGTAGGCGAGACGAACGCAGGCGGCGTGGCTGTGTTTGATGTGCTGACGCCTCTTGAGGCCTACTTCATCAGCAGGCCAATGCCGGGGGTGGCGGCAATCAGAATGTGGTCTCCACGGCCTTCAAGTTTCTCTCCCCGTGACATTTGCCTCGTGGTCAGGAAGACCGGGCGCGTTGAGGGGAGACTTGATGTCCCGATCGATGAGCGAGAGGAGTTTTGTGGAACTAAGGTCGAGCTTGCGTGGGGCCCAGTGAGCGTTACTTGCGAGTTAGATAGTGATGGTCGGTTCTTCTCGCCGGAGCTGCCGGCAGGGCGCTACATGCTCAAGTTCGACGCCGCTCGAGGAAGACGCATAGATTACGCATATGATGGTGCCCTGAAGCGCGACGATGGACTCGACTTGGCGCCCGAGCGCGGAGTCGTTTATGTGGAGCCTGGAAGAGTCTCAGTAGCGAGAGGCTCTGTGGCATCGGGCGCGACGTTGCGAGGTATAGTAATGAGTGCGCGAGGCGAAGACTTTGTGGGGACCGTGCGTCTCTGGAAGCCCAGGTTCTGGAACGGCGTTCTTCCCAGCCTTCACACAATTTCGCGGGAAACTATGACTCAGGATCTTACTGTCGCGGATGCGGGCGCATTTGAGTTCATGGGTATGCCCTCGGGCAGGTGGGTAGTTGATGTATGGGGGGCCGGGTCATCTAGCGAACGCAGGATTGTAGAGCTTGTCGATGGGCGAGTATCGAACGTAGAGCTCGACTTGCACTCGATGGCGGGTGAGCTGCAAGTGATTGGTGCGTTCAGGTACGTTTCGACACCCGGACTCGTGTTGAGAAGACTCGGAGGCGTTGATCCGGTGGTCTGTCGAATCCCAGGCAAGGGTGCGCCCTTCGCCTACTCGATAGTTGGGCTCAGTCCCGGTCTTTATGAAATTTGTACCATGAGCCGTACCGGGGAGTTGGACCCTGTGTCGGAGCCGATCGAAGTAGTTGAGGGGCGGGTCTCTGTTGCGGAATGTTACATGTCGAAAGGGTCCGCTGATTCTAGGCTGCGAACTCGGGGTGGTTCCGAGTTGAATGGCTATCTAAGATTCGATTGCGGTGAAGTGGTCGTCTTGGGTCCCGGTGGTTGGTTCTCTCATTCGGTTCCAACGAGGAATTGGGTGTGTCGGCATGTCGACTATTTCCCATTATCTAAATTGGACACGAGGGTTCCGGTGCGAATTGTTCCTAGGGACGCTCACGCCGATTATGAGATTTCGCTTCCGGAGGGGCGAATCGACGTTCGTTGCAGGTACCTCGGTCTCGGTGTGAATGCGGTGAAGATTGCGCTAGAGCACGCGTCGAGCCGAGGCGACCCGTTCCAGGTGCTGAGCGTGCAGCGTGCGGTTGGTGAAATGAACACGTTTAGTGGCCTGCCGGCGGGTTCCTATACGGTGAGGCTGGCCGGTGATGGCGTAGTTCTTGACGAGGAAGTAGTGGTACTTGACGCGGACGAGACCCGCCGGCTGCAGCTCTCGATGCCAGAAGTTGGAGGTTTGCACGTTCGCGTGACGAATGCCTACGGTAGGCCGATCGCGCATTCGAAAGTGTCCATCCATCTCTCACGAAGTGCTGGGACGTTGGGCTTGCAGCATGGATGGCGGCTGACTGATGAGAAGGGCGTCGTTGAGATTCGTGACGTACCTGAGGGGAGAGTGGATGTGAACGTGTCTGCACCTGAATCGCTGGAGTACAAGCGGGTAGTGAAGTCTGTCAGCGTTCAGCGGGCAATGATCGGGCGTGTGGAGGTGGTGTTGCAATAGCGTCCTGTGCCATTGCTCAGCCGGGCTCGAATCGAGCGATCGGAGGGCACCAGATCCGACCTCACGATCGTACGACCAGCACGCATGGTCGCGCGTCCCAGTTCGAGTCCCGATCGCGACCCAAACGCGCGCAAGGTGCGAACCGCTCTACGTGCTCGAACTCGGGCTCTCTCGGTCGTTCAACAATCCCGTTGCGATTTCGCTTTCAGGGGGTCTCCGGGGAACCAACGCGCGGGTTGGAGCGAGAGGGGGCGGAAGCCGCCTGTCGGAGCCGGGTGAGGGAGTTCGCGGCAACTGCCGGACTGGTGGTCGATCGGGACAACTGCGAACTCTGAACATCAGGGGCGGGCGGCTCTCAGATCGGCGGCGCCTGGGCTCCCAACGCGGAGTGATGGCTCTCGTCCTCTCCGCCGGGGGCCAGCCGGAGTATCGGCGGATCCGGATGGGTTGCGGTGCGGCTCTGTTGGAATCCGGCGCAGCGCCGCGCGAGGACCGGCCGGTGTCCCACGGC
>JAJDEQ010000047.1 GCA_029259695.1 Planctomycetota bacterium
AGTGATGGCTCTCGTCCTCTCCGCCGGGGGCCAGCCGGAGTATCGGCGGATCCGGATGGGTTGCGGTGCGGCTCTGTTGGAATCCGGCGCAGCGCCGCGCGAGGACCGGCCGGTGTCCCACGGCCCCCGGTTCCTCCGCTACGATCGCGTGCAAGGAAATCGGGCGCCCGTGTGGGCGGCGTCCCCGAGGAGGAAGTGCATGTCTCTCGCCATCCGTGCGTGCGTTGCGTCTCTCGCTGTGTGCCTGCTGGCCCCGGTGGCCCTGGCCCAGGTCACGATCTACGTGGATGCCGACGCCACTGGCGGGGCCAACAACGGGACGAGTTGGGCGGATGCGTTCACGGACCTACAGAGCGCGTTCACGGTGGCGACCGGAGGTGACGAGGTTCGAGTGGCGCAGGGAACCTACGCGCCCACGGCGCCTAACGGGCCCCGGGACGTTCCCTTCGAGATCGGTCCGTCCGTAACGCTCAAGGGAGGTTACGCAGGATTTGGTCAACCGGATCCAGACACCCGTGACCTTGTGCTCCACAGGACGATCCTCAGCGGAGATCTCAATGGTGACGACGAGTCCGGCGGAAGCAACGCCGAGAACTCCTATCGCGTATGCGATGTGATCGGGACCGGCGTCATCATCGACGGCGTGACGATCGAACGCGGCCACGCGAACGGCACGCTCTCCGCGACCTCGGTTGCCGCCGGTCTGCGCAGCTTCTTCAGTCCAACAGTCGTCGATTGCACGATCCGCCAGAACGTCGCCTCTGGCGACGCGGCGTCTCAGACCCCCAGAGGGACCGGCGCGGGCGGGTGGGGGGACGGGACCTACACTCGGTGTCGATTCGAAGCCAACGTCGCGGACGAAGGAGCGGGCTTCGCGGTATCCAACGGTGTGACGCGATTCATCGACTCCCATTTCGTCGGCAACACGGCTCAGTTCGGTGCCGGAGGGCTGTTGGCCCAGGTCTACTCCGTAGGCTTCGGAGGCGGCCCCACGGACGTGACCGTGGCGGGCTCGTCATTCCTGGGCAACAGCGTGACCTTCCCAGGGCAACGGGGTGGAGGAGTTGCCATTACGGAACTGGGGCTGCCTGACGATGACTTCGATCCAGTCAACGTGCGATTCGAGAACACGCAGTTCGTTGGTAACTTCGCCGAGGGGACCGGCGGAGCCCTGTACGACGAACTAAGGGACATCGACGGGAGCACCGTGATGCGTGGTTGCGTCGTTGCGCGCAATAGCTCGACGGGGGCCGGTGGCGTGCAATCGTTGACTCCCTTTGTCGCTCTGGCCAACCGGCTTGTGATGGCGAACACCGTTGCATGGGGCAACACGGGCGCCGATGTCTCAGCGATCATGGCATCCGTAGAGTACTCCTGCATCGAAGGCGGCTACCCCGGCACCGGCAACATCTCCGCCGACCCGCAGCTCACCAACGTCCAGGCCCTGCTCCTCGACCCGAACGGCTGCGACGGCATCCCCGGCACCGCCGACGACTTCATCGGCCTCGCGCCGACCTCGCCGTGCATCGATGCGGGCAGCAACGCGCTCGTCCCGGCGGACACGCTCGATCTCGACGGCGACCTGAACACGACTGAGCCGCTCCCGTTCGACATCGCGGGCAACCCGCGCTTCGTGGACGTGCCGGGTCTGCCCGACACGGGCGTCGGCCCCGCGCCGGTCGTGGACATGGGCGCGGTCGAGGCGGACTTCGCGGGCAAGACGTGGGTGGACTACGCGCAGGGGCTGGCGGGCACGCACGGCGAGCCGGTGTTGTGCGGCGCCGGCACGTTGCTCCCCCTCGACCCGCTGACCCTGACGCTCACCAACGTCCTCGAGAGCACCACCGCCTGGCTGACCTTCGGCACCGCGACGCTCACCGCGCCCTTCAAGGGCGGCATCCTCGTCCCCGACATCAACCCGCCCGGCTTCGTGCTCCCGTTGCCGACAGGCCCGACCGGCACGATCCCGATCGCTGAGACCTGGCCCGACCTGGGCGTGGGCGGCTTCAGCATCTTCTTCCAGTACTGGATCCAGGACCCGGCAGGCCCGGTTGGGTTCTCCGCCAGCAACGCGATCGAGGGGGTGGTGCCGTGATCGGCCCCGTCGGCTTCAGCGCGAGCAATACGATCTCGGGGACGACGCCGTGAGCAGGACTCAAGCCGTCGTCACGCTTGTCGTAATGCTGGCAGCATCGCCCATGGCGCTTGCTCAGCGCCCCCCAGTGAAGTTGACGCCTCTAGACGCAGCCCCGTTCGCTCGGTTCGGTGCTTCGGTGTCGATCAACGGTGATCGAGTCCTGGTGGGTGCTCCGCAAGTGGATGGCGGCGACGGCGCTGCCTATGTCTTCGAGAGGCGCGATGGTGTCTGGCAGCAAACGGCGAAGCTCAGGGCGCCGGGAGCCCATCCGAATGGGATCGCCAAGCGCGGCGTGCTTCTAGGTGACTCGTTCGCATTCGTGGCCGCCGGCTCTCAGTCCGTAGGGGCTTCCGACCCGAGTTCGGTGGTCGTGTTCGAGAACCAAGGCGGCGACCATTGGGTTGCGACAGGTGCTCTCTCAGCCCCCGACTGGACTGCCTTGGAGGACACATCCTTCGGCCTTGACGACAACATCTCGTACTCGGAGAACACGCTATTCGTCGGCCGTCAATCCAACAGCTCCGTCTACGTCTTCGAGTACGACGAGGATGCCGGTGTTTGGGCTTTCTTGACGAAGCTGGTTGGCCCGAAAGCAGGCTTTGGTCGGGACACGGCCGTTTGTGGTGACCACGCGCTGGTCATCAGTGGGGGCGGAGTCGTCTTTGCGTACGAGCGAATCGGAGGCTCCTGGACCGAGACTCAGCAGTTCTTTGGAACGAACTTCGGTGCGTACACCGTGGCCCTCGAAGGGTCGCACGCACTGTTTGCGACTACGTTGTTTGCCTTGGGGTACTTCGTCGAGGCGTACGACCTCCAGGACGGTCAGTGGGCGCAGGCGCAGCCGATTCTCCAGGCAGCCGAGTCTCCCTTTTCGTCCCTCTCCGTGGGTGGGGCAGCGGGTCTCATCGTCGATCCGGTTGGTCCCAAGGCACGAGTGTTCGATCGCCAGGGAGGCTGCTGGGTGGAGATCGCGTCGCCCATCGAGGATGTGTTCGTGGCGGCGGCGATCGATGGCTCGACTGCCGTCTTCGGCGACCCGGCGGACAGCGAACTCGGACTCTCCTCGGGCGCTGCTTGGATCTACGAGGATGTCCTGGGTGAGCGGTGGGCCGACCTCGGCCATGCGCTGGGGGGGACGAACGGGAGCCCATGCGCGACCGGGTCTGGCTCCCTGATCGGCGAGGATCCTGTCGTGATGCAGCTATTGCGTGCGCGCGAAGACGCCGTGGCGTTCCTCATCGTGGGCCTCACCCAGCTCAACGCATCGTTAAAGGGCGGCACGCTGGTCCCCGCGCTCGACTTGGCCGGCTTCCCGCTGGCGCTCCCGACCAACACCAACGGCGAGGTCATCATCAACGCCACCTGGCCCGCCGGGATCCCCAGCGGTTTCACGACCTACTACCAGTACTGGATCGTGGACCCCGCCGGACCCGTCGGCTTCAGCGCAAGCAATGCGATCTCGGGGACGACGCCGTAGGGCGTGACCCTTTGGGCCCTTAGGGGCTGGTCGCGGTCAGCGCGTTGGTGGCCGCCCAGCCCTGCGAACCAACGCGCGGGGGGGGCGAGGGGGTGGGGTAGGTTGGCGGGTGTAAGTGCCGTATGGGCATCGTTGCTCGGGCCCGTCCGGTCGACCGCCTGGGAGGGGGCGAGGTCACGGCACTGTGGCTCTCAGGCTCACCATGTCGTGTCTGCCGCGTTCATCTGCCTAACTTCGACGAGCAGTCTCGTTCGCGCCGCCGGACCGGAGGAATGCGTCAACTTCCTCCGCGCACAGAATGGGGAGGTCTGTTTGCTTGGACGCAAGCGCTGCCCAGCGTCCAAGGCGTTGGAAGACCAATGCCGAGACAACACGAGGGTTGGCGACTGGCTGGCCCCAACCCAGAGCGGTGACGATGTCGCGGCCCCTTCCCCCGAGATGTTCGTGCCGCTTCTGCACCTTGGCGGCGGCGCTGCCTGAGGGGGCCCCGGGTGAGCCGAAGAGCCGAACTCGTTGCGCAGCCCGTTGTGTCCCACCACTAAGCCGCCCTCCGGTAGTGCATGAGTAAGCCGCCCAGGCGCTCTTCGCACCGAACCGCGTCGGGCGGCGTGGGCCGCGAATCATGAGACCCACCGAGCACGACGTTGCCGACCCCCTGATGCGGGCGCTCGGCATTGTAGTGCGCGACGTATTCGAGCAAGGCTCTGCGCAGAGACCCGAGCCCGAAGAAGATCATGCGCTCGAGGCACTCTTCCTTGATCGAGCGGACGAACCGCTCGGCGTAGCCGTTGCAGTCGGGTGCGCGGTAAGGCGTCAGCAGCGTCGCGACGCCAGCGGCCTTCAGCGCGTGTCGGAAGCGGGTGGTGAACTTCGTGTCCCGATCACAGATCAGGTAGCGATGGGGAAGCAGGAAGCCGTCGACGGCGTCGGTGAGGTTGCGGGCGACCTGGCGCATGAAGGACTCATCGGGGTTGGTCGTCGA
>JAJDEQ010000048.1 GCA_029259695.1 Planctomycetota bacterium
CATCTGGCTCGAGCCCCCCCGTCGTCGGACGAGGATCCCGACGCGGAGATCCTGCTCATGACGCCGACCGACCTCCATCAGCGATTCACGGACACGGACCGATACCGCAGCTGCCTCTCGACAGCCCTCGTCGGCGCCCTGCCGGCCATCGCCGTCGCCACAGTCATCCTCACCAACGCCGACAAGCGCGTCGCGAGCCTGGCTGTCCTCGCGGCAGTGGTGATCGGGACCTCAGTGCGGAACTCGCTCGGCAGACGCGTCCACTGCCCCCACTGCCAGCACGTCCTGGCCCGCGAATCCGTCATGAAACTCATCGCGCGGCGCACCTGCCCAGCGTGCTACGCGACGATCCTCCGGGCCGCCGGCTCTCATCCGCAAAGCTGAGCCGGGAGATGCACGCGACAAGAGCTGCGAGTCGCCACCACGCGATCACCAATGAGAGGCGCAAAGCCGTCCCGGATCACCCCCGGGTGCCGGAGACCGTGATATCGTCTCTACGATCGAGGAGATACTGGATGCGTTCACACATGACATTGCCGGCTCTCGTGTGCGTGGTCGTCGTGATGTGGCAGGCAGGGCCTGCGACCCCTGACCACGGCCCGCCTCCGCGCGAGCCACATCTGCAAGGTCCCCCAACGCACGTCACCCGCCTCCCCCTTGCCTTTGTTCCGAATCATGGCCAGTGGGAGACGGATGCACGATACGTGGCCCGTCGTGGCTCGTTCCTGACCCAGCTGGAACAAGATGCGATCGTCGTGCAGCTCCAACGTCTCGACACCACGCCGTCACGAACCCACGAACACGCAGCTCGGCGCGTGAGCGGCTTGGTGGCGCGCATGACGTTCGAACGCGCCCGGCCCGACACATTGCTCGTCGGCGAGAGGGAGCTGCCCGGCACGTACAACTACTTCGTGGGGCCCAACAGCTCCAGTTGGCACACCGGCATCCGTGGCTACTCGAGCGTGCGGTATCACGGGCTCTACGATGGAGTCGATCTCCGGGTCCGGGAAGGCGACAACCTCGCATACGACCTGTTGCTCTCGCCCGGTGCGGACCTGGATCAGGTCGTCGTGCGCTGCGATGGAATCGACTCCTTGGCGATCGACTCCGAAGGACGCCTGCTCATGGAGACCGCTCGGGGACCCATCGAGCAAGAAACACCCATCACGTGGGAGGTCGGAGAAAACGGTGACCGTCGGAGCATCCACTGCGAGTTCGTGCTCCTGGGAACGCATCACTACGGCTTCAGGGCCCCGGGACGCGACCACACACTCGCGATGGTCATCGACCCTGGCCTGAGCTGGTCGACGTTCCTCGGGGGCGGACTCATCGAGACGCCCGTCGCCATGGACCTCCTGCCTTCGGGAGACGTCGTTGTCGCCGGGAACACGAGCTCCTTCGACTTCCCCACGTCGGCGGGGGCTTTCGACGACATCGTCAACGTCGGCGGTGGCTTCGTCTCGCAGATCTCCGCCGACGGCAGCACGCTCGTCTTCTCGACCATGCTCGAGGGCACAGCGGGCAGCAGCATCGCGGGCCTCGACGTCGCCGCGGACGGCTCGATCGTCGTCACGGGAGCGAGCAATGCAGGCTTCCCCGTGACGACTAACGCGTACAACGACACGTTCACCGGAGGGTCTCCAGGCGGCACTGATGCTGTCGTGGCACGCCTCGACCCATCGGGTAGCCGACTCCTGTACTCAACCTACATCGGCGCCAACGGCATCGATGTAGGAGTCGACTTGGTCGCGGGCGGAGGAGAACGGCTGACCATCGTCGGGCGCTCCTGCTTCTCCAGTTTCCCCACGACTCGCAATGCACTCGATCAGACACCTGGCGGAACCTGCGATGGATTCGTTAGCCAACTCGACACGAGCCTCGTGGGAAGCGATCAGCTCGTGTACTCCACATTCCTCGGTGGCTCCCTGGCCGACGAACCCTATTCGATACGAGAGCTGGGCGACGGAACATTCGTCGTCACTGGTGAGACCGACTCAGGCGACTTCCCGACGACCCGTGGCGCCTACGACACGACCCACGACCCGGCTTCGGGAGGCTTCATCGCCCGCTTCGCCTCGGATTTCGCGGCGATGATCTACGGAACGTACGTCCCTCGCTTCTCTCACTACGCCATCTCGAACAACGGCGAAGTCACAGGAGTCGGAACGGCCGGGAGCCCCGGATTCACGGCCAGCCCCGGTGCGTACGACGAGACGTTCAACGGCCTCCAGGACATCGTGGCAGCGCGATTCGATGCCACAGGAAGCGAACAACTCTGGCTGACATACCTCGGCGGCAGCGGCAACGACACCGGCGCAGGTGTCGCAATCGACAACCAGGCGAACACACTGATCTTGGGACAAGTCGGCTCCGCAGATTTCCCGACGACGCCCGACGCGTTCGACTCGACGCTGACGGGCCTCTGCGACGACGGGACCGTCAGCTACCTTTCCGCTGATGGGAGCCAGCTGCTCTACTCGACGTACATCGGTGGACCGAGCTCCACTTGCACCCAACTCAAGCTCGCCGTCATGGACGACTTCGGCAATGCAATCGTCTCAGGTCGTGTCGCCGCGAACTTCCCCACGACGATCGGCGCCTTCCAAGAAGTGCACGGCGGTTCCATCGAAGACATCTCGCTCACCCGCATACCGGTCAGCTCGATCTGGCAGTCGCTCGGCCTCGGGCTCCCCGGAAGCTCCGGCACGCCCGTTCTGACAGGGATCGGGCCACTGTGCGGGGGAGAAGACGTGACCCTCAAGCTCAGCCGCGCCGTCCCGAATGGAACGGCCACGCTCGTCATCGGTCTCAGTCAGCTCGGCGCGTCGTTCAAGGGAGGCACGCTGGTCCCGCAGCCCGACCTCATCGTTGCCGGCCTACCGATCGACTCCTCCGGGAAGCTGATCGTTACCGGAACCTGGCCTCACGGTATTCCGTCGGGAGTCTCCGTGTACTTCCAGTACTGGATTCAAGACGCCGTCGGGGTGGCCGGCTTCGCCGCATCCGGCGGCCTCTTGGGGACTTCGACGGCAACCCTGACACCCTAGCGCTCTCGAGACCCAGAAGATCACCATGCGTACGATCCTGGCCCTCCTCCTCACGACTACTTCGCTTCCTGCGCAGGTCGAGCCACCGGTCTTCTTCAGCTGCGACGCCGACGTCATCGCCAACAACCCCGTCTTCGACGATTGGGTCAATTGCCAGGTTCCAGCCCAGCTCACGTTCATCAACATGAACCAGGAGGTGCAGTTCCTGCCCCAGTTCGATGATCAGCACTTCGGCGCCCGCATTGTCTTCGGCGACTGGAACGGAGACGAGATACTCGATGCGGCCGTGAGCGGCCGTCGCGCGGCGACAGCGGGCTCTGGCTTTGCAAGCGTCTGGATCTACGTAGGACCGTTCGAGACAGCCGCCGACTGGGACGCTCCCGTCCTCACCATCGTCGGAGATGGAGAGAGAGATCAGTTCGGTGATGGGACGACGTTCATTCGGGACATGAACAACGACGGATGCGCCGAACTCGCTGTGGGCGCGCCCAACTGGCCGAACATCAGCAGACGGTCGGTGGGCAGGTCGACGTCATCGACAGGCGCGGTCGTGTGATGATCTTCTTCGGCGAACCTCCCGGGGAAGCAACCCCCGGGGAGGTTCGTGAGATCGAGGACTGTCCACCGAACATCGTCATCGAAGGATCCACCATGGGTGGACGCTTCGGGGCGTCCATCGCGTATTCGAGCACGTTCAGAGAATCGCAGGGCGGTGCACTGTTCGTTGGAGCCCCCGGCAGCCCCGACAGTGACGATGCCAGCGGCCTCACCTATCCGGGCGCCGTCCACGTCGTGCTCGACTCCTCCTTTGGATCCTGGGTCGCGGACCAGGTCTCCGGCGGGACTCCGATCGGACCGTGCCCACTCGGGGGAGCCATCGGCTCGCTGATCCCCCCCGGATGGGAGCAAGTGATCTCCGGGAGGGAACCGGCACCTGGAATGGACACCGAAACCGATCGATTCGGGCACACGATTGCGGTCGTCGGGGATCTCAACGGTGACGGCGGAAGTGAGATCGTCGTCGGAGCGAGCGGCTTCCGGCTCCTCGACACGCGGTCTTCGCGTAGCACGGACTCGGCGCACGCGGGCTACGCAAGCGTGTTCACGGTGGACGACGCGACAGGCCTTGCCATCCCGTTCGAACCGACCGGGTCCAGCAACGAACTCCCACCGAGCACAGCCTTGCCAGGCCAATTCGAGGCTGGACTGGGAGAAGCGTTCGGATACTCGATCGCTAGCCGCCAACCACACGAGGAGACGCTCACGGACTCCGAGGACGTCGCCTTCGACTACAACGACGATGGCATCCCCGACATCTTGGCCGGCTGCCCACTCTACACCGCCCCGCGAGGAACGCGTGACATCGAAGAGGCGGGGCGCGTGCGCGTCTTCTCCGGAGCCGACTTCTCGGAGCTCTTTGTCGACGCCTTCGGTGAACCCTTCGTTGTGGGCGAGCGGGCGGAAGGGCAGTTCGGCTACTCCGTCGGGTACCTCGGTGACTTCGACAACGACCTCGTCGCGACTCCTGAGTTCGCGGTCGGCGCCTATCAGACGAACGAGGACGGGATCGGGCCGACGTTCCCGAATCCTCCGGGGACATGCACCGAGTGCGACATCGACCCGGATCACGGCGTCACGCGATCCGGATCGACATACGTGATCGATGGAGTGACCGGCGACGGTCGCTTGCGCGTGATCGGACAGGACACGAGGGATCACATGGGATGGATGGTCGGTCGCTTCGATTTCGACGGCGATGCACTGCCCGACCTCATCAGCTCCGGCTTCTCCTGGGATTACCAGATCGCCGCGCCACCGCCGGGTGGTTGCTTCCCGCAGTGTGTCGATCCGCCGCAACTCAAGGAGCCCGGCCGGATGTACATCATGTATGCGACATCGCTCCTGAGCGCCGAGGCTTCCGCACCCTGAGTCGTTGCTTGCGACGAGGTGCTCTGGGCCCCACGCCCGAGCCGTCACGCCTTCACCCGCGACGTCCTCGTCGGGATGGGCCGCGACGAAGCGACGAACGGGTCGAAGTCGTCGAGCTCACCCTCTTCGTAGCGGGCGAGGAAGTCGTCCAACAGCCGTTCGAGCTCCGCTGCCATGGAACGCTCCACACCTGCGATCCTGCAACCGGCGGCCGAACAGACGATACCCTATTGTCTCGGAACCGAGACGGACAACGGAACAACGACCGAACCGAGCGCACCGCGGAGCCCGGCGATGGCCCCGCGACCGGAGGCCCGTCAGCGCCCGGGCAGCCGGAGGACGGCTCGTCCGGCAAGCCGAGCAGCGCATCCACGCCCGACGCCGACACGGCCGGGCAAGCACCCGACGAGTCGGACACCCCGGCCGACGCCGGCCCCCTGCTCCAGTCGGTGACCCCCGACGACCTGCCCGACCCCACCGAGTCCATGCACCTCGACGGCAGCTCGCGCCAGGACGGCGGCAGCGGCCACGACCGGGTCTTCATCGCCGACGCCCCGCGACCGGACGACATCGCCGCCCAACGGGAACTCGAACGCATCGTCGACGAGTCGGTGGGCGAGCTGCCCGACGACTACCGCGAGGTGATCATGCTGCGCACCTACTGCGGCGGGAGCTGGGAGTACGTGTGCAACGAACTCGGGCACGTGAGTTCGGAGGCCTCGCGCCAACTCCACCGCCGAGCGCGCATCCGGCTGGGTCGCATCGTGCGCGCGCGCATCGCGCGCGGCGAGACTGAAGACGAAGCCTGAGCCCGGCCACCGCGGGACACCATGCCCGATCGGCCGAGAGCCGACCCGTTCATCGACCGAACGGCATTCGAGGACGAAGCCGCTGCATTGGCCTCAGCGGACGATGGCCGGTGAGTACGTCACCGCCGGCCTGCTCCTGATCGCCGTGACCTGGACAAGCTCAACCGGCACAGCTCGCCCTCTGTTCGACCGTCATCATCTTCATCGGCGGTCAAGTTCTTCCGCGCTATCGGCCTCACGCCACAATCAAGCACGCCGTCCCAGTTCGACCAGTGACCAACCAGTACTCCAGCCTGCTGGTATCATCTGGGAACTCGCTTGGAGTCCATGGGCATGGCTCGATTCTCACTAGCTGCGGCGGTCCTCGTCGGTCTCGCCGTCTTCGTAACTTCGGACCACGGTGACCCTACGTCGTACCATTCAGCAACGATGCCGATCGCCGCGCCCGAGCCGGCTCGCCTCCCACTGGCATTCGTCGCGAACCATGGTCAATGGGACACCGATGCTCGCTTTGTGGCACGGCGGGGCTCGTTCATCGCGCGCCTCGAGAACACGGCGCTCTGGGTCCAGCTCCAGCGTCCGATCGACGCCCCAGCCCCCCTCACCGGCACGCTGCGGGCCCGCGTCTTCGACGGGGTCGCCGTTCGCTTCGTGTTCGAGGATGCCCGTGCAGATCCGATCCTCATTGGCGAAGACCGCCTCCCGGGTCGCTACAACTACTTCCAAGGACCGAATCGCGTCGATCGGCACACCGAGGTACCGTCCTACGCGAGCGTCCTCTACACCGGCCTTTACGAAGGCGTCGACGTGCGGGTGCGCGAGGGCGACAACCTCGAGTACGACCTGCTCCTCACGCCAGGTGCCAACCTCGACCAAGTCGTCATCCGCTGCGACGGCCTCGAGCAACTCTCGATCACCAACGACGGCCGCCTCGCCATGCGCACGTCGCACGGGACGCTGTTCCAGAACGCTCCCACGACCTGGGAAGAGTTCCCCAGTGGCGAGCGACGCATCGTGCCTTGCGAGTTCGTCCTCCTGGATGAGCAGCGGTACGGCTTCCACGTCCCAGGCCGCGACCCCGCCTTCGCTTTGGTCATCGATCCGGGCCTGAGCTGGTCGACGTTTCTGGGAGGAGGGGCGATCGAGACACCGCACGCCATGGAAGTGCTGGAGTCGGGCGACATCATCATCGCAGGGGGTACGAGCTCACCCGATTTCCCCACGACTCCGGGCGCATTCGACCCCATCATCGATGTTGGCGGCGGGTACATCTCGCGACTCTCCGCCGATGGCAGCGCACTGTTGTTCTCGACGATCATCGAAGGCGATCAGGGAGGCGGAGTCGACGGGATCCACATCGAGCCGAACGGATCGATCGTCTTCATCGGTTCCAACCTGGACGGGTTTCCCGTCACACCGGATGCATACGACACGACCCACGAGGACACGGGCATGACGGACGCCGTCATCGGGCGGCTCGACCCGACCGGCAGCCGGGTCTTGTACGGAACCTATTTCGGTGGGACTGGTATCGACGTCGGTGTCGACATCTTCGCCGATGGCACCGGACCGATCACCTTCGTCGGCAGGTCGTGCGTCGGCTCCGGCTTCCCCACGACGCCGGACGCGATGGACCCGACACTCGACGGACAATGCGACACCTTCATCGCCAGACTCGACACGAACCTCACCGGTAGTGCCCAACTCACCTACTCGTCGTACCTGGGCGGCAAGTTCGACGACCGGCCGTTCGGGCTCTGGCCGGTCGACGACGGGACGTTCATCGTCACCGGGCGGACCAGCTCCGACGACTTCCCGACGACCCCGGGTGCGTTCGACACAAGCTACGGCGGCGCTCCGTCGGGCTTCGCCGTGCGCCTCAGCCAGGACCTGAAGAGCTTCGTCTACAGCACGTACTTGCCGCTCTTCGATCACTACACGACCGCCGGGACGGGGGAGATCACCGCCACCGGCGAGTGGAACGGCAGCCCGCTGGCCGCCACACTCGGCGCATACGACGAAACCCCCAATGGCGCCGACGACATCATCGTCGCCCGCTTCGATGCGAACATGACGTCGCTGACCTGGCTCACCTACGTCGGCGGCGGCAACCAGGACAACAGCGTCGGCATCAGCCAGGACCCCGAAGGCAACGTGATCGTCCTGGGACAAGTCAGTTCGGTGAACTTCCCCACGACGCCCAACGCATTCGACACGACCCAAAGCGGCTTCTGCCAGGACGGGACGATCAGCTACATCTCTGCTGATGGCAGCCAGCTCCTGTACTCCACGTACATCGGCGGCCTCAGCTCCGTCTGCACGCAGCTCCGGCTTGCCGCCGCAGACGGTGTCGGCAACGCGATCGTCGCCGGGCGCGTGGCATCGAACTTCCCGACAACCGTCGGCGCCTTCCAGGAGCTGCACGGCGGCGCCATCGAGGACGTCTCAATCACCCGCATCCCCATGACAACGGTCTGGCAGACGGTCGGCGCCGGCCTTCCAGGCAGCGCGGGCACGCCGAGCTTCACCGGGTCAGGTCCCCTGTGTGGCGGGGAGCCCGTCGAGCTGCGCCTGTCGCGAGCGAAGGTCAACAGTTCGGCGACGCTCGTCATCGGACTCAGTGAACTCAACGCGCCTTTCAAGGGCGGCACACTCGTACCGGATCCCGATCTCGTAGTCGCCGGGCTGCCAGTCAGCGCGACAGGCAATCTGGTCGTCGGTGGCACATGGCCGGACGGGATCCCCACCGGCATTCAGATCTACTTCCAGTACTGGATCCAGGACCGCGCTGGACCGGCCGGACTCGCAGCATCTCGCGGTCTCGTCGGCACTTCGACTGCGACACTCGTCGGTCCGTAACTCACCTACGAGTCAAAGAAGGGGAGTCTGTCATGCCTGTCTTCTGTTTCGTGCTCTTGTTCGCCTGCACCCTCCAGGCTCAGACGGCCCCGGCCGTGCACTTCGGGTGCGATGCCGACGTCATCATCGACAACCCGCTCTTCGATGACTGGGTTCACTGCCAACTCTCCACGAACTACACTGTCGTCGAGGATGGACGGGTGCACATTCGGCCCGAGTTCAACCAACAGCACATGGGCGCGAGGGTCATCTACGGGGACTGGAACGGGGACGACGAGATCGACGCCGCAGTCAGCGGCAAGCGCGGCCATCGCTGGTGGGGGATTCTCGAGCGTCTGGATCTACGCGGGACAGCTCGATACGCCAGGTGCCTGGGACGCTCCGCTTCTGACCCTGCTCGGCGACGGACAACGCGACCAGTTCGGAGACGGAACGGCCTTCATCGACGACATGAACGGCGACGGTTGCGATGAACTCGTCGTAGGATCCCCCAACTGGCCGAACATCACACAAGGCTCGACCGTCGTGGATCGCAGGGGCCGCGTGACGATCTTCTTCGGTGAGCCAGCAGGCTCCGCGATCCCGGGGGACACGAGAGATGTCGTGTCTTGTCCGGCGAACATCGAGATCGAAGGCGACGTGTTCGGCGCGAGATTCGGTGCTTCCGTCGCCTACTCCGGCACCTTCCGCGGGAGCACGGGGGGCGCTCTCCTCATCGGCGCGCCGGGCAGCCCGGATAGCGATCGAACGACCGCCAACGGCTATCGAGGCACCATCTATATCGTCTACGAGACAGCCGTCGGCACGTGGGTCGCTGACCAGATCTCCGGAGGAGCGACAATCGGCCCCTGCCCGACAGAGGGAGGCATCATCTCTCAGATCCCGCCGTTCTGGCAGGAGGCGATCGGCGCCCCCACTGCGCCCTTCATGACTGAAACCGATCGATTCGGTCACGTCATCTCCGTGATCGGTGACTTGGACGGTGATGGGAACAGCGAAGTCGCCGTCGGCGCCCCGGCATTCCGCAAGCTAGACACACGCCAAGTCCGATGTTCGAACTGTGCGGGCAGCGCAGGCTACGTGTCGGTGTTGACACATGATTCCATCAGTGGCACGACGTTGCCCTACGACCCCATGCTGAACCCACCTCTTGGCCTCCCGACCGGCATCGATCTCGGGCAATTCGCCGGCGGATTCGGAGAGGCTTTCGGCTACTCGGTCGCCGGTCGCCAACTTCATGAAGAGGCGCTCACCGACGCTGACGACTCCGCATTCGACTTTAACGATGACGGCGTGCCAGACATCGTCGTCGGATCCCCGCTCTACCAAGTCGTCGTCAACTCGGTCCCGCAACGCGTGCTACCGGAAGCTGGGCGCGTTCGAGTCTTCTCCGGTGCCGACTTTTCCGAAATCCTAACGGTGAACGGCGAACGCGCAGAAGGACAGTTCGGGTTCTCGGTCGGCTACTTCGGTGACCTAGACACAACCGTGTTCCCCATCTTCCCCGAACTTGCGGTCGGCGCATACCAAGGGAACGAATCGTCTAACCCGTCACCGACCTTCCCGAACCCACCGACCGACTGTACGGAATGCCAGCTCGACCCGGTTCACGGCGTCACTCGGTCCGGCTCCGCATACGTCGTCGACGGTCTCACCGGTACACTACGCATGCGGCTGATAGGCCAGGAGAGTCGCGATCACATGGGGTACATGGTCGGGCGACTCGACATCGATGGAGATGCACTCCCCGACATGATCAGCTCGGGTTTCTCCTGGGACTACGACATCTTCCTGCCAGCGGCCGGGGGATGCCTGCCTCAGTGTGTCGATCCGCCGGAACTCGAAGAGCCGGGCCGGATGTACATCCTGTCGGGAGCGTCAATAATCTCGACGGAGCTGGGCAGCCCCTGAACGCGACGCTCACCGCCGCAATCCAGCCTCCGCGGCGACCTCCTCCGACTCGTCGTCGAGGAAGTAGTTGAAGTCGTGGGCCTTCTCGAGGTGCAGGATCTCGTAGGCGTGGGCGGCGCTCTCGGCGGCGAAGAGCTGGCGGCGGACGTTGTCGTCGCTGCCCACCGAGCGGGCCAGGGCGGCCAGCACCTGCAGGTGTCGGTCACGCTGATGGGCCGGCGTGGCCAGCACGATCACGCAGTGCACGGGGATGTCGTCGGGCGTCTCGAAGGGCAATCCCTCGCGGCTGATGCCCATGGCGCCCACCATGCCGTCGCCCGAGCCGGTGGGCAGGATGCCGTGAGGCACGGCCAGGCCGCTGCCGAAGCAGGTGGACATGTCGCGCTCGCGCTTGAGCACCGACTCGAGCAGCTTCTCCCGGTCGGCGTCCAGGTGGTTGCTGCGGATCAGCACGTTGACGAGCTGCTCGATGGCCTCTTCCTTGGTCTCCGCCTGCAGGCCGGTGACGATGTTCTCCTCGTGCAGGAAGTCGATCAGGCGCTCGCGGTCGTGACCCGCCTCGCCCGAGCGCACGAGCGCGTGCCGCACGCAGAAGGGGCCGATGATCTCGTTGATGGTGACCACGGCCAGGCCCACGTTGAGCAGGAACGGCGCGATGGTCGCCAGGGCCGGGTCGTCCTGGGCCAGCAGCAACAGACCCACGGCCACGCCCGCCTGGGGCACGAGCGCCAGACCGATGTAGCGCTGCATGCGGTCGGTGGCGCCGGCGAGGTTGAGCGCCACCCGCGCCCCCGCCGCCTTGCCCAGGGCCCGCGCCACGACCACGACCACGGCCAACATGCCCGCGCTGCCCATGACTTCGTCGAGGTCGAGGTGCATGCCGGCCAGGGTGAAGAACACCGCGAAGATCGCCCCGCGCACGTTGACGAAGGCCGACTCGACGATCTCGTCCTTGTCCGGCGTGAGGTTGGCCAGGGTCATGCCCAGGAACAGGCAGGTCAGCAGCGGCGAGACCTCGATGCCCCGGGCCAGTCCGATGGCCAGCAACACCGTGAGCAACGACGCCGTGTTGAGTCGGTCGCCGCGGAACACGTGGCGCGTGACCACGACCAGGGCCGCGCCCAGCGCCGCGCCCAGCAGCCCGGCCAGCACGACCTGCCGCAGGGGCTGCACGACGTAGTCGATCCAGACGTGTTCGATCGTGTCGTCGAGGGCCACCCGCGCCGCCAGGCGCGCCATCTCGAAGCTGGCGATGCAGGCGATGTTGTCCAGCGCCACGGCACCCAGCAGGGTCTTCACGAAGACGCCCTTGCTCTTGGTCTCGGCCACCAGCGCCACGACCGTGGCCGGCGCCGTCGAGATCGCCATGGCCGCCAGCAGCACGGCGATGACCGCCGTCTCGCCGCTCACGTACACCACCGCCGCGTACACCACGAGCGGCGTCACGATCACTTCGCCCAGCAGCAGGAAGCCCAGCCGCTTGCCCGCGTTGCGCAGACGCCGCAGGTTGAGGTGCCCGCCCACGAGCACGGTGATCAGGCCCAGGGCGAACTGGGTCACCGGCTCGAGCCCGTGCACGTCCTCGTTCAGGAACAGCCCGAAGCCGGCGTGGCCGATGAGCACGCCGGCCAGGATCTGCCCGGTGACGCCCGCCAGCTTCAGTTGACGCGCCACGGCGCCGCCCGCGAGGCCGGCGACGACCACGACGGCCAGGATCAGCAGCGGATCTGCGTGGGGGAACATCAGTCAGTCCGGGGCGACGCCGCCCGGGCATCAGCCACACCGACGCTCGTAGACGACGAAGTCGAGGGCCTCGTCGGCGCCGGCCGCGCGGCTGGCCACGTCGTAGTGCGCGTCGATCCAGGCCTCGTTGACGGGGAAGCGCACGTCGTCCGGCTGCAACTCCATGGACGGCATCCAGGTCACGACCAGCCGCGACGGCTGGAGTTCGTCGAGCGCCAACCGGAACAGCTCGGCGCCGCCGATGACGAACAGCTTCTCGTCCTGCGGCACGCGTCCCGCCGCCCGTTCGCCGGCCAGCCAGGCCAGGCTGTGTTCGAGCGAGCCGAAGAAGCGCGCGCCGTCCGCCTCCATGCCGTCGGGCCCGGCGCCGCCCGCCCGCGTGCGCGAGATGACGACGTGGCGCCGCTTGGGCAGCAACCCCGGCAGGCTGTCCCAGGTCTTGCGACCCATGACGAGCGTGTGCCCGGACGTGGTGCGCTTGAAGTGCGCCAGATCCTCGCGCGAGTGCCAGGGCAGATCACCGCCGCGACCGATGAGTCCCTCGCGGGTCATGGCCACGATCAGTTCGACGTCCACGGCGATCGCCTCGCTGGCGGCGCGCGTCACACGGCCACCTTGAACCGGATCGGGTCGAGACAGGTGTAGCCCTCGAGCCGGAAGTCCTCGTAGGTCAGTTCGGCGAAGGGCTTGTCGGCGATGTGCAGGCGGGGCAGCGGCAGCGGCTCGCGCTCCAGTTGCTCGCGCAGGCCGGCGACGTGATCGAACTCCGCCATGGAACCATCGGGCTTGGCGCAGTAGACGTGCGCGTCGACGATCGTGTGGTCGAACACGCCCACCTGCAGTCCCGCGTCCTGGGCCAGCATGTGCGTCAGCGTCGCGTACGCCGCCAGGTTGAAGGGGATGCCCAGGGCCACGTCGCCCGAGCGCTGGGTGAGGTGGCAGTTGAGCTTCTCGCCGGCCACGTGGAACGCGAACGTGTAGTGGCAGGGCGGCAGCTTGCTCGACCAGGCGTTGCCCGGCTCCCACGCGCTGACCACCATGCGCCGGCTCGACGGGTCGTTGTGCAGCGCGTTCAGCACGTTGCCGATCTGGTCGATCTCCTCCACGCGCCAGCGACCGTCGCGGTCCTTGGTGGCGCTGGGGAAGTGGCGCCAGTAGTGGCCGTACGCGGTGTCGAGTTCGCCGTCCTCGTCGGCCCACGCATCCCAGATCTTGGTGTGCTCGCGCAGGTTGCGGATGTGGTCGTCGCCCGAGAGATACCAGAGCAGCTCGCGCAGCACGCTGGCCCAGTGCATCTTCTTGGTGGTCAGCAGCGGGAAGCCGTCGGCCAGGTCCACGCGGTAGTGGGCGCCGAAGTAGCTGATGGTGTCCACGCCGGTGCGGCTGGGCTTGCGCTCACCCTCTTCCAGCACGAGTCGAACGAGATCGAGATAGGTCTTCACGGGAGTCGATCTTAAGCTGGATGCATGGGACGTTCCATCCGCGCGCGCCTCCTGCCAGAGCCTCGACCCGAGTCCCGGACCAGCCTCCGGCTCCGGACGTCCACCAGCCCCTCCACCGAGTTCCCACCGGTTGTGAACACTCCGCCCCGACGCGCCGGCCCGCTGGCCGCCGTGCTGCTGGGACTGCCCGGACTGCTGGGACTCCTGGCTACCCTCGCCTGCTGTGGGCCGGCCGCGCCGTCCTCCGCTGCGCCGTCCGCCTCCCAGTCCGATGCCGCCCAGTCCGATGCCGCGCCGTCCTCCACAGCGCCATCCACTGCCGGGCCGCCCACCAACCAGCCGGGCCACACCGCGAACACGACCGGCATGACGCGGACGCCGGACCCCGGACCGGTCACCGCCGCGGAAGAGGAGCGCGACGCGGCCCTGTGGACGCCTCTGCCCGCCGACGACCCGCTCGTCACCGACGCCGGTGGGCAACCCACGCTGGAGGTCGAGGGTCTGCTCAACGGCGGCTTCGAACTGATCGCCGACGACAGCACCTCGCCGCCCAAGTACGGCGCCTACTGGGTCGGTGCCTTCGCGCGCGTGGAGGGTGACGCCACCGACCTGATCGCCGAGCAGGGCGCCCACGGCGGCGCCCGCTGCCTGCGACTCCCGGCCGGCGCCAGCGTGCACCAGAAGCTGATCGCCGACCCGCGCTGGTCGGAGCGCGTGCAGGTGGAACTCTGGGTGCGACCGGAGGGTGCCGGCGCGCGCCTGGACGTGGCGCTGATCGACGGCCCCGGACAGCGCGCCGTGGCGCAGGTCGACGCCGAGTTCGCCCACCCGGCCATCGTGAGCCACGAGCCGGGCCCGGACGGTTGGCACCACGTGCAACTTGCCCTCGGCGCGCGCTTCCTGGCCCTGCACGAGCGCAAGCCGCTGCCGCGCCTGCAACTGCAACTCACCGCGCGCGGCGACGCCGGAAGCGCCGTGCAGGTCGACGACGCCTCGGCGCGGCTGCACTGGCCCGCGGTCACGGCCGGAGAGTTGCGAGGCGAGATCACCCGGCTCGTGCGCTGGCAGCTCGCCCTGTGGTTCGAGCCCGCCGAAGCCGGCGGACTGGAGCTCGTCGACCCGGACACGGGCTACGTGCGCGCGAGCGGCTACGACGTGGAGTCGGGCGAGCGCGGCACCGCCGCCCGCTGGGTCTTCTTCCACACGATCCACAACCTGCTGATCGAGTGGTTGCGTCACGCTCACGATCAGGGCCTGCAGACCGAGGTCGAGCGCTGGACGCCGCACCTGCAACGCATCACGCGCACGCTGCTGGAGCGCAACTTCCACCCCGAGTCCCAGCTCCCGCACACCTTCAACCTCAAGACCGGCCGCGCCCACCTGTCGCCCGTGACGGTGGCCTCGTTCGTGCAGTTCCTGCTCGACGCCGCCGATCTGGTCGGGGACGACGAACTGGCCGCGGCCGCCCTGGCCCAGGCGCGCCGCACCGCTGACGCCCTGGTGGTGCTGCAGGCCGAGCACGACCTGCCCACCGACGAGGTCAAGAACAGGTGGAAGCTCGACGGCAACAAGCTGGTCGGCGAGTTCCCCAACTGGCACGGCCAGATCCCCAACCGTCTCGATCACCGCGGGCGCCTCGACCCGCCCAAGCGCTTCAACACGAGCTGGGCGATCGTGACCGCGCGCAAGTTCTGGTACCACGTGTTCAAGTCGCCGGCCGGCATCATGGCCGTGCACGGGCGTGCACCCAGGCCCGGTGACCTCGACGCGGTGCACCGCGTGGTCTCGCTCTACGATCGTCCGTGGGACGCGGCGCGCTACGACCTCGAGAACGACACCGACGATCACTACGGCTACCTGTGCGAAGACGTGCTCGAGATCCTCGAGTACTCCGACGGCCGGCTCCCCGACGCGCTGCAACTGGTGCAGGACGCCACCGACCACCGCCTGTCGCGGGACACCGGCCGCGCCGACGACACCATCTGGATCCAGGGCGTGCGCCTCGGCTCGGCCTGCGCCGGTGACAGCCCCCGGGCGTTCAAGGGTGTGCTCGACCTCTACTCGCTGCCGCCCGACGTGAACCCCGTGTCGTCGGGCCTGCCGCTGTACCGCGACGCGATCCTCGAGCTGGCGCGCAACGACCTGCAGGGACGCCAGCTCACCAACAGCCAGTTCACCGAGAGCTTCTTCCAGGACTGGGAGATGGTCTGCATCTGCTTCCACGGCACGTACCAGGGCGACTGCCGCGAGCGCCCCTTCGCCGAGTGGCACGGCGACGTAGGCGACACCTTCGGCGGGCCGCCCACGAGCGCCATCGAGGCCCAGGGCTACGCCTACCAGGTCGCGCCCGGCGCTCGGGAACGGGCCGAGATCCTGGCGGCGCTGGGCATCATCCACCACGTCACCGAGAGCAGCATGCGCCGGCGCTACGGCTACCTCTACGGGCTCGACGCGCGCGTCGCGCAGCAGTACGAACTGCCCGAGAAGTACACCATGGGCATCAGCACCCAGAGCCCGGCCAGCCTGGGCTACGTCATGGCGTGGTCGCGACTGCTGCCGCTCCTGCGCGACGAGGACTGAACCGGCGTGTCCACCGAACCCCGCCCATCACCGCCCACGCCGGCGCTCACCCGGGAGCCGGTCGCACGCGCCGTGCCGGACGACTGGCGCTGGCACCACGCCCACGCGGCCACGTCGCTGGACGACATCGAGCGCCTGTTCCCCGGGCGCTTCGACATGAGCGCGCTGGACCGCAGCGGCATCGTCCGAGCCATCGCGCGCTACGGCATGCGCGCCACCCCCTACTACCTCGACCTCGCCCGCCGGGCCGGCGCGTCGGATCCGATCTGGCGCCTGGCCGTCCCCGACGAACGGGAAACCCACGTGCTGCCGGTCGAGCGCGAGGACCCGATCGGTGACGAGCTGCCCGGGCTGCACCCGCTGCCGGGCGTCACCCGGCGTTACCGCGACCGGGCCCTGCTGTTCGCCACGCCCACCTGTTCGGTGCACTGCCGCCATTGCTTCCGCAAGCGCATGGTGGGCAACGCCGAGTACGCCCTGGACGACGCCGCGCTCGAGGCGGCCCTGCGCTGGATCGCCGGCGAACACGACCTGCGCGAGGTGATCCTCACCGGCGGCGATCCGCTGACCCTGTCGGACGGGCGACTGGTCGACGTGCTGCAACGCCTGAGCCGCATCGAGCACCTGCGCTCGCTGCGCATCCACACCCGCATGCCGGTGGTGAACCCGCACCGCATTACCCCCGAACTGGCGGCACGACTCGGCGCCTGCGCCCTGCCGGTCGTCGTGGTGGCGCACTTCAACCACGCGGCCGAGCTGACCGACGCGGCCTCCCTCGCGGTGCAGCGCCTGCTCACCCAGGGCGTGGCGACGCTCAACCAGTCGGTGCTGCTGGCCGGCGTCAACGACGACGTCGACAGCCATCGCGCCCTGCTGTGGGCCCTGCTCGACGCGCGCATCCGTCCCTACGCCCTGCACCACGGGGACCTGGTGCCCGGCACGTCGCACCTGCGCACGAGCGTGGACACGGGCCTCGCGCTCATGCGCGCCCTGCGCGGCACCGTGCCCGGACACGCCCTGCCGCGCTACCTGCTCGACGTCCCCGGCGGACACGGCAAGGTGCCGCTCGAACCGCCGTGGGTCACGACCGGCGCCGACGGCACGCTCGAGATCGAGGCGCCCGACGGTTCGCGGCAACGCTACCCGCCCGACGGCGCGCCCTCCGGCGACCGACAGGGCGCATGACGCGACTGGTCCCGCTGCTCGTCGTGCTGCTGGGCGCGCTGGCCTTCGTGGGCCACCGCGACCGGGCCCACGGCGCGGCCCTGCGCGTGCAGGCCCGCGGCGACTTCTGGCACGCGGTCGACACCGACGGCGCCCCGCTGCTCTTGCCGCGCAACGAACCCGGCGTGCGCCTCACCACCGGCGACGTGCTGCAGCTCGACGAACCCGAGAGCGAGCTGCACCGCTACGAGACCCTGGCCTTCCGGGTGGCCAAACTCGACACCGGTGCGTTCGTGCAGATCGACCTGCGCGCCGACGGACAGGCCGCCTACCGCATCGTGGTCGTGCCCGGCGATCCCGTGGGCGTGTTCGCGGTGTGGCGCGAGGGCGACGGCGAGCCGGTCGTGCTGGAGCGCGCCCAACTGCCGCGACCGGACAGCGACCCGTTCGCACCGCTGCGCATCAACCTGCGCCTGGGCGGCCCGCGCTTCAGCGTCTCGGTCGACGACGAGCCCGCCATCCGCGTGCTGGACGAACGCCTCGCCCACGGCGCAGTGTCCCTCAGCGCCCGCGACGGCAGCATCATGCTGCGCGCGCTCCAGGCCAAGGGCAGTTCCACCGACCAGTCCGGTCGGCGCGAGTCGTTCACCTGGTTCGACGACCTGGGGGACCTGCAGGCAGCGTCTCCCTGGCCCCGGCGTCAGCGCAGCGCCCTGATCGCCGCGGCCTTCCTGCTGGCGTGGTTCGGCTGGGTCGCCGCCTGCTGGTGTGGTCGCGGGACGCGGGGTCCGGCCGGGGGCGTCGTCCTGGGTGCGTCGGTCGGGCTGATGCCGCTGGCGGCGGTGGCCGTGCTGGCCTGGGGCCACCGGGTCGCGCGTCCCATCGGCTCGGGCCAGGAGTGGCTCGTGCCCTTCGCGTGGGGCGCGGCGCTGCTGGGCTGCGCCCTGTGCTGGAAGGTGCTCGCCGCCGTGAGCAGCGGGAGCGGGCCGGGAAACCCCGTCGCCCGACGACCGTGGTCCCTGGCGATCGGCGTGGTGCTCACGGCCCTCGCGGCGTGGTCGGCTTCCGAACACGTGGGACGTGCACTCGAACCACTGCACGCCGCCGAACAGGAGGCCCTGGCGCTGGCGCCGCCGGCACCCGTGCCCGACCGCCCGCAGGTCGACCTCGGACCCCACGACGCCTTGCTGGAGCCGGGACCGTGGCGCGACGTGGAGATCCGCGCCGACGTCGTGCTGCAGCCGCACTCGGCGCTCCAGCTGCGCCTGCGCGCCCGCGACCCCCAGGTGCCGGCGGGCGTGACCTTCGTGCTGCCGTCCGACCCGCGACGGCGCACCACGTTCATGCGCGAGGAGGCCTGGACCTTCGAGCCCCTGGGCAGCGGCTCCCCCGCCGTCGCCCCCGAACGCAGCCACGCCCTGCGCATCACCGCCGACGGCCGACGCTTCCGGGCCTTCCTCGACGGCGCGCTCGTGGCCGAGGCCCGGTCGCTGGCCCATCCGTCCGGCGCGATCGTCGGCATGGCGGCGCCGGGCAGCGTGCGACTCACGAACCTCGTCGTGCGCTCACCGGGAACCGCCGCCGACGCCGTGCCGGGCGCCGGCCTCGAGCGCCTGCTGGCCGGGCTCTGGATCGCCGGCCTGATCCTGCTCGTCGCCGGGCTCGCCGCCTGGCTGCTCGACGTCCCGTGGATCCGCGCCTGGGAAGCGGCCGCGTACGCGGGGCTGCCCTTGGTGGCCGCGCTCTGGCTGGCGTCCGCGGGAGGCCGCATGGGCACGACGCTCACCGCCCACGCCGCCGTGGCCAGCGTGCTGATCGCGGCCCAGGGCGCGTGGGTGCAGCGCAGCTCGGCTGCTTCGGGCTCCTCGGGCGCCGGTCGTCTGGCGCCCAAACTGGGCCTGGTGCTGGCCTGCGCCGCCTTGTGCCCCTGGGCGATCACGTCCGCCACGCGACGCCAGCTCGTGCCGGCCAACGCCATGCTCAACGGCATGAGCTACACGCACTGGCGCGGAGAGCGACTGGAACCCGACCTGCTCTACCTGACCCACCCGCTGGCCCGACGCTGGAACCACTACCTCGCGCAGCACCGGTTCCGCGGACGCGCCTTCGCCGTGCCCAAGCCGCCCGGCACCCGACGCGTGATCGCGCTGGGCGGGTCGAGCACGTGGGGCTTCAGGCTGCCGGTGGACCTGCGCGCCGACTGGCCGTCGCAGCTCGAAGAGCTGCTGGCGACCCGGGACGATCCCGGCGGACCCGTGGAAGTGGAAGTCGTCAACGCCGCCTACCCCGGCGCGATCGGCGACCGGTTGTACCGCCTGCTGCGGGACGCGCTGCTCCCGTTCGAGCCCGACCTGGTGGTGCTGTCGCTGTACTACAACGACTCGTTCGCGTTGAGCCGCGGCAACGAGCAGCAGTACCTGGCGCAGGTGACGGCGCCGGGGTTCACGCGCCCGGCCTGGGCGGCGCTCGCGGATCAGCGGGAGGACGAACGGTCCAAGCGCGCGCTCAAGGACATCATGGCGGCCTTCGCCCGCGGCAAGGACGAGCACACGACGGCGGCGCTGTGGGACGGGCTGGACCACGCTGACCCGCCCTCACCGCCCGAACGCTTCGCCGCCATGCTCACGCGCTTCGCCCAACTGGCCCGGGACGAGCAGTTCGAGCTGGTCCTTGTCAAGGAGCCCGTGGCCGGGGATCAGGTGAAGCTGTGGAAGCCCGAGTTCTACGCGGCCATGGACAGGGTGGCCGCCGAGTACGGGCTGATCGTGGTCGATCCGCGCCCCGCACTCGCTGCCCGGGGCGAGGCCCACCTGTTCGTGGACGAGATCCACCCTACGCCGGCGGGCAACGCCGTCCTGGCCGGCGAACTGCTCCCGGTGGTCACCGAGCACCTGGGCCTCTAGCCGGACCGGGGCGCTCGTCGGGCCGGAGCCGTCGTGGGCGGGAGCGCTCGTGGGGCCGGGGCCATCGTGGGCGGGGGCGCTCGTCGGGCCGGACCACGAGTCAGGCCGGAGGGCCGTCGGCCCAGACCGGGCCGCGCCACCCTTGTCTCTGCCGTCCCGCACGAATTACACTCCCGGCGCCTTTGTCCCCGGTCTGAAGACGTACCCCTTCGCGCCATGCTTCGACTCGCTTGCGAGGCTGCGGCGCGGGACGCTTCGACCGCCCCACCGAGGAAGTCCCGGCGATGATCAAAGCCACGCTCGCGCTGTTCGCGGCCACGGCCTTCGCGACCCTGCCCTCCGGCGCCGCGAATGAAGAGGAAGACAAGAGCGCGCTGCTGCCGCCCGTGCACGGTGTCTCCCCCGACAACCCGCACTCGCGCCCGCCGCGCGACGTGCCGCTGGTTATCTTCGAGGACACGCAACTGCTCGCCGCCGATGCCGACGACGGCCACGACGAGGAAGACGACTACGCGCCGATCCTGTTCGAGCGCCTGCAGGCCCAGTTCCCCGACCGCTTCACCTGGAACGAGGACGAAGAGCACTGGGTCGACGCCCGCGGCGAGTACACCTGGGACGACGAGAACGAGTGCTACTGGCAGACCGTGACGGCCGAGCGCCTCACCCGCGGCCGGCAGGACTACGTCCAGCTCTGCGCCAGCTGCCACGGCTTCGACGGTGACGGCTACGGCCGCTCGGGCCAGGCCCTGCGCCCGCCGCCGCGCGACTTCCGCCAGGGCCTGTTCAAGTTCACCAAGGTCGACTCGGAGAAGCTGCCCGAGGACGACGCCCTGGTGCAGTTGGTCCAGGAAGGTCTCAACGGCACGCCCATGCTGCCGTGGGACATCCACGAGAACCGCATCCGCGACATCGTGGTCTACATCAAGTCGCTGTCGCTGCCCGAGCTGCTCGACGAAGACGGCGAGATCGAGGAAGACGCCACGGGCTGGCGCGACCCCTACGGCCAGATCGGCGTGATGGTCGCCGCCGACGACGACCCCTGGGCCGGCCGCGAGACCGAGGCCATCGCCGCAGGCGAGGCGTACTACCACAACTACCAGTGCTACAACTGCCACCCGGGCTACGCCACCACGGCGCGCATGAACGAGCTGGGCGGCAAGGACCCGTCGTACACCTACCGCGACGGCATCACCCTGCCGAAGGTCGTCGAGGACAGCAGCTACGAGGTGCTCGGCTACGCGGTCTCGATCATCCCGCCCGACTTCACCTGGCACTCCATGCGCCGCGGCGAGACCGTCGCGGACGTGTACAAGACGATTGCCGCGGGTGTCGGCGGCGCGGGCATGCCCACCTGGAAGGGATCGGTCCCGGACGAGGAGATCTGGGCCATCTCGTACTACGTGCGGCACCTCACCGACACCTACAAGGACAAGTCCGCCACGCGCATGCAGTTCATGCGCGACGTCAAGGCCGGTCATTGATCAGGAGAACGCTCCGTTGAGTCCCTTCCCCTCCACGCGTTCGTCCCCCGAGACGCGCTCGTCGACGCGCCACGGTGCGGGCCGCCCGGTCAGCCGCTGGCGACTCGCCGGCAAGCTCACCGCGCTGCTCGCGGTGGCCCTGCTGCCCCTGGCCTGTGGCGACACGCGCATCCACCCCAACCCGTCGGCATCCACCTTCGGTCATCGGCACGATGAGCTGTTCATGCTCATCACCGCACTGACCGGGGTGAGCTTCCTGATCGTGCTGGCGATGATGGCCGTCCCGATCATCCGCGACCGCGCGCGGCCCGGGAAGAAGGCCCACTACGATCACGGCAGCAGCCTGCACGACAAGCGCTTCACCGCGATCGTCTCGGTCGTCGTGTTCATCGTGCTCGATGCCTGGGTGCTGTTCGTCTCGGTCACCGACCTGCGCGAGGCGTGGTGGAACTACCCGCCGGCGGACAGCGAAGAGGCCTACCGTGTCGAGGTGCTCGCCCAGCAGTGGGCCTGGAACTTCCGCACGCCCGGCATCGACGGGGAGTTCGGCACGGCCGACGACGTGGTCACGATCAACCAGCTCACCGTGCCCGCCGATCGCCCGATCGTGCTCAACGCGGCGAGCAAGGACGTGATCCACTCCTTCTTCGTCCCGGACATGCGCATCAAGCGCGACGCCAACCCCGGCAGCGTGAACCGCGTGTGGTTCCAGACCAAGCCGGAGGCTGCGGGCAACGACTACCAGATCCTGTGCGCCGAGCTGTGCGGCTTCGCCCACTACCAGATGTACGCCAACCTCACGGTCCTCAGCCAGGACGACTTCGCCGATTGGGAGCAGGACGCCAGCGCGCTGGCCGTCGCCTCGTTCGACGCAGATGACACCGAGGCCCACTGGGCCTGGGACTTCAAGGAGTAAGCGGTCATGAGCCACGACGGCATCCATCCCGAGCCGACGAGCTTCCTCCGCAAGCACGTCTTCTCCGTCGACCACAAGGTCATCGCCAAGCAGTTCATGTGGTTCGGCCTGGTCTGGCTGCTCATCGGTGGCCTGATGGCCATGATGATCCGCTGGCAGCTGGCGAACCCGGGCGAGCCCTTCCCCGTGCTGGGCAAGCTGCTCTGGCCCCACACCGAAGGGGTCATCAGTCCCGACGTCTACAACATGCTCTTCAGCATGCACGGGACGATCATGATCTTCCTGGGGCTCACCCCCCTGCTGATCGGCGCCTGGGGCAACTACTGCATCCCGCTCATGATCGGCGCGCGGGACATGATCTTCCCCACGCTCAACATGCTGTCCTTCTGGACGGTCGTGGCGGGCGGCGCGGTGGGCTTCTACTCGCTCTTCGTTCCCCTCGGCGCGCTCGAGGCGGGCTGGACCGGCTACCCGCCGCTGTCGAGCACCGTGGGCACGCAGGGCTCGGGCGAGACGCTGTGGGCCGTGGCCGTGTTCCTGATCGGCGCCAGCTCGATCATGGGCGGCATCAACTACATCACCACGATCGTGCGGCTGCGCGCGCCGGGCATGACCTGGGGCCGCATGCCGCTCACGGTCTGGGGCCTGTTCTTCACCGCCGTGCTCAACGTGCTGTTCCTGCCGGTGATCGGCTCCGCCATGCTGCTGCTGATCCTCGACCGGGTCTTCGGCACGCAGTTCTACGTGGCGGCCACGTTCTCGAGCGGCGGCGGCGGCGACCCGATCCTGTACCAGCACCTGTTCTGGATCTTCGGTCACCCCGAGGTCTACATCCTGATCCTGCCGGCGTGGGGCATCGTGGGCGACCTGCTCTCGTTCTACGCCCGCAAGCCGGCCTTCGGCTACCGGGTGACGGTCGGCGCCATGTTCGCCGTGACGGTCCTCTCGGCCCTGGTCTACGGGCACCACATGTTCACCACCGGGCTGTCGGCCATGCTCGGTGAGTCGTTCATGCTGCTCACGATGATCATCTCGGTGCCGGGCGAGATCCTGTTCTTCAACTGGCTGCACACGATCTGGAAGGGCTCGCTGAGGATGACCACGGCGATGTGCTTCTCGCTGGGTGTCATCTTCGTGTTCGGGCTGGGCGGCCTCACCGGGCTGTACCTGGCCACGATCTCCACCGACATCTTCCTGCACGACACCTACTTCGTCGTGGGCCACTTCCACCTGACGATGGCGGCCTCGGCGCTCTTCGGTGCGTTCGCGGGCCTCTACCACTGGATGCCCAAGATGTTCGGCCGCTTCCTGGACGAGCGCCTGGGCTTGCTGCACTTCTGGACCACGATCGTCCCGCTGACGATCGTGTTCTGCACCATGTTCGTGTCGGGCTACGCGGGCATGCCGCGCCGCTACGCCGACCCGACCTCCGCCCCCTACGTGGCCGAGCTCCAGGGCCTCAACACCATCACCAGCATCGCCGCGTTCATCCTGGGCGCCGCCCAACTGCTGTTCGCCTACAACTTCATCAAGAGCCGTTGGTGGGGCAAGAAGTGCACCGAGGACAACCCGTGGCAGGTGGGCACGCTCGAGTGGACCATCCCGTCGCCGGCGCCTCACTACAACTTCAAGGAGATCCCGACCGTCGTGACCGGACCGCACGAGTTCAGCCATCCGGCGCTCGGTCCCGACCGCGACTGGATCTCCCAGACCGAGCCGCTGCCGGGGACGTCCCCCGAGCCGTCGAGCCCGGCCGCCCCCGGTGCACCGGTCACCGCCTGACGCCCCCCACCACGTGAAGCCCATCACCGCCTGAAGCCGGAGCGCAACACGCCCACACCATGACCACGAACGTCGCCCTGATGCCCGCCGTCGACACGCCCCCCGAGAGCAACCGCTCCCGGGTGGACGCCTCGCTGGGCATGGCGCTGTTCATCGGCTCGTGGGCCATGGCCTTCGCCACGATGTTCCTGGCGTTCCTCGTGCTGCGCCAGCGGCAGGAGGTCTGGCCGCCCCAGGGTGTGGCCCTGCCCTCGTTCGCCATGGCGGCCCTGGCCACGGTGGTGTTGCTCGCGAGCAGCGTGACCATGCACCGCGCCGTGGTGCTGGGCGCGCGGGGCGAGCGGGGTTTCGCCCGATGGTGGTCGGCCACGCTCGCGCTGGCGCTGGGCTTCGCGGCCATCCAGAGCTGGCTGTGGGTCGACCTGTGGGGCAACGGCCGGCTGCCCCACAGCGGCGTGTACGAGTCGACCTTCTACGGACTCACCTGGTTCCACGCGCTGCACGTGGCGGTCGGACTGATCGCGTTGATCGTCGGCCTGATCGGCATCGCCCGCACGCGCTACGGCGCGCAGCACATGAATGTCCCCCGCAACATCGGCGTGTTCTGGCACTTCGTCGACGTCGTGTGGGTCGTCTTGTTCGTCACCTTCTTCGTGTTCTAGTCCACTCCGGATCGCTCGGATGACAACCCACGCTGCTGCTCACGCCAGCCCCCCGCATGATCCCCACGTCGGCCATGCCACGGGCGGCAAGTTCGCCATGTGGTGCTTCATCGCCCAGGACGGTTTCTCCTTCGGCGGTCTGCTCCTGGCCTACGGCATCCTGCGCTTCACCGCCGTGGACTGGCCGCGCCCCGACCACGTCCTCGGGATCGGGCTCACGGCGGTCGCGACCTTCATCCTGATCCTGTCATCGGTGTCGATGGTCATGTCCGTCGAGGCGGCCAAGGCCTGCGATCAGAAGCGCACGGCGAAGTGGCTGGGACTCACGATCCTGGGCGGCCTGACCTTCCTCGGCATCCAGGCCTACGAGTACACCCACCTGGTCGGCCTGGGCATCGGCTTCACGTCCTCCGTCTTCGACGGCGTGGACATCAACGACCTGTTCGGCTCGACCTTCTACGCGGTCACGGGTTTCCACGGTCTGCACGTGACCGCCGGCGTGATCTACCTTATGTGCATCTACCGCGGTGTGCTCAAGGGGAAGTACACCCAGGGCGGCATGAGCTACAGCGCGGTCGAACTGGTCGGCCTGTTCTGGCACTTCGTCGACCTGGTCTGGATCCTCGTCTTCACCTTCATCTACCTGCTCTGATTCACCCACGGCCCCGCCACCCCACGGCCCCGAATCACCCGATTCCGAGCGAGCGATCATGAACGACTCATCCCACACTTCGTCCGAGCACGGCGCCGCAGCCGCCCACGGCGACGGACACCACGGCAGCATGGTCGGCACCTACGTCACCGTGCTGCTGGTGCTGGCCTTCCTCACGGTGATCGAGATCTTCGTGCCGATCGTGTACGACGCCGGCCACAACGGCGCGATCAAGATGCTGCTGCTGGTCAGCCTGGCGTTCGGCAAGGCGATGATCGTGGCCTGGTACTTCATGCACCTGAAGTGGGAGGCGCGCTGGGTGCGCTGGGTCGCCGCCATGCCGATCTACATGGGCATCTTCGCCGTGCTGCTGATGCTCGAGTCGTACTACCGCGGCGTCGGCATCCAGGGCTGACCGGACATGCTCGGCACGACACGCGCACAACACGTCCGCCGGCCCGCCGCCGCAGGACGCGTCGCGCTCTCGCTGAGCGCCCTCGCGGCACTCGCCGCGCCTGCGTCGGCCTGTCCGTCCTGTGGACTCACCGGCGACATGGACACGCTGATCTTCATCCTCGCGTTCCTGGCCATCCCCTACGTGGTCGTGTCGGCCACCCTGGCCTGGATCCGCCGCATCCTCAAGGGTGACACGCCGCCGGCCGGTTCCGCGGCAGGTCGGGAGAGTGCTCACCTGGGAGCCGAGTGAGTTGGGACGCTGGCTGGCGCGCCCGTGGGTCTGGGTGCTGATCGTCGCCGTCTTCTTCTCGTTCCCGCTGGTGAAGTCGCTGAACCGGGAATTGCCCGACGCCCCACCCGGCATCGACTCCAGGCCGGCCGACTTCCTGCTCCCCGACAACAACGGGGCGAACATCCATACCGACCAACTGCGCGGGCGCCTGCTCGTGGTCACCGAGCTCACGCTGGTCAACATCACCGAGCGCGACCGGGCCTTCGCCGGGATCCGCGCCCTGCGCAAGCGCATGCGCAACCTGGGTCACCTCGTGGTCTACGTCGTGCTGTGCCACGGCGGGACGGTCGCCGAGGTGGACCAACTGCTCGACGAGCGCAAGGCGCGCAAACCGGTGAACCTGTTCCTGATGGACGAGGGCCACGAGCAGATGGACATCCTGCGCCGCACGGCCGGGAGCGCGAGCGCGCGCTTCTTCCTGCTCGACCGGCACGGGCGCATCCGCGGCGCGTTCGACGACCGCCCCTCCGACATCGACGCGCTGGTCGACACCGCCGGGCTGCTGGCCAACTGGGAGGGCGCCGACCCGCCGCCCGACTGATCGCCCCGCGCCCTCGAGCCCGGCATGCCCGCCCCGGCCCCCCGATCGACGCCCGCCCCCATCTCCAGCGACCGATGCTCATGAACCGCCTCCCCGTCGAACCGCTGCCCGCACGCACCTGGATCGCCCGGACCGCCGGGCTGCTGCTGCCGCTCCTCGCCGCCTGCGCCACCGGGAGCGACGACGGCCCGACCGGCGCTGCGCCTGCGCAGGACCCCACCGCCGCGCCGATCACCAGCCCCATCGAAGGCGACCGCACGGCGGCCACCGAGAGCCCCACCGCCGTTGCGAACGAGGCCCGCAACACCCCCGCCGATGGCACAGGTGTCGACGGCACAGGTCACGCCGGCGCTGATCACGACGGCGCAGGTCCGGACGGCGGCCGTCCCGACAGCACCGTTCCCGACAGCACGACCATGCTCCCCACGCGTGCACCCATGGCCGTGTCCGCCGGTCGCGCCACGCCGGTGATCGCGTCGGCGCTCGTGCCCAGGACGCCGCAGGGTCCCCTGTCCGGCCCGCCGTCCCACGAGGAGTTGCTCGTGTTCGTGCAACGCGGCGCCTCCCCGGCCCAGGATCGATTCATCGACCGACAGTTGCCGCAGCTCCAGGCCGCGGTCACCGAGCTCGGCCTGCCATTGCGGGTGATCGATGTGGCCGACGGCGCCCCGGCGGAGGTGACGATCACGCCGCTCGTGGTGTACCAGGACCACCGCGGTCGCTCGGTGTTCCAGGCGCGCACGACGAGTCTCGACCGGCTGGCGACCTTCGTGCGCACCGCACGCCGGGCGCGCCCCGCCGGCTTCCCCGAGATCCGACGCGACCGGGCCCTGGTCTTCGACGACGGGCGCGCGCGCATCGCCCTGGCGATCAAGGTCAGCCCCGTGACGGGCACGCCGCCCGACCACGACGCCGAGGCCTTCGCGGACGAGGCCCTGACGGCCATCGCCACCGCGCTGCAGGAGCGTCACCCCACGACCCGCGTCTCGCCGTTGCGTCCGGACCAGCCCGCCGTGCTCGCCGCGTCCGACCGCACCTTCTACCTCGATGCCTATCCATGGGCCGCCGACGACGGCACGCTCTACGTGTCCTCGGCCCTCTTCTCGCAGTTCCACTGCAAGCTCCCCATCTTCCGTTCACCGAGCGACGGCGCCCTGACCGGGCCCTGGTCCGAGCGCTCGCGCCTGCTGGCCGACGTGGCCCGGCTGCTCGACGACGAGGTCGCGCGCCAACAGGGCCTGATCGGCTCCGGCGACGCGTTCGACACGCTCGCCGCGGACATCCCCGTGCGTGGCTGGGACGCCCTGGGACTGTCGCTCCCGCCGGCGCCGCCGGCCGGCAGGGACGGCTTCGACATCGCCGACGAACTCGACGTCGAGGCCTGGGAATTCGCCACCGGCGACGAGCCCCTGGTCGACGGCGAGCCCGCGGCCCAGCTCGTGTTCCGGTTCGCGCCACCGCTGCACAGCAACGCCGGGGAGGTCACCGGCGCCTCGGGTGCGCTGTCGCTCGGGCGGACCGCCGAGGGCAGGCCCAGCGCCCACGGCGCCACGGGCTGGGTCGAGGTCGACGTGTCCAGCGTGAGCATGGGACTGGACGACCTCGATCAGCTCCTGCAGACCGCCAGCTTCCTGGACGGCACGCGCTTCCCCACGGCACGCTTCGACCTCGACGAACTCCGGGCCGAACCCCTGCCGCTCGACTTCGGCCGGCCGGCCACGGCCGTGGCCAGCGGACGCTTCAGCATGGTCGGCGTGAGCGTGCCGCTCGAGTTGCGCGTGCTGCTCGACCCGGTCCTGGACGCAGCCGGCGACGCGCTGTTGATCGCCAGCGGCAGCTTCGAGCTGCGCCTGGCCGAGCCGTTCGACATCAGCGGACCTGACGGACCCAGTCCGGCCAAGGACACGCTGCAGTTCGACTTCCAGTTCGCCCTGCGCCCCGCCGGGAGCTGAACCGGGCCGGGCTCAGGCCCGAGCGGCCACCACGCGCACCGAGTCGTACTTGCGGTCATCACTGCTGAACAGCGTGCGCGCCAGGAGCAGCCACGGGCGCACGCCCGCGTTGCGCTTGGGCGCCGGCCCGCCGTTCACCAGGGGCCACAGCCGGTCGAACGCCTTCTGCTCGGTGGCCAGCCAGTCGGCGGTGAACTGTCGCAGGTAGCCCCGATACTCGAGCCGCTCCACCCGCAGGCCGGCCGCCGAGCAGGCCCGTTCCAGGCTCTGGCGCGTGAAGAAGTTGCTGTGCCGCGGGACGTCGAGGAAGTTCCAGGCCACGCCGGCGTGGGCCAGGCCGCGGGCCCGGTTGTTGGGCGTCTCCACCACCAGCACGCCGCCGGGCCCGACCAGCCCCGCCGCCTGACGCACCGCGTTGCGCGGGTCCACGCAGTGCTCGAGCACGTGACTCATGATCACCACGTCGAAGCGTTCGTCGGACAGCTCGTGCGGCAGTCGCTCGGCGGTGCCGGCGAACACCGACAGGCCGCGCTCGAGTCCGATGTCCCGTGCGACGGGGTCGGGTTCGACACCGACCACGTCGTGACCCGCAGCGCGCAGTTCGAGCAGCAGACTCCCGTTGCCGCAACCGAGGTCGCACACGCGGGAGCGGGGCCGATCGATGAACCACTCCGGCGTCATC
>JAJDEQ010000049.1 GCA_029259695.1 Planctomycetota bacterium
TTTGGTGGGTGGGGGCCGCGTTGTTGGTTACTTGCCCGCCGCCCCTCCCCTGGGGGCGCCGGGCCCCCCCGCCGATCCGTCTTCCACCGAGCGATTCTCCTGAGCACTGACGGACAGTCCGAACCGACGCCCCCGGGGACCGAGCGGGAAGCGGCAGGGGTCTCCCCCGACGCCGTCGCGCTCCCGGTGGACGCTGGGCTGCGTGAAGAGGCGGGGCCGGGCGAAGAGGTCAGCGACCGGGTGGCGGAGCTGGACCGCGATCTCGACACCCTGTCCATGGCCGAGCAGGTCTTCACGCTCGACAACTTCCGGGGCCCGCTCGATCTGCTGCTGCACCTGGTGCGCGAGCAGGAGCTCGAGATCATCGAGGTGGACCTGGCGCGCCTGTGCGATCAGTACCTGGGCGCGCTCGAGGTCATGCGCTCGCTCGACATCGACGTGGCCGGCGAGTTCCTGGTCATGGCCTCGACGCTGATGCTGATCAAGTCGCGCACGATCCTGCCCCGCGAGGACGTGGACCTGGCCGAGGAACTCGACCCGGCCGACGAACTCATCACCCAGCTGCTCGAGTACCGCAAGTTCAAGACGCTCTCGATGGAGCTCGGTCGCCGTGCCGACGAGCGTTCGCAACGCCGCCCCCGCGGCGGTCACGAAGTGCCCGCGGCCGAGGAACGCGAACTGGCCGAGATCGGCCTGTGGGATCTCGTGGGGTCCTTCGCCCGGTTGGTGGAAGAGCTGGATCTCGAGCGGCGGTTCGACACGCTCAAGCGCGAGAAGGCCATCGGCGAGTACCTGCGCGAGGTGCTCGACAAGCTGCGCAGTCGTGAGTCGTGGACGTTCCGCGAGTTGATGCTCACCACGGCCGGGATCGAGCACCTGTTCGGTGTGTTCCTGTCGGTGCTCGAGTTGGTGAAGCTGGGTCAGATCGACGTCGAGCAGGACAAGACCGGCGGCGAGATCGCCATGTGCCTGCGCCCCGGCCGGGACGAGAGCAAGCTCACGGCGCTGTTGGCGAGCCCCCTGATCCCCGGCGCCGAGGATGCTGCCACCGACGGGCGTGCCACCGACGGGCTTGCCACCGGCGAAGCTGCCACCAACGAGGCTGCCACCAACGAGGCTGCCACCAACGAGGCTGCCACCGACGAGGCTGCCACCAACGAGGCTGCCACCGACGAAGCTGCCACCAACGAGGCTGCCACCGACGAAGCTGCCACCGAGCAAGCCGCCACCGACGGGGCTGCGCCGGCCGGCGCGGCCGCCGACGCATCCCCGAGCGTGCCCACCGGCGATGACCGTGCAGTCGAGGCACCCGCCGAGCGTGGTGCCGGCAACGACTCGGCCTGAGCCCCTGCGCGCGGCGTCCTGACGAACAGGGGCTATCCCTGGCGGTCCGGAGCTCGCGGCCTTGGCCGCTCGGCAGGGGAAACAGTATCGTGTCCCCCCCGCTGTTCCCCACTTCGCACGCCCCTTCCCAATCCGGTCCTCGGGGGCAGCCCGCGCGCGCGACGCGCCCACAACCTGGAGGCGACCATGGCTGGTGATGTTCCCGAGTTCACCGACGCGAATTTCGAGCAAGAGGTCGTGAAGTCGGACCTTCCGGTGGTCGTCGACCTGTGGGCTGACTGGTGCGCGCCGTGCAAGGCGATCGGGCCCACGATCGAAGCGTTGTCGACCGAGCTCGCCGGCACGATCAAGATCGGCAAGATGGACATCACCGCCAACCCCGACACGCCCTCGCGCCTGGGTGTGACCGCGATCCCCACCATCCTGCTCTACCAGGACGGCAAGGAAGTGGGACGCCTGGTGGGTGGCGGCAAGACCGCCGGCGACTTCAAGGCCGAGTTCAACAAGGCCTTCGGCGTCCAGATCTGACCCGCGCGCGCTCGACCGATCTCACGACGAACAGCCCCGGCCGTGAACCGCCGGCTGAGGACAGACGTGGCAGGCCCGGGTCGCGAGCCGCCGCTGTGAGGAACGTGCGGCGATGAAGGTCACGTTGCTGGCTTCGGGGGCATTCGCCCTGCCCACCTTCCAGCGACTGATCGCGGGCGGCTACGAGATCGCCGTGGGCACGCAGCCTGCGCGACCCGCGGGCCGCGGTCGTCGACTGGCACCCACGGCCGTCGGTCGTTACGCAGCCGACGCGGGCTTGTCCGTCGAGGAACTCGACGACGTCAACTCACCCGAGGGCTTGGCCTGGCTCGACGGGACACACTGCGACCTGATCGTGGTCGTGGCCTTCGGGCAGAAGCTCGGACCGGCCGTGCGTGCCGCGGCGCAGTGGGGCTGCATCAACGTGCACCCGTCACTGCTTCCCCGCTGGCGCGGCGCGGCGCCCGTCCCGGCCGCCCTGCTCGCGGGCGACGACCCCACCGGCGTGTGCGTGATCGATGTCGTCGAGCGCATGGATGCCGGCGCGCTCCTGGGTTCCCGTACGACGCCCGTCGGGCGCAAGGACGCGGGTGAGCTGCTGGAGGAGCTGGCCGAGACCGGGGCCGGTCTGCTGCTGGACGTGATCGACGGTCTGGCCCGTGGCGATGTCGAGCGCGTCGCGCAGGACGAGTCGGCCGTCACCCGCAGCAAGAAGCTGCACAGTGACGATGGCCGCATCCGTTGGGAACACGACAGTGTCGACGTCGACCGCCGCGTGCGCGCGGTGACGCCCCGGCCGGGCGCGTTCTGTCTGATGCCCGATGGCTCGCGTCTGCGCATCCTGGCGGGCGAACCGGCCGCCTGTGAGCGGGGTCACCTGCCCGGCGAGGTGTTGGCCCCCGAAGACCAGCTGCCGTCGCGATCGACGGACGCGGGCGGGGCGCCGGACGCCGAGGCCGGCGGGGTCGTCGTCGCCTGCGGACAGGGCGCGTATCGCATCACCCGTTTGCAGCGCGAGGGCAAGCGCCCCCTGGAGGCGGAGGAGTTCCTGCGCGGCCAGGCGCTCCCGGCCGGTGTGCGGTTGGGACCGTGAGCGACTCAGCCGATCGACAGAGCGCCGGCCGCAAGGGGCGCACCGCACGGCGCGGGCCTGCCGGTCGCGGGCCACCCTCGAGCCGACGACGAGCGTTGGAGATCCTCGCGGACGTGGGCCGTGGCCGCTTCGCCGCCCAGTCGTTCGGACCGCGCGACGGCCCGTTCGTGCGCGAGCTCGTGCTCGGCGTCCTGCGTCGCCGACTGACCCTCGACAGCATCCACGACACGTACGGCAAGCGCCCGGCGGCGAAGCTCGACCCGCCGGTGCTCGACGCGGTGCGCATCGGCCTGTACCAGATGATGTTCATGGACGGCGTGCCGCCGCACGCGGCGTTGTCGGAGACCGTGGAGGTGGTGCGCGGTCCGGGGCGCGGCTACGTCAATGCGTTGCTGCGCACGCTCCAGCGTGAGAGCCACAAGGTGGCGCCCGAGCAGGACCGGGGTGGCGCCAGCCCGCGCAAGCGGCTCGAACGCCGCGGTCGCAGCGTCACCTTCTTCTCCCGCGAGGTCTTCCCCAACCCGGAGCAGGACCAGGCGGCGTACCTCGCGGTGTTGCACTCACATCCGGTCTTCCTGGTGAGCCGTTGGCTGGAGCGCGATGGCGTCGAGCGGACGGTGGAGCGCATGGAGGCGGCCAATCGACCGGCGCCGATCAACTTGCGACCGCGTGCGGGACGCGTCACGGCCGAGCAACTGGTCGAGGCGCTGGCACGCGACGAGGTCGCCACCAGGATCGTCGAGCGCGAGCTGGGCGCCGCCGCGGTGCGCGTGGAGAAGGGCGCCGAGCGCATGCTCAAGGGTGCCGCGTTCCGCTCGGGCCTGTTCAGCGTGCAGGACGTGGCCCAGATGGACGCGGCCGAGCTGCTGGCACCCCGCCCGGGCGAGGTCATCTGGGACGCGTGCGCTGCGCCGGGGGGCAAGGCCACGCACCTGGGCGAGCTGGCCCTGGCCGCCGGCGACGACGCCCGGGTGGTGGCCACCGATGCATCGGGCGAACGCCTGGAGCGCGTGGACGAGAACGTGACGCGCCTGGGACTGACCGACGTGGTGAGAACCGGCGTCTTCGACCTGCTCTCGGACGAGACGCCGCCGGGGTGCCCCGAACGAGGCTTCGACGCGATCCTGATCGACGCACCGTGCAGCAACTCGGCGGTCCTGGGTCCGCGGCCCGAAGCCCGCTGGCGCCTGCGCCCCGACACCTTCGAGGAACTGGCCGGCCAGCAGCGGAAGCTGCTCGATGCGGCGGTCCGCAGGCTCGCGCCCGGTGGCCGTCTGATCTACTCGACGTGCAGCCTCGAGCCCGAGGAAGGCTCCGGCCACGGACTGCAACCCACGCGCTCGCCCCTGGTCTGGGTCGCACCCGCTCCGGACGCGGCGACCTGACGGGCGCACCCCGGCCGAGAATCCCACGGAGACCCGCACTGTGTTGCGCCTCGGTTACAACACCAACGGCTTCCCTCAACACGAGCTGGGCGACATCGCCGATCTCCTGTCGGTGCTCGGTTACAACGCCATCGCGATCACGCCGGACGTGTTCCACCTCGACCCGTACGCGGACGGCGTGGCCCGCGCGCGCGAGCTGCGACCGCGGCTGACCGACCTGCGCCTCGCCGTCGCCCTGGAGACCGGGGCGCGCTTCCTCGTCGATCGCCGCCGCAAGCACTGGCCCACCCTGCTCGATGAGGACGACGGCGCGGCGCGACGGCTCGACATGCTGCGTCGCTGCTTTGAATTGGCGGTGGCACTGGAGGCCGAGACGTTCTCATTCTGGTCGGGGCGCGCTCCCGCGGGTCAGACCACCGAAGAGACACTCGACCGCCTGTGTCACGGAGCCACGGCGCTGCTCGACGAGGCGCGCGGCAGCGGCGTGCAGGTGTGCTTCGAGCCCGAGCCGGGCATGGCCGTGGCGTCCATCGAAGAGGTCGGCGAGTTCCTGCTGCGGCTCGATCGCGAGGACCTCAAGCTCATGCTCGACGTGGGCCACGTGCCGGTGACCGAGTCGATCGGGCCGGGCGCGTTGATTCGCGCGTTCGGCCACGGGCTGGGCGGCATCCAGCTCGACGACAGTGCCGACGGCGTGCACGAGCACCTGCTCCCGGGGGACGGCGAGATCGACTTCGCCGACGTGAACCAGGCGCTGCACGAGGTCCAGTTCGCGGGCCTGGCCTGCTTCGAACTCCCGCGTCACGGTCACGATCCGGTGGAGACCGCCCGCGTGGCGATCCGGGACTTCCGCAAGCTCGAGGGCGTGCGCTAGCCGACGTTCGCCGTTGGCGCCTTGGCGAGCTGGTGCAGCTCGTCGTCCTCGAGCAGGCGGCGCGACTTCTTCGCGGCCTGGAACAGCGCCTCGACCCGTTCGTCGGTGACCTCGTAGTCGTGCTCCTCGAGCCACCAGACCACGTTCGACTTGCCGGACATGGGGCCCACGCGAATGATCTGGCCCAGGCCGAACTCGTCGGCCGGGACTCCGGAGTAGACCCGGTTGGCGAGCCACTCGTCGCCCTTCTGCTGGGCCTTGATCACCGCGGCGGCGTGCACGCCGGTGCCGGTCTCGAACGCGTCGCGACCGAAGACCGGGTAGCTCACGGGGATCGGGATCTCGACCGCTTCACTGGTGAGCTGCACGTACTCGCCGAGCTTGTGCAGGTCGTTGTCGATCCAGCCGAGCAACTTCAGGTTCACCAGCAGCAGGTCCATGGGGCAGTTGCCCGCGCGCTCGCCGATGCCCAGGGCCGAGCCGTGCACGCGGTGCGCACCGGCGCGCAGGGCGGCGACCGCGTTCTCGACTCCCAGGCCCCGGTCCATGTGGCCGTGCCAGTCGATCTTCACGTCCTTGCGGCCACTCTGCTCGACGAGTTCGCGCGCGAACGTGATCAGCTGGGCCGAGCCGTTGGGGGTGGCGTGGCCGGCGGTGTCGCAGAAGCACAGGCGCGAGGCGCCGTGGTCGAGCGCGGCGCCGTAGAGCTTGCGCAACGTGTCGGGGTGGGCGCGCGTCGTGTCCTCCGTCACGAACATCACGCTCAGGCCTTCCTTGTTCGCGAACTCGAGCGCCTTCACGGAGTGCTCGAGCATCGTGTCGATGTCCCAGTTCTCGGTGTAGGCGCGGATCTGGCTGCTGCCGATGAACATCGAGACCTCGATCGGCACGCCGGTCTTCTGGGCGATCTCGGCCACCGGGCGGATGTCGACTTCCATGGTGCGGGCGGCGCAGTTGGGTTCGATGTCGAGGCGACTGTCGCGGATCTCCTCCACCAGGCGCGTGACCACGTCGACCACGTGCGGGCCGGCGCCGGGCAACCCGACGTTCACGTAGTGCAGCCCGAGATCGGACATCAGGTGCAGCAGGCGCAGCTTCTCGTCGATCGTGGGGTTCGTGACCGAGGGGCACTGCAGGCCGTCGCGCAGGGTCTCGTCGTCGAACTCGATCGGGTGCGGCGGGGGCGGCGCCTGATCGATGAGGTTCCAGTCGTAGATGAGATCGTCTCGGGTCACCGCGGTCTCCTTGGCTGCACACGCTCGTTGCGGCCTGGTGCGGAGGGAAGCGCCGGCGGGGCGATCGGCGGCCGCCGGCGGAGCCAGCATTCTAGCCTCGCGGGCCACCCGGATGCGGCCCGGGGCCCCGGCCGGCGGGCCGGGGCGCGGCGTCGGCGGTCTCGAGCGGCGGTGGCGGAGGCGCTCCTGGCGGGGAGCCGGGCTCAGTCGGGGTCGTCCGAACCATCGAGGTCCGAGAAGAACGCGTCGGACGACTCGAGTTCCTGCAGGTACGTGTGGAAGTCGATCCGGTCGTCGCTGCCGATCGTGTCCCGGTCCCCGAGCATCTCCTCGATGATCCCGTTGGGCAGACAGGCGTCGGCGGTGAGTTCCTTGTCGGCGTAGGCGCCTTCGAGGCGCAGCAGGTTGCGGCGCACCAGCGGGCGCAGGCTCTGGCGGCGACGGATGAGGTCGTTCTCGCTCTCGCTGACGAGCTTCACGAGGTCGATCGCGTCGACGGCGCCCACGCCCTCGACGAGTTCCTGGAACAGGACGGTGACCAGGATCACGAGCTGGTCCAGGTCGAGCTTGTGCTCTGCTCGCAGCGCGAGCAGGGGCACGGAGAGGTCGTCGCTGAGCTCGAGGCGCGCGGCCACCTGCGCCTGGGCGTCGGCCGCCAGGGCGCGCAGCTCGCTGACCGACTGCCCCACCTCCATCCCGGTGCTGGTCCAGGGGTCGAGGTGGAAGACGGCTGCCGCGCGTCGGCGGTAGACGAGGGACAGCCGGCGCAGGTCGCCGAGGAGCTCCAGGTTGGTGCGGTAGGGCCGTGGTGCCTTCGCGGAGCGCGACTTCGGCGCGGGTGAGAACAGGTCGATGGCACGCCGGAACAGCAGGTCGCCGAGGCGCCAGGTCGTGGCATGTGCGTCGGGGCCCGAGGCGCCGACGCGCTCGCCGAAGATCAGCCCCCGGCTCACCAGGCGGCTCTCCGGCGAGAGGCGTCCCACCGCGTCGAGGCGCCGGGCCGAATCGGGCGCGGCGCGCGCCACCAGATCGGACCCCGAGAGCGACGGCTTGCCGGCCAGTCGCGCCGACAGGGCGACGAGCACGATGGCGACGTCGAGCTGATCGAGGCCGGCCTCGCCGAGCTTGGCGAAGAACCCGCGTGTGGGCCGCTGGGGAAGACCGGCCCAGAGTGCCTCGGGCCCTTCGTCCACCGCCTCGAGCAGCTTGCGGAGAGCGGTGCGTTCTTCGGGGGCGGGCTGGTCGGTCATGGGTGGGGGCGGCACGGAGGGCCGGTGTCGAGTGGGGCGGGTCGGCGGCGCGTGCCTGGTAGGGCTGCTAGGCACGTCGTATCCGAAGGGTAACCCGCCGAGCGGGGCGCGCACCGGAAGGCGCCGTGGGATACCCTCCTGAGGCCTCAGTGCAGGTTCGTGCCATGACACATCCCGACATCGAACGCCTCGTCGAGAACCTCGAGTCCCTTGCGCCGCGGGGCGACCTCGCGGTCGACGAGGTCCGCGCCGCCGACATCGCCCAGGCCCTCACGGACATGGACGAACAGGCGAAGGTGCTGATCATCTCCCTGCTCTCGGACGAGAAGGCAGCCGACGTGCTGGCCGAGACGGATGAGCACTCGATCGAGGTCCTGCTGGCGCACATCAGCGCCGAGCGCCTGATCCGGCTCATGGGCTGGATGGCGCCGGACGATGCGGCCGACCTGCTGGGCCTGGTGCCGAGGGAGCGTCGCGGCGCCTTGTTGGCCGGCCTGGAAGAGGACCAGCGCCGTTCGGTCTCGACCCTGGGGGATCACCCGCCGGAGTCCGCCGGCGGCATCATGACCACCGAGGTCATCGCGGTCGGCAGCAACGAGAAGATCGCTTCCGCCTTGCGCAAGGTGGGCACGGCGGAAGAGCCGGAGGCGATCAACACCGTGTACGTGGTCGACCCGGCGGGAACGCTCGTGGGCGTCGCGCCGCTGACCCGGCTGCTCACCGCGGATCCGGCGCTGCCCATGCACCGGGTGATGGACCCCGACGTGATCTCGGTGGAGGTCGACGCCGACCAGGAAGAGGCGGCTCGGATCGTGGACCACTACCACCTGCCCTCGATCCCCGTCGTGGACGCGGCGCACCGTCTGCAGGGCGTGATCACCGTGGACGACGTGATCGACGTGATCGGCGAAGAGGCCAGCGAGGACATGCTGCGCCTGGCCGGCACGAACGTCCTGCACCCCACGAGCGAGCCTACGCTCAAGCGCCTGCGCGCCCGGGCGCCGTGGCTCACCGTCACGCTGCTCGGCACGTTTCTCGCGAGCCTGCTGATCGAGCACATCGAGAAGACCTACTTCCACAGCGGCGCGGAGGTGGGCGGGACGTTCAGCATGCTGCTCTACTTCATCCCGCTGATCGGTGGCATGGCGGGCAATGTGGGCACGCAGTCCTCCACGATCATGGTGCGCGGCTTCGCCACCGGTGAGGTGGACCCGCGTCGTCCCATGCGCGTGCTGCGCGGTGAACTCGTGCTGGCGGTGTTGATCGGGCTGCTGGCCGGCGTCCTGGTGGGGATCCTCGCCGGGCTGGCTTTCACCGAGGAGCCGATGCTCGGCTGGATCGTCGGGGTGGCCTTGTTCTGTTCGGTCATCGTGGCCGCCTTCGCGGGCACGCTGATTCCGTTCGCCTGTCACGCGATCCACGTGGACCCGGCCTACGCGGGCGGCCCGTTCCTGCTCACGCTCAACGACCTGTCGGCCTTCGTGATCTACTTCACGGTGGCGTTGCTGCTGCTGAACGCGTTCGGCGTGTCGTGACGGACAGGGGTGGGGAGCGAGCGCGGGGATGAAGGCGTGAGCGAGCGGGCCCAGGCTCAGGCCGCGGGTGGCGACGACGGGTCCACCCCGGGTCCCTCCGGGGCGTCCGGGGGAGCGGTGCGGGCGCGCCGCGGCCGGCGATGGTGGTGGTGGGTGCTCGCTGTGGTGCTGCCGCCCGTGCTCATCCGAGGTCTGCTGTTCGAGGTCTACGCGATCCAGTCGGGGTCCATGGAGCCGACCTTCGCAGCGGGCGACCGACTCGTCGTGCTGCGGACGGGAGCGGACTCACGGCCCATGGAGCGCTGGGACGTCGTGGTCGTCGACAGCGACGTGTCGTGGGATGCGATGGACGAGGTCGACACGTTGATCAAGCGTGTGGTGGGCCTGCCCGACGAGTTCCTGCGCCTGCGCGACGGTGACGTCTACGTGGTCGTGCGCGGCAGTGGTCAGGTGCTCCCGCGGCTCGTGCGCAAGCCGGACGCGCTCGTGCGCGAGCTGCTGATCCCGGTCCACACGAGTGACGGCATGGCCGCGCCGTGGGTCTGGACCGGAGCGACCGAGCGGATCGAGCTACCCGACGGGAGCATGCGCCTGACGGGCGGGCGCGAAGGCGGCGAGGCCGTCTTCGAGCAACCCGTCAACGACTGGCTGCCGACCGAGAGCGCCGAAGTGGAGGGCGATATCGTCGCCGATACGGCTCTGTTGGTGGAGATCGGCACGGTCGACGGAGTGCTCACGCTCTCGCTGCGCGAGGGGGCCGACGTGTTCCGCGCGCGACTCGCGCCGCGTGCGGAAGGGGGCGCGTCGCTGCACCACAACCTCGCGGTGGCGCGCGGCGTCGTGGACAGCGACGAGGCGTTCGCCGGCCTGGATCCCGGGGCGCGGGTGCTCATGTGGAACGTGGACAACCAGGTGCGCGTGTACGTGGGCGAGACGCTCCTGCTCGCCTACGACTACGACGCCAATGCCGAGCGCGCGCCCGGCTCGCCGATCCGCAACGAACCGCGGCTGGCGATCGAGGACGGCAGCGTCGAGCTGCGTCGCCTGGAAGTCCTGCGCGACCTGCACTTCACGGGCGACGGCAACTTCGGCGGGGACTCGGGGGCCGGCATCACGCCGTGTCCGCTGGGCCCCGACGAGTTGTTCCTGGTGGGCGACCACAGCCGGGGTTCGCACGACAGTCGCTTCTTCGGTCCGGTGCCCGCGGGCGCCGTTCGCGGTCGGCCCGTGGCGCGCTATCTGCCGTTGTCCCGCTTGAGCCGTCTCACGCCCCTGGGCCTTTCGCGCTAGCCTGGACTTCTCACCAGGCTGGGCCGCGCTCCCGGTCGGGGCAGCGCCCGAGAGCCGGGAATCGCCCAACCCTCGGCGGGCAGAGGGGGTACAAACGGGTTCGACCCGGGTTCTCGCCCGGCCGCCGCCGCCCCTGCCGGGAGAATCCCGCGAAACCCCTCGAGCCCACCGATGTTCAGGGGGTCCCCCCAGCCGATCCAGGAACCGTGATCGACGGACGAGACCTCATGCTGGCCGTGGCGGCCGACGCTCCGGGTGCTTTCGAGCGCCTTGTGTCGACGTACGAATCGCGTGTGAAGGGCGCCGTAGCGCGCTCGATCAGCGATCGGTCTGCGGTCGAGGATCTCGCCCAAGAGGTCTTCCTGCGGCTCTACCGGGCGCGCGGACGGTATCAGCCGACGGCGAAGTTCGAGACCTTCCTCTATCGCATCATCTTCAACATCTGTGTCAACCACACCCAGTACATGGCGCGCCGACGAGCCCTCTCGATCGACGTGGGCTTCGAGGACGAAGAGCGCGGGCCCAGATTGCCTGCGGACGCGGCCAGTCGCCGCCCGCTCGAACACCTCGCGGAAGCCGAACGTGCCGAACTGGTACGAGGCGCGATCGGGCGACTGCCCGACAAGCAGCGCCGAGCGCTGGTCATGTCCCGCTACGAAGGCCTCGGCTATGAGGACATCGGTCAGGTCATGAGCTTGTCGCTCCAAGCGGTGAAGTCCCTGCTCTGGCGCGCACGCGACAACGTGCGCAAGGAGTTGATGCCCATCCTGGGCGAACCGGGAGATCTACCCGATGCGTGAACGCGACCAGATTCGCTTGCTGGAATACCTCGACGATCGTCTCTCGGCCAATGAGCGCAGCGAGGTCGAAGCCTGGCTGGCCGTCGACGCCGAGGCACGTCGCCTGGTGGACGAACATCGCCTGGTGTGGGATGCGCTCGGGACGCTGGAAGGCGTGCACGATCCGCAGCTCGCCGCACCGAGCGGCAGCTTCCGCGAGCGGGTGCAACAGTCAGCGGGAGGGCTGACTACGACCGAGCCCTTCTCGCGCGGGTTGCAGGCGACCGGGCTGTTGGCCGCGGCTGTGGTCCTGGCCGTGGCCGTGTTCCAGTGGTACGCGCCGAGTCAGGGCACCGCGGACCTGTTGCTCTCCGACGAAGAACGCATGGTCGTCCAGGACCTCGATCTGCTCGAGAACCTCGAGTTGCTCGAGCAGTATGGAGTCGAACTCGACCTGGCCCGGGAGCTGGAGGTCATGCGGGCCTTCGACGGTGAAGGTGAGATCGCCGCGCTCGGCAGCGAAGCCGACGCCGGTGGGGAGCCGGGACGATGACCGGACGCGCGTTGCTTGCCGCCGCCTTGCTCGCCGTGGTGGCCTGGGCCGAAGTCCAGCCGCTGCTCGACCCGCAGATGTTCGAGCGCAACCTGCAGCGCTGGCGCGGCATGGATGCCGCGGAGCGCGAGGCATTGCACACGCGTTGGGTGCAGTTCCAGAGACTCCCCGAGGCCCGTCGTGCCGAGCTGCGCCAGCGCCTTGGCGCGTTGCAACGCATGAACCGACAGCACCGTCGCCGCCACGGGGTGGCGCCGGACGCCGAAGACGTGCGCGGCGAGCTGTCCCAGGTGGAAGCGCGGGCACGACATGTCCTGGGCCCACTGCCGGTGACTCGGCCCGACGCACCGCCCGGCATCGAGGAACGCTCCGAGGTGCGTCGCCGGCTCGAACAGAAGACCGGGCTGCGCATGCGAGGCTTCCTGGACGGCCTGGAGCGCGAGGGACGGCTCGAAGTCGGTGAGCGTGCGAACATCCTCACGCTGCCGTTCCGCGAACGCATCAACGAGTGCCTGGAGTTGCAGAAGCGCGAGCAGCTCGCTCTGTACGTCGACGTGGGTGGGCAGGCCGACGTGCGCGAGCTCGAAGCGCTCGAGCCCATCGAGGCGATCGAGACGGTGCGCCGCGTTCGTCGCGAACGGGGATTCCTCGGTGCCGCGGGCAAGTTGATGGAACTCACACCGGTCGAGCAGCGAGAGCTGCAGCGAGCCCTGGATGCCGGGGACCTCGAGCGGGCGAAGCGGCTCATGGCGCCCAAGGCGCGGGCTATGCTCGAGCGCGAGCAGGTGGCGCTCGACGTGGTCGAGAGCACGCTGAACATGCCCTTCTCGCAACTCGAGCGCCGGCTCCACCGCCTGCTGCGGCACCGGATCGAGGCCGACGCGGGCGCCGGCTCGCCGACCGGAGCGAGCGGCCCGCGACGCAGGGTCCCGCAGCCGGCGGCCGGGGATCGCTGAGGGCTCACGGCGCGGCCGCGAGCGTCGGCCGCTCCGCACCACCCACGTGCACGGCTCGTTGGGAAGGGCACCCCGGGCTGGCGTATAGTGCCGCGGCCATGGCCCAGCTGAACTTCGTCAAAGTCGAAGGAGCCGGGAACGACTACGTGCTCGTCGACGCGTTCGATCCGCGAGTGGCGGCGATCGTCGAGCGTGACCCGGCGTCGTTGTCCCGCGCGATGAGTGACCGGCACCTGGGGATCGGCTCGGACGGCCTCCTGATCGTCGGCCCGAGCGACGCTCCCGCCGCCGCGCGCATGCGCATGTTCAACGCCGATGGGAGCGAGGGGCGCATGTGCGGCAACGGCTTGCGGTGCGTCGTGCGCTACCTGGCCGAGCGTGGGCGGGCCGACGCAGGGGTGGTCGACGTGGAGACCCTGGCCGGGCGGCGCCGCGGCCGGCTGCTCGACGACGGTGAGGTGGAGCTGACCATGGGGGTGCCCGACTTCCGTCCCGAGGCCGTGCCGGTGCTCGACGCGCTCCGGGGGGAGGGGGATCTGGTCGGCGTGCCCGTCTCGCCTGACCTGGGAGCCGACCCCGACCTGGGCCTGTGCGTCTCGGTGGGGAACCCCCACGTCGTGGTGCGCGTCGCCGCGCCCGAGCGCGTGGACCTGGCGCGCTACGGTCACGCAGTGGAACACTCTCCGCGTTTGCCCGAGGGGGCGAACGTCCACTTCGTCCAACCGACCGCCCCCGACCGTTGGCGGGCGCGGACCTGGGAGCGGGGCTCCGGGGAGACGCGTGCGTGTGGGACCGGCGCCGTGGCGGTGGCGGTCGTTGCTCGGCGGACAGGTTGGAGTGCGGGCCCTTCGATCGACGTGGACATGCCCGGAGGCCGCTTGCGCGTGGGCTGGAACGGTCGTGATGCGGCGACGCTGGCTGGACCCGCGCGCATGGTTTTCTGCGGTGAATGGAGTCTCCCATCGTGATCGCGAGTGTGGGTATCGGACTGTGTGTGCTGCTCGTGCACCTGCTGCTCGCGGGAGCCGCGATCGATCTGGGCCCGAGCCGGCTCGGGCTGGCGACGGCGATCTCCGCGGTGGGCATCGGCTTGGGAGTCTTGTCACGCGCGCGCCTGCCGCAGCTCGCCGAGGCGTTGGCGCTCACGCTCCTGATCCCCGCTCGCGGCGTGCTCTGCGACGTTGTGTACCTGGTCATGCCGGCGGGGGCGGCGGCACCGGTTGCGGCGGCGGTCGTGTCGCTGCTGCCGGTCAGCTTCGCCCTGGGCTGCATCGTGAGGCGCTTCGTCGACGTGGGACTGCTGCCGGCACTGGGTGGCTTCTGCCTGGGACAGCTCGCGCACCACTGCGGAGCGGTGGCGTACCTGCCGGGCCCCTTCACGGGCTTCTTCGCCGGCGCGCTGCTGTTGGCGTTGGTGGAGATGCGGCACGGGGTGCGTGGCCGCCACGAGACGGGTACGGACGCGCCGGTGGGTTGGGAGGGGTTCTTCCTCGGTGTGACCCTGGTGTTCTACGCGCTGGTCCTGCGGCGTGTCCTGGGGGCATATCAATCCCCGGACCTCAATCCCCAGGCGGAGGTGCTGCTCGTCCTGCTGATCCCGGCGATGCTCGTGGCGTGGCCCATGTCGGTGCTTGCCACGCCGGGCTGGCCGGCCAGGATCCTGGCCGGGATCGGGGCCCTGGCGCTCGGGGGAGCGGTGCTCTGGAGCATGACGCCGCTGACCGCCTACACCGACGGCGGAAAGCACGCGGCGTTGTCGCGCACCGTCAACCAGTTCGCGATCGACTGGCCTGTGTTCAGCACCTGGAGCGTGTGGCTGCTCTCCGTGAGCGGTCCGGTGGCCGCTGCCCTGGGTCTGAGCTTCGGCGCTCAGCGACGGCGGGTCCTCGGCCCGCTCCTGTTCGGCGCTGCGGCGGCCCTGTTGGTGCACGAAGGCCTGGTGGGGCGCAGCAACTTCAGTGTGCCCACACCGCTCAGTGACGAGCAGATCGGCTGGGTCTACCGGGGGCCGGTCACGCTGCTGCTGCTGGCCGCGATGTCGGCGGCCGTGGCGGCTTGCGTGTCCGTGTTCGGGAGAAAGGGGCTCGTGGCCGTCGTCGCCCTGCTGCTCGCGGGCCTGCGCGTGCACGGGTGGGAGGCCTATCCGGAGGAGTATCAACTCGGGTTCGAGAACGTCCGGCGTATCGGCGAGTTCGGCGTGGAGGCATACGGACGGGAGCGCCTGGCCGACACGGGGGTGTTCTCCACGACCAGCTTCATGAGCGCGGCGCCTGAAGCGGCCCGAGCCAACCGATCGACGTTCACTCGGCGGGAGTTGCTCGTCACCCTCGGATCGATGACGGCGACGAGCGAGCCGGAGGAGGAGCACGACCACGAGGACGAGCCCGACTTCGGGGAGGAAGGGCAGCCCGAACTCGACAAGTACTACGGGGTGCGCGTGGGAGGCACGTTGCTCCACGCCGGACATGTGGCGACCGGCCGCGACGGGAGTACGGGGCGCCTGACGCGGTTGTTCTCGGTGCCCGGTCCGGCCTTCGTCACCGGCATCGGCAGCGAGCTGTTGGCGGCCGATCTCGAGGACGCGGAGCGGACCGACGTCTCGAGCGAGGTGCCCTTCGAGTCCCGCGTGCTCAGTCTGCTGCTCGAGGAACTCGGCCTCCCCGAGCAGACGTTCGCCTCGGATGTCGATCCGGTCGACGCGGCCCGGGCGGCGAGCGGTGACTACGCCACGGTGATGGTCGCGCCCCAGCGTCCGGAATGGCCGGGGGCCGACGTGCTGCTGAGTCGCGAACACATCAAGCGGCTGGCCGGCCTGCTCGCTCCGGGCGGCCGATGCCTGGTGTGGATCGACACGACGGGCATGAGCGCCCGCGCGTTGCGCGGTCGCCTCGCGGCGTTCGGTTCGGTGTTCGGCCGGCGCTCCGCAGCGTTCGTGGAGCCGCGGGAGCTCGACGCCCCCTTCGTCCTGCTGGTCGGCTGGGTCGCCGCGGAGGGCGCGCCCGGCGCCGCGACGGTCGGGCAGAAGCTGCCCTGGTCCGGCGCGGGCGGCTTCCGCACGCGGCTCGGCGATGCCGCCGATCTGGCCGCGCTGCTCCTGCGGGCCGGAGCGGGCATGGAGGCGGCGGCCGACGATTGGGTGATCCACCGTCGCGGACGTCCGATTCCGACCGGGGCCGTGGCGCCCGGCGGGTGGGCGGCGGTCGCCGCCGTGGTCGAGCCCTCAGCCCGGCTCGAGTCGGCGGTCACTGGCTTGGAGGGCGAGTCGCAGTGGTCGGACGAGCTGCTTGCCGGCCTCGTCGCCCACGGGGACTACAGCTACCACCTGCAGCGGTTGCGCTCCACCGTGGTCGAGACGGTGGACGACATCGACTGGGACGCCTTCGAGCGGGAGTGGCGACACTACGAGGCTGCCAGCGGAGTCCACCCCGATCACCCGGTGCTGGCTCACGCCGTGGCCTCGCTGATCGAGCCCCTGGCGCGCGAGCAGCACTACACGCACTTCAGCGATGTGTTCAAGGCGACCGGCGCGGGCACGATGAACTCATGGCGGCTGGCGCTGCTGGAGGCGTACGTGCGCCGTGTGCTGCTGGACGAGGAGTGGCAGCTGCGGCTGGAACGGGCGCGCGGTCTGGCCGAGGCGGCCGGAGTCGAGACCGGCGACTGACTCACATCCGGCTTCGAGCGAGTGTGCCGGACGCGCGTCGGTGCAGGTCCTCAGCCCTGGAGTTCGAGCGTCGCTTCGGCCAGGGTGCGCGGCTTGCCGCCCGGCGCGCGGGCAGAAACAGACACCGTGTGTCGCCCCGGGCCGAGTGACGCGAAGGCCTGTTCGCGACTGCTGAACGGGCGCTTCTCGCGGGCCTGGCCATCGGTCGCGAGGGCGATCGACGCCTGCTCGTCGCGTTCCAGTTCCAAGGTGCTCGAACCGCGCACGACCAGCCGGGCGGTGCCGTCGGGCTGCGCCTGCAGTTCGATCTCGTCCAGACCGTTGCCGGGGCCGTGGATCGACACCAGGTCGCAGCTCTCTCCGCCGCGCAAGGCGCCGAGCGCCGGAGCCGGGCCCTCGGTCAAGGCCCAGATGCGCAGCTCGAGGTGGTTCAGGATCTCCAGACCCCGCTGCTTGAGTCTGGCCAGGACACGGAACGGCTGCGCGGGTTCGGGGCGTCGCACACCCAGTGTGTCCACGGCCGCGCGCAGGAGCTCGAAGCACACGGGGCACTGGAGCGCCTGCTCCTCGACCTGGGCGCGCTGCACGGGAGCGAGGGCACCATCCATGTACCCGGCGAGGGTCTCTTCGGAGAAGCACTCCGCGCCATTCGGATTGGGCGGGGGCCACTGGCCGGCGCTTTGGAAGAAGAGGTCGACGGGGTCGGTCATGCCCAGGGTCCCAGCTGAGGTCGAGATACAGGCGAGTGGCGGGGGACGGGAAGAGCCCGCCGATCTGACAGGTCCGCGGCGTCGCGGGTCACGAGCCGTTGGCCGCCAGCCGGGCTTCGAGCCCGGTCAGCAGCTCGAGGCAGGCGCCCGGGACGTCCTCGGTCTCGGCGATCTTCGCCAATTCGGCCGCAGAACACCTGAAGCGCGGGTATTCGAGCAGGACCAGCCCCAGCAGGGCCTGACGCTTCGCCCCAGGCTCGAGCAGCTTCTCCCGGGCGCTGCTGGACGGGAACGCGAGCAGGCGCCGGAGGGCCGCGGTCACCTCGGTGGTGAGCACCTGCGGGTCCGGCGCCCGGACGTTCCGGGAACCGGCCCCCGACTGATAGAGATCGGTCATCTGGTCCTTGGCGCGCTTGTAGAGGGCATCGATGTTGGCCCGGGACGTGGCCATCACGTCCGCGATGCGCTCGCGCTCGACCCCGTGGAAGACCCACAGGACCGCCGAAATCCGCTTCCAATCGATGGAGAAGAGCAGGTTGTGGAAGATGTCGATCTCTTCCTTGCGCAGGCTCGAAGTGTCCACCGGCTCCGCGTCGGGGTCCTCCTGCTCCATGACCGGCGTGACGGCCTCGTCGACCCCTGCCATGCCCCGCCCACGCGGATGGCGGCGCCACTTGCGTCGCTCGTCGAGCCCGAACCGGGTGGTCACGATCTGCAGGAAAGTGGCCAGTGAGCAGGAGTTACGCCCCTCGAAGGCCCTCAGCTTGCGGTAGTCGTCCTTCCTCAGGGCGAGCACGAACGACTGGTAGAGGTCGTCCATGTAGTCGTGCGGGAAGTGGAACGCCGGCCCCTGGAAGACCGAGTAGATGAGCGCTCGGTAGCGGTCGAGCAACTCTTCGAACGCCCCGGGATCCTCACGGAACACGCGTTCGAGAAGGACCTTCTCCTGGGCGTTCATGCTGCGGATCGTCGTTTCGGTCGAGGGAATCACCCCCGTGAGAGTGCGCTTCCGGGGGGTTGGCAACGGGGGTGGTCGGCGTGTGGCGTCGGAGCCCCTTCGAGAGGCCCTCGGCTCAGCCATAAGCCAGGATTGGGAAACATCTTACATAAGTGGCGGAGCGTTGAAAAAAAAGCCCGGGGAAGCGATCATGGTCGGGTTGCGGTGCGACCGCGCGATGCAGGTTCGCCGGTACCCGTCAGACACCGTCCCGGATGGTTTCCATGCCCGACACAGCCAGCCCCCGCGAGTCCTCGATCCTCATCGAGAAGGAGATGAAGGACTCGTACCTGAGCTACGCGATGAGCGTCATCGTGTCGCGAGCTCTCCCGGACGTGCGCGACGGACTCAAGCCGTCGCAGAGGCGTGTCCTGGTGGCGATGAACGACCTGAACCTGGGTCCGCGCGCCAAGTACAAGAAGTGCGCGAAGATCGCCGGCGACACCTCGGGCAACTACCACCCGCACGGCGAGGGGGTCGTGTACCCCACGCTCGTGCGTCTCGCGCAGGACTTCAACATGCGCGTGCCGCTGGTCGACGGCCAGGGCAACTTCGGTAGCGTCGACGGCGACCCGCCTGCGGCCATGCGTTACACCGAGGCGCGCATGACGAGCGCCGCGGGCGCGATGCTCGAGGACATCGACCGCGAGACGGTGGACTTCGTCCCCAACTACGACGGCTCGCGGGACGAACCCACCGTTCTGCCGTCGACGTTCCCCAACCTGCTGGTCAACGGCAGCAGCGGCATCGCCGTGGGCATGGCCACGAGCATCCCTCCGCACAACCCCGGCGAGATCTTCGCCGCGCTGCGGTTGCTGATCGAACGGCCCGACGCGTCGATCGAAGAGGTGATGGAGCTCGTGCCGGGCCCCGACTTCCCGACCGGCGGCATCATCTGCGGACAGAGCGGCCTCCGCCAGGCCTACCTGACCGGCCGCGGCCACGCGATCCTGCGCTGCCGTGCGGAGTGCTTCGACGAAGAGAAGGGCAAGCGCGCCCAGATCCTGATCACCGAGATCCCCTACCAGGTGAACAAGTCGAGCCTCATCGAGGCCATGGCGCAGCTGGTCAAGGACGGTCGCGTCACGGCGATCCACGACATCGTGGATCACAGTGATCGCGAGGGCATGCGCATCGTCATCGAGCTGAAGAAGGGCGAGGACCCGAACGTCACGCTCAATCAGCTCTACAAGTACACGCAGCTCCAGACCACGGTGTCGATGATCCACATCGCGCTGGTGAACATGCGCCCGCGGACGCTCTCGCTGTTGGACCTGATGCGCGAGTTCCTGGATCACCGGCGCGAGGTGATCCGGAGGCGGACCGAGTACCTGCTCGGCGTCGCGCGCGACCGGCTGCACATCGTCGAAGGGCTGCGCATCGCGCAGGCGCACATCGACGAGGTGATCGCGGTGATCCGCGGGGCGAACAACACCGACGAGGCCAAGTCGGAGCTGCGCCGTCGTTTCGAGCTGAGCGAGCGGCAGTGCGAGGCGATCGTCAACATGCGCCTGCGTTCGCTCACCAACCTCGAGGTGGAGAAGCTCGAGCAGGAGTGGCGCGAGCTCGTGGCTGAGATCGAGCGTTACGAAGCGATCCTCGGCGACCCGGCGCTGATCGACCGGATCATCCTGGAGGACCTCGAGCGTCTCGGCGAGCAGTACACCACGGCGCGCCAGACGACCGTGGGCGAGCCGGTGGAGGGTTTCGAGGACGAGGACCTGATCGTCGACGAGGCGGTCGCGGTCACCATGTCCAACAAGGGCTACATCAAGCGCATGACGCTCGACCAGTACCGCAGCCAGCGGCGCGGCGGTTCGGGCATCCGCGGCGGCGAGTCCCATGACGACGACTTCATCGAGCGTCTGTTCATGGCCAACACCCACGACTCGCTCTTGTTCTTCACGGCGAGCGGCCGCGTGCACCAGCTCAAGGTGTACAAGCTGCCGAACCTGAGCCGCACCGCCATCGGCCGCGCCGCGGTGAATCTGATCCCGGGTTTCCCGGCGGGAGACTCGATCCAGGCGGTGATCCCCGTGCGCGATTTCGCCCAGGGCAGCCTGCTCTTCGCGACGAGCAAGGGCGTGGTGAAGCGCACGCCGCTGTACGACTACCGGCGTCCGAAGGCCGGCGGCATCATCGCCATCGGGCTCGACGACGACGACGGGCTGATCGACGTCGCCGTGTGCGACGACGACGACGGGGTCGTGCTAGGTACCGCCGAAGGTCGCTCGATCAAGTTCCGCGCCAGCGACGTGCGCACCATGGGACGGCCGGCGCGCGGTGTGCGCGGCATCAAGCTCAAGGACGACGACCGCGTGCGTGGCATGGCCATCGAGCGCGAGCAGACGACGATGCTCACGGCCTGTGAGCGGGGCTACGGCAAGCGCACCGGCTTCGACGAGTACCCGTTGCAGGGTCGCGGCGGGCAGGGTGTGATCGACATCCGCACGACCAAGCGCAACGGACGCGTCGTGACCATTCGCGCCGTCCGCGAGGACGAGGACGTGATGTACATCACCACGCGCGGGCAGGTCATCCGCACGCCGGTGGCCGACATCTCGATCATCGGCCGTGCGACGCAGGGTGTCCGCCTGATCAGTCTCAAGGACGACGATCTGCTCGCCTCGGTGGCGCGCATCGCGCCGGAGAAGGACGAGGGCGACGATCTGGAAGGCGCGGATCCGCAGGATCGACCGGGAGGGGGGGCCGCGGACGCCGACGGTGCGAGCGGAAGCGAGACGCCCGCCGAGCCGGCGCCGACCGACGGCGACGACGGCGGAGCGGACGACGAACCCCGCGAGGAATGACGCGTTGAGCGAGACCACGCCGCTGTCGACCATCCCCGAGATCCTCGAGGACCTGCACCAGGGTCGCATGATCGTGCTCGTCGACGACGAGGACCGGGAGAACGAGGGCGACGTGGTGTGCTTGGCGGAGAGCGTGACCGCCGACCAGGTCAACTTCATGGCGAAGTACGCGCGCGGGTTGATCTGCCTGCCGATGGAGAAGTCCCTCGCCGACCGGCTCGAGCTCCCGCTGCAGGTCGATCGCAACACGTCGCGACGCAGCACGGCGTTCACGGTGTCGATCGAGGCGCGCACCGGGGTGACGACCGGCATCTCGGCCGCGGACCGCGCTCGGACGATCCGCGTCGCCGCCGACCCGGAGAGCAGCTCGGCCGATCTGGTCCGTCCCGGCCACGTGTTCCCCTTGCGCGCCATGACGGGTGGTGTCCTGCGCCGCGCGGGCCACACCGAGGGGGCCGTCGACCTGGCGCGCATGGCAGGTCACCGCCCGGTCGCCGTGATCTGCGAGATCATGAACGACGACGGCACCATGGCGCGCATGCCCGACCTCGTGTCGTTCGCCGGCGAACACGGCCTGAAGATGGCGACGGTCGCCGACATCATCCGCCATCGCCGGCGTACCGAACGCCTGGCGGAGCACGTCGTCAGCGTCGATCTGCCCACGCGCCACGGCGACTTCCGCTGTCACCTCTACCGTTCGACCGAGGACGACAGCGAGCACGTGGCGCTGACCGCGGGCAAGCTTGCGCCCGGCATGCACGAGGGCCTGGAGCGCCCGGTGCTCGTCCGCGTGCACTCCGAGTGCCTCACGGGTGACGTGCTCGGTTCGCTGCGTTGCGACTGCGGCACGCAGCTCGATGCGGCCCTCGCGAGCGTGGCCGCGGACGGCGAAGGCGTGGTGCTCTACATGCGCGCCCAGGAGGGTCGCGGCATCGGCCTGGCCAACAAACTGAAGGCCTATCACCTGCAACAGACTCGCGGCCTCGACACCGTGGAGGCCAACGAGGCCCTGGGCCTGCCGGTGGACGTGCGCGACTACGGCGTGGGGGCGCAGATCCTGCTCGACCTGGGCGTGCGTCACCTGCGCCTGCTCACCAACAACCCGGCCAAGTACCACGCCATGCGTGGGTACGGCCTGCAGATCGCGGAGCGGGTCGCCCTGCAGTCGGTCGCCGGCCCTCACAACGAGGATTACCTGCGCACCAAGCGCGACAAGCTGGGCCACCGGATCGAGTTCGCCGAGAAGCCCCGCCCGCCCGCAGAGGACGACCCCGGAAGCGGCGGCGCGACCGGCCCCGGCCCGACCGACTCCGAAGATCGGCCGGACTCACCGTCGCCGAATTCGGGCGAGAACGGCTGATCCTGGCGCCGCTCGCCGAGCGGAAGGCCACCGGCCCGGCCGCCTCGCAGCCGGCCTGGAATACGGGACCAGAGCACCCCGTCCAAGCGGCACCGGAGCGGAGGTCGCCATGAGGGACGAAGATGCGGCCCTCGTCGCCCGGCTCCGCGCCGGCGAAGAGGATGCCTTTCATGAGTTCGTCGAGCTTTACCAGGATCGGATCATCACCGTCGTGGCCCGCGTCAGCGGATCGATGGCCGATGCCGAAGACCTGGCGCAGGAGACGTTCCTCAAGGCCTTCCGCGCCATCGAGCGCTTCGCCGGCAACTCGGCCTTGTTCACCTGGCTGTATCGGATCGCCGTCAACACGGCGCGGGACTTCCTCGACCATCGTCGTCGGCGGCCCTCGGTGCCCCTGGACGACGGGCTCGTGGAACCGGCCTCGGACGCGGACGGTCCCGACCGGGACCTTGAGCGGTCCGAGCTCCGCCAACGGGTGCGGGCAGCCGTGGCCCGGCTTCCCGAGCCGTTCCGGACCACGCTCGTGCTGCGCGAGATGGAGGGCAACACCTACGAGGAGATCGCGCAGATCCTCGGTGTGTCCATCGGCACCGTCGAATCCCGCATCTTCAGGGCGCGCCGCAAGCTGCGCACCCTTCTCGAAAGGACTCACGCATGAGTGGTGACGACAGCGGGGCGCTGCCCCTCGGCCACGACCTCTCCCCGGCCGACGAATCCCAGTCCCTCGCGGACGGACGCGTCGACGAATGGATCCACGCGATGAACCGCGAGCGCTGCCTGCACGTCTTCTCGTTGCTGGTCGACGGACGGCCCGTTCCCGCAGCGGTCGAGCACGCCGCCCGGCAGTTCGCCCTCGGTGACGAGGATTGCGCGGTGGCGCTCGAGGACTACCGCACGCTACACGAGCTGCTCGCGAGCGAGCCCGGCGTGCAGGCCTCACCCGGCTTCGCGACGCGCGTCGTGGCGGCGCGCACCGATGAGGGTGCCGCGGTGCTGCCGTTCGTCCGACGTCTCGCCCTGGCGGCTGCCCTGGCCCTGGCGGTGACGGTGGGCTGGGCGTTGGCGACTCCGCAGGAGTTGATGGCCGACGGCTCGCTCGAGGCCGACGTGCACACCGTGGACCACTTCCGCTCCTCGCCCTACCAGACCGACGACCTGACCGGGGGCATCACCTCGCTGCTCACCGACCCCGATCCCTTCGATCGGGAGCTGGTGCGCCCCGCCCAACGGGAAGCCGTGGCGGGTGAGGGAGCCGACCGGTGACGGCCCGTGGCGGGACGGCGACACGCACCACCGTCGCCCTGCTCGCGGTGGCCTGCCTGGCCCTCGGGTTCCTGGGCGGCTGGGCCAGCAATCGCCCGTCCCCGCCTGCGCCCACGATCCTGGCCCAGCTCACCCGCGACCTGGACCTGCGCCCCGAACAGGTGCGGGCCATCGCCGCGCTGCTCACGGACGAGGACGAGGACGTGGCGGGCATCGTGGCCGACCACGCGCAGCGCCTGCGGGCGCCGATCGCCGAGCGACGGGAGCGCACGCAACAGGACCTGCTGGCGCTGCTCGACGCCGAGCAGCGTGCGCGCTTCGATGAGCTCAGCGCCGAGGAGCAACGTTGACGCTGCCCACCCAGTGGCCATCATGGCCGACCTCGGCGGCTCGCCCGCGCGGACCGGCTCGCCCGCTGACGGGCGTTCGACCCCAACCCAGGCTTCCGGACGAGGTGTGAGATGTCCCAGACGGCCATCGAGTACGGCGCCGCACGGCTGAGACTGCTCGAGTTCGAGGGCGGCGGACGCAAGTTGCGTGTGCTCAACGTGCGCGACGTCGACCTGACGGTCGTCGGCGTCGAAGCCGGTGAGGAAGGCGAGGACGAGATCGCCGACGTGCAGGCCGAGCGCATCGACGAGGTCATGCGCGAGGAGGGCTTCCGCGCCGACCCCTCGGTGATGAGTTTCGACTCGGCGCACGCCATCTTCCGCGAGTTCGATCTGCCCTTCACCAACGAGGAGCAGATCCGCAAGGTCGTGCGCTTCGAGTCGGAGAGCCACCTGCCGTTGGACATCGACGACGTCGTGGTGCAGCACGTCGTGCTGCGCAAGACGCGCGACAAGAGCCACATCCTCGTGGCCGCGGTGAAGAAGGACGAGTTGCTCGACCGCCTCGACATCCTCGACGCCGCGGGCATCGACCCGATGCAGATCGACATGGACGTGTTCGCGCTCTACCACGCGCTGGTGGGCACGGGCGTCACCGAGGAGCACGAGCGCTTCGCCGTCGTCCACGCGAGCGAGCGCAGCACGAGCCTGCTGTTCATCGAGGCCGGCGGCCTCTACGCCGTCCGCTCGATCCGCATCGGCACCCACGCGGTGACCCACGGCCACGACGTCGACGATCACGCCGGCGACTCGGGCATCGACCAGGACATCGAGACGGCGCGGACCCACGACTACCTGGCGCGCCTGAAGCGCGAGATCCGGCGCACGCTGACCACGCTGCCCGACGCGGGCGAGTTCGACACGATCTACATCACGGGGTCGGGATCCCGACTCCCCGCGTTCCCGGAGGCCATCGACGAGGTCTTCGGCGGCGAAGTGCAGGAGCTGGACCTGCTCTCGCGCGTCGACCATCGCCTGGACGACGAGGACGCGCGCCACTTCGGCCCCGACGTGGGCGTGGCGCTGGGCATGGCCTTCAAGTTCAACGGGCTCGACGAGACGGAGACGGAGTTCCGGCGGGAGGAGGCAGCCTACAAGCGCAAGTTCGACCAGGTGGTCGCCTCGCTGATCGTGGCTTCGTTCCTGGTCCTGCTGCTCACCGCGTTCATGGCGCTCGACGCCTTCCTCGACGTGCGCCTGCTGCGCACCGAGTACGCGCACATGCGCGACCTCGCCACGCTCCAGCTCAGCAAGATGCGCGGCGACACCGAAGCGGAGCAGAGGCTGGCCGAGGTCGAGGTGGGCCCGCGGCAGATGGACCGCGCCGTGCGCCTGGCCGAGGCCTACAAGGAGACGATCGCCCGGGACCTCGGTCGCAGCGCCGAGATCCCCGACCAGCAGTCGGCCCTCAACGCGTGGTTCGAGCTGTTCAACGCCCTGCGCGACAACCAGGTCGCCCTGGGCAAGTTCTTCATGTCCCGGCTCGACATCAACGTGGGCAACTACCCCACGATCAAGATGGACGGCGAACTCGCGGACTTCGATCGCTACCAGGCTCTGCTCGACGTGCTGAAGGACGTGGGCATGTTCATGACCGTCAAGCCGGGCGGGACGCGCCAGTACCCGACCTACGTGAAATTCACCGACCTGACCATCGAGCTCGACGCGTCGCTGCTCACCAAGTCCCGGGGAGGACAGCCATGAGATGGGACTTCGAACGCATCGTGTTGTTGATCACGGTCATGCTCATCCTGGGCTGCGTCGGCTTCATGTTCTGGCAGCGGTCGCTCGCCGACGAGCTGCGCTCGGGCATGCACGTCTCGGAGAACAAGCTCGCTCAACTCGGCGTGATCGCCGACGAGACCTTCGTCCTCAAGGACGAACTGCTCAAGGACGGCATCGCCCAGGACGGGGCCTACAAGTACCTGGACAAGCAGATGCGCACGAGCCGCATCGGCAAGAAGTTCAACATCAACCCGCCCAGCGAAGTGAGCGGCGACAATTACGAGGACGTGGCCTACACGCTCACGCCTGCGCTGCCGGACTACACCTTCACGCTGGAACAGATCGCTGTGTTCCTGATCTACGTCGAGAACCAGGCGGCGCGCATGAAGATCTCACGCGTACGCCTCGATCGTTCGGCCAAGCGCGAGGCCGGTGCCGACGACGCCTGGAAGCCCAGCCTCACGATCACCGACCGCAAGCCGCTGGGTGCCCAGGGCTGAGCTGATCTGCCCGGCGTATCCTGGGATCCGCGGGCGTTTGTCGGCCCTGCGTTCAGTCGTGTCCGGACGCGACCGATAGGGTCCGCCACGGGCGCGGGGGGGCCTGGTGACGAGGATGCGCACGTATGGCACCTAGTTTCCTCATCGTGGAGCCGGCCTGCCCTCCGGGTGCCGACCGGCTGCCTTGTGAACTCGTGCGCGTTCCCGACGGAGCCGCGGCGCTCGACTTCTTGAAGCGACACACGGCCGCGGCGATCGCCGTTGTGGGTGACGCGGCGGGGCGCGCGCTGCTGGCCGAGGTGGGGCGGCGACACGTGAACCTGCAACGCGTGGCGTTGGCGCACGATCCGGACGACCTGGCGGAAGCTGCCGGCGCCGCGGAGCGCGGGGAACTCGAGCACTACTTCCCCGCCGTCGTGGACGAAGACGAGTTCGCGACGGTGGTGCTCGCGTCGATGGACCCGGCCGCGGCGGAGCTCACCGTGCTGAGTGCCGGTGCGAGCACGTCCGACCTGCCACCGTCCGAGGCGCGGACCGATCCGGGCGAGGGCCCGCGCGGTCCGTCTCCTGTGCACGACCTGCGTGCCGGCGGCGCGAGCCTCGGACCGTCCGGCGGCGTCGAAGCGGGCGATGTCCGCCGCGGGGTGTCTCGCGAGCGCGTGCCCTCGCCGCCCGACGAGCCCTGCTCGAGCCAGAAGCTGGGCGGCACGGTGATCCGCATCGATACCGAGCTCGACGCCAAGGACGTGTCCGACATCCTGGACCAGGTGGGCGCCGAACTCGATCGCCGCGACGGTCCGGTCACGCCGCAGGTCTAGCCGGTCACTCCGCAGGTCGAGCCGGTCACGCCGCAGGTCGAGGGCGCCCTCGGTGCCGGCCCTCAGGCGGAGGCGACGACCTCGGCGTGGTAGTCCTGCATGGCGCGCACGCTGAGGCCGTGACGACGCATGGACTCGATGGCGGTCGCCATGATGCGTGCGCCGAAGACGGTCGTGATCGTCGGGACGTTGCGCATCAGCGCCGCGGTGCGGATGGCCTTCTCGTCCGCCAGGCTGAACGCGTCGGTGTTGGGCGTGTTGATGACCAGTTGGACCTCGTCGTTGGCGATCACGTCGGTGACGTTGGGCCTGCCCTCGCCGCGCTTGAACACGACGTCGGACTTGATGCCGGCGTCCTCGAGGTAGCGGCGCGTCCCCGGCGTGGCCAGCAGGCGGATGCCGAGATCGGCGAAGGCACGGGCGACGTCGACCACGGCCTGCTTGTCGCGGTCGCACACCGAGAGCAGCGCGGTGCCCTCCAGCGGCAGCGTACGCCCGGCGCCCATGAAGGCCTTGGCCACGGCGCAGCCCAGGTCCGGGTCGATGCCCATCACCTCGCCGGTCGACTTCATCTCGGGGCCGAGGATCACGTCGGTGCCGTGGAACTTGACGAAGGGGAAGACCGGAGCCTTCACCGACCAGTGGTTGGGGATGACCTCCTTGGTGAAGCCGATCTCGGCCAGGCTCTCACCCGCCATGACCCGGGCGGCCACACCGGCGAGCGACGTGCCGATGACCTTCGACACGAACGGCACGGTGCGTGAAGCCCTCGGGTTGACCTCGAGCACGAAGACCTTCCCGTCCTTGATCGCGTACTGGATGTTGAGCAACCCGCGCACCTCGACGGCCTCGGCCAGGCGCCGCGTGTAGTCGCGGATCGTGTCCTGGACCTCGTCGCTCAGCGAGTAGGGCGGCAGCGTGCAGGTGCTGTCGCCGGAGTGGATGCCGGCCTGCTCGACGTGCTCCATGATGCCGCCGATCACGCAGATCTCACCGTCGAACACGGCGTCCACGTCGACCTCGGTGGCGTTCTCGAGGAACTTGTCGATCAGCACCGGGTGTTCGGGCGAGGCTTCGACGGCGGTGGTCATCCACTTCTTGAGCGACTTGCGCTCGTAGACGATCTCCATGCCGCGACCGCCCAGCACGTAGCTGGGGCGCACGACGACGGGGTAGCCGATGGTCGCGGCGATCTCCTCGGCCTCGTCGACCTCGGTGGCGATCCCGTTGTCGGGCTGCGGGATGTCGAGGCGTTGCAGCAGCTCCTTGAACTTCTCGCGATCCTCCACGAGGTCGATCGCCTCGGGCGACGTCCCCAGGATGGTCACGCCGGCCTGCTTGAGTTTGAGCGCGATGTTGAGCGGTGTCTGTCCGCCGAACTGCACGATCGCGCCCTCGATCGAGAGCGACTCGTGGATGTGCAGCACGTCCTCGACGGTGAGCGGCTCGAAGAACAACTGGTCGGACGTGTCGAAGTCGGTCGACACCGTCTCGGGGTTGCAGTTGACCATCAGGATCTCGAACCCCTGCTCGCGCAGCTTGTAGCAGGCCTGCACGCAGCAGTAGTCGAACTCGATCCCCTGACCGATGCGATTGGGGCCGCCGCCGAGCACCATGATCTTGCGTCGCCCGGTCTCGACCACCTCGGTGCGCGTCTCGTACGTCGAGTAGAGGTAGGGCGTGAAGGACTCGAACTCGGCGGCGCAGGTGTCGATGCGGTTGTACACGGGCACGATGCCGAGTTCGTGGCGCCGCCGGCGGACACGCGCGGCCTCCGTGCCGTACCAGCGCGCGAGCTGCAGGTCGGAGAAACCGTTCTGTTTGAACTCGCGCAGCACGTTGGCCGGGACATCCTCGAACGAATCGAAGCGACTCATGCTCTGTTCGAGTGCGACGATGCGCCGCAGGTGTTCGAGGAACCACGGGTCGACACGGGTGATCTCGTGGATCTCGCGCGTGTCGATGCCCGCCAGCAGGGCGTGGCGGATCGTGTGCAGGCGCCCCGCGTGAGGTGCGCCCAGCCGTCGTCGCAGCTTGCGCTTGTCGGGCCGGCCGCGGCGCGGGGCGCTGGGCAGGAACGGGTCGTTGGCGCGCATGCCCAGACCCGGGTCACCGGTCTCCATGGCGCGCATGGCCTTCTGCAGCGCCTCGGGGAAGGTGCGGCCGATGGTCATCACCTCGCCCACCGACTTCATCTGGGTCCCCAGGGTCGCGTCCGCCTCCGGGAACTTCTCGAAGGCGAAGCGCGGCACCTTGACCACGACGTAGTCGATGGTCGGCTCGAAACACGCCGGCGTCTTCTTGGTGATGTCGTTGGCGATCTCGTCGAGGCTGTAGCCCACGGCGAGTTTGGCGGCGATCTTGGCGATCGGGAAGCCGGTCGCCTTGCTGGCCAGGGCCGAGCTGCGCGACACGCGCGGGTTCATCTCGATCACGATGCGGTCGCCCGTGGCGGGATCGGTCGCGAACTGGATGTTGCTGCCGCCCGTCTCCACACCGATCTCGCGGATGATCGCGATGGCCTCGTCGCGCATCTCCTGGTACTCGCGATCGGTGAGCGTCTGCTGGGGCGCGACCGTGACCGAGTCGCCGGTGTGCACGCCCATCGGATCGACGTTCTCGATCGAGCACACGATGACCACGTTGTCCTTGCGGTCCCGCATGACCTCGAGCTCGTACTCCTTCCAGCCCGCGATCGACTTCTCGATCAGCACTTCGCTGTTCATCGAGAGCTCGAGACCGCGCGTCACGATCTCCTCGAACTCCTGGGGGTTGTAGGCGATGCCGCCGCCCGTGCCGCCCAGGGTGAAGCCCGGCCGGATCACGCACGGCAGGCCGATGCGGTGCATCGCCTCGATCGCGCCGTCCATCGTGTAGGCCGACGCCGACGGGGGCATCTTCACGCCGATGCGCTCCATCGCCTGCTTGAACAGGTCGCGGTCCTCGGCCTTCTTGATCACGTCGGCGTTGGCGCCGATCATCTGCACACCGTACTTCTCGAGGATGCCCTGCTCGTGCAGAGCAATCGCGCAGTTGAGCGCGGTCTGACCGCCGAGCGTGGGCAGCAGCGCGTCGGGCCGCTCGATCTCGATCAGCTTGGCCACGACTTCGGGCTCGATCGGCTCGATGTAGGTGCGATCGGCCATCATCGGGTCGGTCATGATGGTGGCCGGATTGCTGTTGATCAGGATGACTTCGTAGCCCTCTTCGCGCAGGGCTTTGCAGCCCTGCGTGCCCGAGTAGTCGAACTCGCACGCCTGGCCGATGACGATCGGGCCGGCGCCGATGACGAGGATGCGGTGGATGTCGTCGCGACGGGGCAATGTGTTCTCCGCGAGGGGACTCGCTCAGCGCGTCCCGGGGCGGTGCAGGGGGGCCACACAGGTGGCGAAATTCCCCCGAGTCTAACCGAGAAAGGTGCCTCGGGGCGCCTGCGGGCGGGCGCCCGTTGGGACAGATCTACGAGCCGACCCGTTCCTCTTGTCGGATGCCGCGCAGGACGCGCCCAAGTCGAAGGGCGACGTCCTCCGGCAGCACGGCTTCCTGGCCCAGTTCCTGGGCCGCCAGATCCCCCGCGAGGGCGTGGACATGGACGGCCAGGGCAGTGGCCTCGGCAGCGGGGCGGACCACGGCCAGGAGCGCCCCCGTGAGCCCGGCGAGGACGTCTCCCATGCCGCCGGTGGCCATGCCGGGGTTCCCGGCGGGCTCGATCCAGGCACGGCCGCCGTCGGTCACCACGCTTCGGTGGCCTTTCAGCACGACCACCGCCCCGGTGCGTCGGGCGAGGGCGATGGCCCGGGCCTTGCGCTCGCCGTCTCCCGCCGGGAGCGGGCCGCCGTCGAGGCGGGCGAACTCACCCGGGTGGGGCAGCAGCACGGTGCTCGCCGTGCGTTCCATCAGTGGCTGCAAGCCCTTGGCGGCCAAGTGGTTGAGACCATCGGCGTCGATCACGAGCGGCGTCGTGAGCGCGCTCGTCAGCGCGGCCACCAGGCTGCCCGTGGCCGGGTCGTCGCCGAGCCCCGGTCCGAGCACCACCACGTCGGCCCGAGCGCCTTCCTCGAGCAGTGCCGGCAGCGCGTCGGCGTCCAGGCCCCCGTGGGCGCCGGGTGGGCAGGCGCGCACGATCGCGAACGGCACGGCGGGGACGACGGTGGGGACGATCGGCTCGGGGATCCCCAGCACGACCAGGCCCGCGCCCCCGCGCCCGGCACCCAACGCCGAGAGGATCGCCGCGCCGGGATAGCGCCCCGAGCCCGCCACGAGCAACACGCGTCCGTAGCTGCCCTTGTGTCCGGCCGGCTCGCGCACGGGGACGCTCGGGAGGGTCAGGGGCACGACGTCCATGGCTGGGGTCTCGCAGAGCGAAGCGGTCGGAACGGCGCACGCCGAACCGGGCCCCTCGCTCGCTATACTCGCCGCTCAGCCATGACCATGAAAGAGGTGGAACTCTTCCGGATCGTGCACAGCGATCAGTCGCCCGAGTGCCACATGTATCTCCGGGAGGCTGACGGTGGTCGCGTATTCCCGATCATCATCGCGGCCAACGAGATGGCCGAGATCCGGCGCAAGGTCCATGGCCAGCCGCCCAAACGTCCCATGACCCACGATTTGTTCGCGGCCTTGATGCACGAGACGGGGGCCAGCCTGGCTCGGGTCGAAGTCACCGAGCTGAGGAACGAGGTCTTCTACGCCCGAATGCACTTCGATGGCAAGAGCGGCGAGCCGTTCAGCATCGATGCCCGCCCCTCGGACGCCGTGGCGGTGGCGACCGGGGTGGGAGCTCCACTGTTCGCCGATGAGGCGATCCTCGACGAGATCGGGGTCGTCGAGAGCGAGGAGACCGAATAGACACCCGCGCCCAGAGCGCGTGGAGGGGTGGCAGAGTGGTCGATTGCGACGGTCTTGAAAACCGTTGGCCCGCAAGGGCTCGTGGGTTCGAATCCCACCCCCTCCGCCAATGGCCAAACGGCATCACCACCCGCCGGAGAGCGCGTCTGCTCCCGGGTGGAGGAGGGATTCGCAGCGTGAGCGTGTTGACAAGGCAGCGCCACTGGCGCTCCAATCTCGCGGCCCGCACGTTCAGGCGCCCGGCCGCGAAGCATCGCGGCGCCGGTCCCTGCGCGTCCGGGCGTGCGGACAGGTGGCAGAGTGGTCGATTGCGGCAGATTGCTAATCTGTTGACGGGACTTTTGACCCGTCCGAGGGTTCGAATCCCTCCCTGTCCGCCATCTCTCCCCCGGTGTGGGCAGGCGCCCCCGGGCCGCCGCGCGACCGCGAAGACGCGCAGATCCGGGCACACGCGGCGCCTCGCGCTGGTGGGGGCGCTGATGCTGGCGCTGCTCCCCGGCTGCGTGACGCGCAAGCTGTTCATCCACAGCAACCCGTCGGGAGCGCGGGTGCTGCTCGACGGCAAGGTGGTGGGGACGACTCCCTACGAGGAGGAGTTCATCTCGTACGGGGTGCGACGCGTCGTGCTCGAGCACCCCGGTCGCGTCCCGCTCAACGACACGATCGACGTCGCGCGACCGTGGTGGCAGGCCTTTCCGATCGACGTGTTCACCGACCTCGTGTGGCCGTTCAGCATCGAGGACGAGCGCCGCTTCGAGTTCGAGCTCGCCGAGACCACGGGCTCCAAGGCCACGCGCGCCGATGCCGAGGCGACCTACCGGCTGATGCGCGCTGTCGTGGACGAGCTGCGCGGCATCGCACCGATCACGCCGCAGGCGCCGCCCGACGAGGAAGCGGCCCAGGAAGATGTGCTCGAGGAGGCTGAAGCGGCTGCGGGCAGCGCGGCGGACACGTCGCGGTGAGCGCGGACAGACGAGGCTCCCTGGAAGGCGCCCGGGCGATCGTCCTGGGGCTCGGTCACTTCGGTGGCGGGCTGGGCGCGGCCCGCTGGCTGTGCCGGCAGGGCGCCCGGGTGACCGTCACCGATCGGGCCAGCGCCGTGGACCTCGCTCCCGCCGTGGCCCAGCTGGCGCGCCTGAACGTCGATCTGGTGCTGGGCGGGCACGATGCGGTGGACTTCGCCCAGGCCGACCTGCTCGTGGTCAATCCGGCTGTCCCGCTCGACGCGCCTCCGGTGCAGGCGGCCCTCGAGGCCGGGGTCGAGGTGACGAGCGAGATGTGCCTGCTGCTCGAACGCTGGCCCGGACCCGTCGTGGGCATCACCGGCAGCAACGGGAAGTCCACCACCACCGGCCTGGCCGGCGCGGTGCTGACGGCTGCCGGCCGGCGTGTGGTCACGGGCGGCAACCTGGGCGGCTCGCTGCTCGACCGGCTCGACGACGTGATCGACGAGGGCATCGCCGACGGCGGCAGCGTGGTGGCCGTGGTCGAGCTGTCGTCGTTCATGCTCGAGCTGATGGCCCGGCGCGGCGTGGGCCCCGACGTCGCCGTGGTGACCAACATCACGCCCAACCACCTCGATCGTCACGGCGACATGCAGAGCTACCAGGCCGCCAAGGCCGCGATCATGCACCGCGCGCGCTACGCGGTCCTGTGCGCCGACGACGAGCGGGTGCGCGGCCTCGAAGAGGACTTCCACGGGCAGGCGCTCTGGTATGGCACGCGCCCGTCGGCCGCCGACCGGAAGGACGCCGCCGGGGAGCGCGCCCCGACCGACGCGCTGCACCTGAGCGTGGGCCCCGAGGGTCTCTTCGACCGCTTCGGCGGGCTCGTGCTGGCTCACGACGAGATCCCGCTGCAGGGCCACATGAATCGCCTCAACGTCGCCGGCGCGACCCTGGCCGCGGCCGCCATCTTGTGTGACGAGGTGCGCGCCTGTCGTTCGCTGCCGGCCGGGCTGGAGGCCTATCGCCTGCCGGATCACCACCTGGAGCTCGTGGCCGAGGTGGACGGCGTGCGCTGGATCGACGACTCGGTGTCGACCACCCCCGAATCGACCCGGGCCTCGGTGCAGGCCATGCCGGCGGGCTCGATCCTGATCGCCGGCGGCCGGGACAAGGGCCTCGACCCGGCGCCGCTGGCCGAAGGTGCCCGCGGACACACGCGCATGGTGCTGACGATCGGCGAACAGGGCCCGGAGCTGGCCCGCAGGCTGGCCGGGGCGGGCGTCCCGGCCGAGTCGGTGGGCACCGTGGCGGCGGCCGTGGCCCGGGCTGCGCGCCTGGCTCGCAGCGGAGACGCCGTGCTGCTCTCGCCGGGCTATTCGTCCCACGATCAGTTCACCCATTTCGCCGATCGAGGCGCGGCCTTCGCGCGGGAAGTGGGACAACTCGGTGCGGGGCGCACGTTGGCCGCGGACGAGGCGACCTAGCTCGATTCGCCGACAGAGACCGGGCTCAGGCCTCGAATCCCCGGACGGGGTGCAGGCTGGGCCCAGAATGCCGATAATCAGGAGGTAAGAGGTGCCCCAGGCCCCCGGACGACCCGATGCTCCGCCCATGTGACCGTTGCGACAATCAGGCCACTGTCCATCTCACCGAGATCGACAAGGGTGGGGGCAAGACCGAGCGGCACCTGTGCGAGAACTGCGCGCGGTCGCTGCACGTGCCCCAGGCGGCGAGCAAGGAGCTGCAGAAGCTGCTCAAGACCTTCGAGCCGGTGCACGCCCTGACGTCGACCCTGACCGGGTTGTCGCGCTCGTGCCCGGAGTGCGGCATGACCTTCTCGGAGTTCCGCCAGCACGGCCGCTTCGGTTGCGCCAAGGACTACGAGGTGTTCGGGCAGGAAGTGAGCCGGCTGTTGCGGCGCATCCACGGGGCCGACACCTACACCGGCAAGGCGCCGCGGGGTGGTGAGGTGCGCGAGGGCGAGCTGATCGACGAGCTGACCCACGTGCGCGAGGCCCTCGACGCCGCCATCCACGACGAGAACTACGAAGAGGCGGCGCGCTTGCGCGACGAGATCCGCCGCATCGGCGCGGGCGCGGGCTCGCACGAGTCTCCGGGCGGCGGTCAGGCCCCGGACGGCGCCGGCGACGGGGCATCCGACGGCGACGGAGAGTCATGAGCGACGAGCGCGATCCCCCGCTGCCCGGCTTGTGGCTGGCCGAGGAAGGCCCCGAACAGGACGTGGTCGTGTCGTCGCGCATGCGCCTGGCGCGCAACGTCGACGGCTACCACTTCCGCTCCCGCTTCCGTGACGGCGAGGGCGAGCGGCTGGAGCAGTACCTGCACGGCGTGCTGACCGAGGTCGACCCGTCGTTCACCTACCTGTCCCTGGCGGACACGCCGCAGACCCTGTGCGAGGTGCTCTTCGAGCGCCACATCGTCAGCCAGGAGCACGTGACCGCGCAGCACCCCCGGGGCGTGGCCTACACGAACGACGGCACCACCAGCGTGATGGTCAACGAGGAGGACCACCTGCGCATCCAGGTGTTCGGCCCGGGCCTCGACCTCGAGACGCTGGTGGCCAACGTCGACGACCTCGACGACCGCATCGGAGAGCGCGTCGACTACAGCTTCACGCCGCGCCACGGCTACCTCACGTCGTGCCCCACCAACACCGGCACGGGCCTGCGTGTCTCGGTCATGCTGCACCTCCCGGCCCTGTCCTACCGGCCCGACAACAGTCGCCCCGGTACCCAGGGCATCGTCAAGGTGCACAACGCCGCACAGAAGCTGGGTTTGGCCGTGCGCGGCATGCACGGCGAGAGCAGCCGGGCCGAGGGCGATTTCTACCAGATCAGCAACCAGGTGACCCTGGGCCGGCCCTCGAGCCAGGCCATCGGCGACCTGCTCGACGCGCTGCCGCAGGTGCTGCTCTACGAGCGGGAGATCCGGGCGGCGCTGCTCAAGGACGACCGCACCCGCATCGAGGACACCGTCTGGCGCGCCTGGGCGGTCCTGACCAATGCCCGCCAGATCACCTCGGCGGAGGCGCTTTCGCTGCTGTCCTCGCTGCGCCTGGGCGTCTGCGTCGAGATGATCGACGGCGTGGGCCTCGGCACGATCCACCGGCTGATGATCGCCATGCGCCCCGGGCACCTCCAACGCCGGGCCGGCAGCGAGCTCAAGCCCGAGGACAGGGACATCGTCAGGGCGACCCTCATCCGCGATACACTGCTCGGCACGGACGGGAACTGACGTGCTAATGAATCCCGCGAATTCGACCGATCTCCTTCACAGACCCCGTTTGCCTTCATCGACCCAGGCTGGCGACCGCCACGGATAGGCTCCATGTTCGACCGCTTCACCGATCGCGCGCGCAAGGTCATGAATCTCGCCAAGAGCGAGGCTCAGCGACTCAACCACGAGTACATCGGCACCGAGCACATCCTGCTCGGTCTCGTCCAGGAGGGCAGTGGCGTCGCGGCCAACGTGCTCCGGCAGATGGGCATCGACCTCAAGCGCATCCGCGCCGAGGTGGAGAAGCTCGTCAAGGGCAGCGCCACGATGGTGCCCATGGGCAACCTGCCCTTCACGCCGCGGGCCAAGAAGGTGCTCGAGCTGTCGCTCGAGGAGGCCAGCCAGCTGGGCCACAACTACATCGGCACCGAGCACTTGCTGCTGGGCCTGATCAAGGAGAGCGAGGGCATCGCCGCGCGGGTGCTGACCAACCTCGGCGTGAAGCTCGAGGACGTGCGTGAAGAGGTGCTCGAGTTCCTGGGTGCGCCCCAGGGCGGCGAGGAGATCGACGAGGAGCGGGGTGGCGAGGAGGCCGAGGGCGGCGAGGCCGCACCGCGCAGCGGCAAGGGCAAGACCCCCGCGCTGAACGCCTTCGGCCGCGACCTGACCAAGCTCGCCCGGGAGAACCAGCTCGATCCGGTGATCGGTCGCCGTGACGAGATCGAGCGCGTGATCCAGATCCTCTCGCGCCGCACCAAGAACAACCCGGTGCTGCTGGGCGAAGCGGGCGTCGGCAAGACGGCGATCGTCGAGGGCCTGGCCCAGGACATCGTGTCGGGCGAGGTGCCCGAGATCCTCAAGAACCGCCGGTTGGTGGTGCTCGACCTGGCCATGATGGTCGCCGGCACGAAGTACCGCGGGCAGTTCGAGGAGCGCATCAAGTCGGTCATGAACGAGGTGCGCCGCGCGAAGAACATCATCCTGTTCATCGACGAGCTGCACACGCTGGTCGGTGCGGGCGGCGCCGAGGGAGCGATCGACGCGAGCAACGTGCTCAAGCCGGCCCTCTCCCGCGGCGAGATCCAGTGCATCGGCGCCACGACGCTGACCGAGTACCGCAAGTACATCGAGAAGGACGCCGCGCTCGAGCGCCGCTTCCAGTCGGTGATGGTCGACCCGCCGAGCCCGACCGAGACGCTCGAGATCCTCAAGGGACTGCGCGAGCGCTACGAGAAGCACCACAACGTGCAGATCACGGACGGCGCGCTCGAACTCGCCGTCGAGCTGTCGACGCGCTACGTCACCAACCGTTTTCACCCCGACAAGGCCATCGACATCATGGACGAGGCGGGCGCCCGCGTGCGCCTCAAGGCCATGACCGCGCCGCCGGACCTCAAGGAACTCGAAGTCGAGATCGTCAAGCTCGACAAGGAGAAGGAGGAGTGCGTCGCCAACCAGGACTTCGAGCGGGCCGCCTCGCTGCGTGACCGCGCCGACCAGTTGCGCAAGAAGCGCGACGAGATCGAGAAGAACTGGAAGTCGAACGCCGCGGAGATCGACGGCACCGTCGACGAAGAGGTGATCGCCGAGACCGTCAGCAAGATGACGGGCATCCCGCTCACGCGGCTCGATCAGGGCGAGGCCGAGCGCCTGCTCAAGATGGAGGACAAGCTCCACGAGACGGTCGTGAGCCAGGACGAGGCGATCAGGGCCATCTCGCGCGCCGTGCGCCGCAGCCGCTCGGGTCTCAAGGACCCGCGCCGCCCCATGGGCAGCTTCCTCTTCCTCGGCCCGACGGGCGTCGGCAAGACGCACCTGGCCAAGCAGCTCGCCGCGTTCCTGTTCGGCACCGAAGAGGCGCTGATCCAGATCGACATGTCCGAGTACATGGAGAAGCACAACGCGAGTCGGCTCGTGGGAGCGCCTCCCGGCTACGTCGGATACGAAGAGGGCGGGCAGCTCACCGAGAAGATCCGCCGGCGCCCCTACGCAGTGGTGCTGCTCGACGAGATCGAGAAGGCGCACTCCGACATCTACAACATGCTGCTCCAGATCATGGAGGAAGGCCGCCTGACCGACAGCTTCGGCCGGCAGGTCGACTTCCGGAACGTGTTGCTGATCATGACGAGCAACATCGGCGCCAACATCATCAAGAACCAGACGGGCCTGGGCTTCGCGTCGCGCGACGTGGACAAGAACTTCCAGAAGATGCGCGACAACCTCATGAACGAGGTGAATCGCTTCTTCCGCCCCGAGTTCCTGAACCGCCTCGACGACGTGATCGTGTTCAAGCCGCTGGTCAAGGACGACCTGGTCAACATCCTCGACATCGAGCTGCGCGGCATCCGTGCACGCCTGGCCGAGAAGAAGATGGACCTCGAACTCTCGCAGTCCGCGCAGGACTTCCTGATCGAGAACGGCACCGACCTCGACATGGGCGCGCGACCCCTGCGGCGTGCGGTGGAACGCCATCTCGAGGATGCGCTCTCGGAAGAGCTGCTGCGGGGCGCGTTCGAGAACGCGACGAAGATCATCGCCGACCGTGTGGACGAGGCCGACGTGCTGACCTTCGAGGGCGTGAGCGGACCCGCCGCGGTGTCGTCGACCTGATGACGTCGTCGCGGGCGGCCGTGCTGACCATGGCGGCCGTCCTGGGCTGTGCGTTCGGTGTGTCGGTCCAGGATCTTCGGGCGCAGGCGACTCCGCGCGAAGACGGCGCTGCGCCCGCCCGGGAGACCGGCCCCGAGGACGGCGCCGAGGACGGCTCCGACGAGCGCCGGGCCGAGCGTTGGTGGGAGCAGCGCGCGCCCGATCCCGAGGCGTTGCGCAGCGACCCCGACGCATTCGAGGAGTTGCTGGCCGAGCACGGCGTGCTGCTCGACCTGGAGGGCGGCACCGTCGCCGTGCGCGGCGCGACGCTCTACGACGTCGCCTCGCTCGAGCACCCGATCGAGTACTTCGTGGTCACCGAGCGGGGCAAGACGTACGAGGCGGTCTTCATGATCAAGGCGCTGCCGTCGGTGATCGACGCGTGCCTGCGCGCCACCGGACTGCAGCCCGGCAACCCCACGCTCAGCGAACTCAAGGACCCGCAGCCGTCCGACGAGGAGATCATGTCGGGCCGCGTCTCGCCGTTCGAGGTCGTGCGGGCCACCGGCCCGTTGTTGACCGTCGACGTGGCCTGGACCGGCGACGACGGCCGCTCTCACCGCCGCAGCCTCGAGTCGCTGCTGCTCGACCTGCGCGACGACGAGCCGCTGGACGAGTTCGGCTGGATCTTCACCGGCAGCCGCCAGGGGAAGATGCGCCAGGGGCGCGACCTGGTCGACGCCTTCATGGCGGACGTGCACGGCAACGTGGTGGCCGTGTGGCTGGACGGCCTGGGCACCGACCTGCTGGAGCGCAACGACCCCGGCGCCCTCGAGAACATCCCCTACACGATCAACCCCGAGACCATGCCGCCGCGCGGCACCCGGGTCACGCTGGTGCTCAAGCCCACCGGACGCCGGATCGCCGGCTCGGAGGATGGCCACCCCGTGGACGTACCCGACACGCTGCACGCCACGTCGCGGGACCCTCCGCAGGGTGACCCCGACTCTCGGCAGGACGACGAGGTGGGATCCGGGCCGGCCACGGGTGGCGTGGACGACCACGGCCCTGACCACGGCTCCGCGGACGGCGGCTGATCCGGGCTCGCCGAGCGGGTACGGGAGCGGCTGCGTCGGGGAATACGCACTTGGGGGACTGGGCCGCACCGGGGCGAAAATGGTTCCATGTCCCGTTTCACCACCCCATGCGAAACACCGTGTTCGCGGGACGTGCCGGGCGTCACCACGCCCGTCCGCGCCGCCCGGGAGCACCTGAGAGAGAGTCATGCAGGTCGCCGAGCTCATGTCCCACAACGTCACCACCTGTCGCGCCGAGGATTCGCTGCGAGATGCCGCCGCCCTGATGTGGCAGCAGGATTGCGGGTGCGTCCCCGTCGTCGACGATCAACAGCAACTGGTGGGCATGCTCACCGACCGCGACGCGTGCATGGGCGCGCTCAGCCGCGGCCTGTCGTTGCACGACATCCGCGTGGGCCAGGTCATGTCGGTGGACAAGCACGCCGTTCGGGCAGGCGATGATCTGCAGGCGGCGCTCGACGTCATGCGCGAGCAGCGCGTGCGCCGCGTGCCGGTGCTGGACGCCGAGGAGCGCATCGTGGGCCTGCTGTCGCTCGCCGACATCGCGCGCGAGGGCCTGGCTCAGAGCACCGACGCGAAGAAGCGTCGCTGGGGCATGGACCTGCTCGACACCCTGGGCAACATCTCGCTGCCCGAGGAGCTCAGCCCCGAGACGCTCGCGCCCCGCGTCGTGGCCAGGAAGGCTGCGCCCAAGTCTCGCAGTCCGCGCGCCAAGGCCAGCCCCAAGCGGGTCGTGGCCAAGAAGACCACGGCCAAGAAGACCGGCGCCGCGAAGGGCAAGAAGAAGAGCAGCGCCCGCTGACGCGTCACTCGATCAGCAACAGCTCGGTCTGCCGGCCGTCGAGGTAGCGCACCTGTTCGCCGTCGAACAGCGCGTCCTCCTCGAGCATGATCTGCACGTCGGTGTTCCACTCGGCCACGGGCACGGTCACGCCCAGTTCGATCGCGTAGCACGTCGACGGGTACAGCGGGTAGTCGCCGCGACCGGGCACGCCGCCCTGCTGGTCCCACAACCCGATCGTGGGGCCGGCCCCGTGGCCGTGAAAGCCCAGCGGGTGGGTGTAGATCTTGCCGCGGACACCGTCGAGCTGCGCCTGCTCCAGGGCCCCGGCCAGGATCTCGTTGCCGGTGCGCCCGGTGACGAAGTTCGCGGCGAAGATGTCCTGCATGCGGTTGCCCTCGCCCAGGGCCCGCTGCAGGCCGCCGGGCGCTTCGGTCTCGCCCATGCGCAGCACGTAGGCGTGTTGCTGCGTGTCGGTGTTCAAGCCGAGGTAGGTGATGCCGAGGTCGACGTGCACGAGGTCGCCGCGGCGCACGCGGGTCGGCCCCGGGTCCTTGGCGAAGGTGCCGGTGTGCTGCAGGCCGTCCGCGCGCTGCACCGACACGGAGGGGTGGAACCAGGTGGTGAGCCCCAGTGAGCGGATGCGATCGCGGAACCACCACTCCACGCCGTCGGTCGTGGTCACGCCGGGCTGGATCACGCGGCTGCTCAGGCCCTCCGCGATGATCAGGTGCGCGATGCGCACCAGCGTGGGGTAGACGTCGAGCTCCTCGGGCGTGCGTGTCTCCAACCAGCCGATGGCCAGGCGTTCGCCGGACACGATGCGCTCGCGCTTCTTCTTCGGCACGGCTTCGCGCAGCGACTCGTACTCGCTGTGACTCAGTCCGTCCGCCAGGGCGAAGTCGCCCGAGGTCGACAGGGCGATGCGTTGCATCTTGCGGTCGAGCAGCAGCTTGTGCAGACGCAGCCACTGATCTGGCTGGCGCTCGGGATCCCAGACGCCCTCGAAGAACTCACCGATGTCGTAGCGCGAGATCGCCAACCGCTCGACGCCCCGTTCGGGTCCGTGGTCGTGGAACATCAGGATCGTGCGGCGCCGCGCCGCGAGCCAGGTCGCGGGCAACATCGTCTTCACCACCGGATCCTCGTTGTACTCGCGCGCCACGAGGATCCACATGTCGATGCCCTCCCGCCGCATGAGCTCGGGCACCAGGTTGTCGAGCCGCAGGCGCAGCCAGGCGTCCTGGATCTCGGCCCGCTCACGCATGCCCAGGATGGCGGGCATGCCGGCATCCTCATCGACCGCCGCACGGGCCGGCGCACGGAGTGGCGCCGGTGCACGGAGTGGCGCAGCAGCCGGCGCACGGAGCGGCGCGGGTGGTTCGGCGGGAGTGCCGGCGAGGGCGAGGGCGACGGATGCGAGCGTGATGACGAGCGGGGCGGGCATGGACTTCTCCGTGCGGTGCGTGCGCGCAATCATGCCGGGCCGGGCCGCCGGTGGGGAACCCCCTCGCCCTTGACAAGCTGCTTCCAGCCGACGAGCTTGCCGCGACGTGGCCACTGACGACGAGCAGATCACGGTCTACCTCGCGCCCAAGGGGCGTGTCGACGAGCTGCAGCGCGAGCTGGGCACGGTGGAGCGCGTCGTGGATCGACTGGTGTTCGCCCCCGGTCCGCCGCGCGAGGCGATCTGGGCCCAGAACACCTGGCTGGAGACGCGGCGGCTGGAGATCGCGTCGATCGGCGACGCCGCGCGCCGGCTGCGAGAGCTGGGACCGTTGTGGGCGCTGTGGTCGGTGGCCTGTCACCGGCGCGCCGCGCTCGTGCAGGACAAGCTGCCCGCCGTGCGCGCGCGACCCTTCGCATTCGGAAGCCCGCTGCCCGGCGCACCGATGGGAGCCTGGACGCTGCTCGATGAACACACGCTGGTGGCGTCGCCCCGCTGCAGCAGTCCGTTCCCCCACGGCGAGCTGCACTTCGCCGAGGACCACGTGACGCCGCCCAACCGCGCCTACCTCAAGCTGTGGGACGCTTTCACCCGCATCGGCTGCCGGCCCGCCCCCGGCGAGCTGTGTCTGGAACTGGGCGCCAGCCCCGGGGGTTGGACCTGGGTCCTGGCCCAGCTCGGCGCCCGGGTGGTGGCCGTGGACAAGGCGCCGCTCGACGCGGCCATCGCCGAACACCCGAACGTGTGCGTCGTGCGGGACAGCGCGTTCGCTCTCGACCCGCACGCGTTCGTCGCCGAGCACGGGCCGGTGGACTGGTTGCTGTGTGACGTCGTCTGCTACCCCCAGCGCGCGCTGGAGCTGATGCGCCGCTGGCTGCTCGCCGGCGCCGCCCGCAACCTGCTGTGCACGCTGAAGTTCCAGGGCGCCACCGACCACCAGGCGATCGCGGACTGCGCCGCCGTCCCCGGCTCGCGCCTGCTGCACCTGTTCCACAACAAGCACGAGCTGACCTGGATCCACCTCGATGGCAGCAGCAGCTGAGGCGTGAGCCCGCCCTTCGAGACGATCCCGACGGATCGATGGACAAGATTCCGGCCCTGCGGCCATCATGAGTCGCCCGGTTCCCGTAGCGAACCGCCCCGAGGCCCCGGCCCGGCCGCGTCCCATGTCCCGGGACTTCAGCGCCCGAACCAGGACCGACCCGCAATCCCAGGACCCGGCGGCCTGCCCTCGGCGGTCGCCGCCCACTCTCTCCGGAGACACACCGCCATGCTCGTCACCATCACCGCCGCGCTGCTCGTCGCCCTTGCGCCCCTCGCCGAAGACGACGACCTCGGCCAGGTCGTGGAGTCCATGGTCAGCGCCATCGAGCAGCTCGACCAGGGCAGCTACAGCGTGGAGAACAAGGCCACCGGTTCGATCGCCGCGTTCATGCCGCGCACGGAGGCCACCGTGTACTTCAAGCGCGCGGAGGCCGGCGGCTTCCTGGGCGGCCCGACGGTGGCCCACGGCAAGGCGCACCAGGGCGGAGAGGAGCACGCCGTCGCGCTGTACTACGACGGCACGGAGCTGCAGATGTACTCGGCCGCCGAGCAGAGGGTGGTGCACTCCAGCGCCCTCGACCACATGCCCATGATGATGCAGATGAGCGGCCCGCCGCTGGTCGTCATGGAACTGCACGACGGCACGACGATGCGCATGATCACCGAGAGCTTGAAGACGCGCCTGGGCCCGGACGAGCAGGTGGGCACGGTCGATTGCTGGACCGTCGTCTTCGACGAGGACGACGACCCGGACGAGGTGGCCTTCACCATGCAGGTGGCCAAGAGCGATCACCTTCCGCGGCGCATCGTGTACTCGGTGCAGGCGCCCGGCATGGGCGGCGAGAGCGACGAACCCAACGCGCTCGTGCGCACGATCGAGTACGGGGAGCTGAACGGCGCGATCGATCCCGGCGTGTTCGCGTTGCGGGCCCCGGAGGACGTCGCCCGCGAGGAGTGGGAGCTGCCGGCCTTCATGCGCACCGCCGCCGAGGGCGGCAACGTGGGCAAGGAGTTCCCCGACTTCGAACTCACCGACCTGGCCGGCAACACGCACACGCGGGAGTCACTGCGCGGCAAGGTGCTCGTGCTCGACTTCTGGGCCACCTGGTGCAAGCCGTGCCTGATGGCGATGCCGTCGGTGCAGGCCCTGCACGAGGGGCTCGGTCAGCGTGACGACGTGGTCGTGCTGGGCATGAACGTGTTCGAGCAGGGCGGCAACCCCGCCGCTGTCGTGGACGAGAAGGGCCTGACCTACCCCAACCTGATCGGCGCCGACGCGGTGGCGCAGGCCCTCGGCTACCAGTCGATCCCGCAGATCGTCGTGGTCGGCACGGACGGCAAGATCCTCAGGGAGTTCGGCGGCTTCAGCCCCGACCACGCCACCGAGATCGAGCACGCCGTGCGCCTGCTGCTGGGCATCGGCGACGGCGAGTAGGCGCTCAGTCGGCGGGCAGCTCGTAGGCCGCGTCTACCGGGCGCAGCGGACGGTTGAGCCACAGCGGGCGGCGCAGTCCGCCGGGCGTCGCGGGCTTGGCCAGTTGCAGCCACTCGGCGTACACGTCGCGCGACTTCTTGGTGTCGACGAACACGTCCCCGTAGCGGTCGCCATCGCGGGCCGCCTCGACGCGCACCTTCTGGTGCCAGCAGTGCATGCCGCTGGCAGGATCCGGCTGCACGGGGAAGGTGAGGTTCTGGTTCACGCCGGTCTCGTGCCACCAGATGCGGCCGGTGTCCGGGTCTTCGCTGTCGAAGGCGCCCACCGATTCGGTGTTGCGGAACAGGAAGGTGCCGTCGCCCCGGGTGACGTCCACCAGCGACGTGGCCAGGCGCTGCCCGCCGATCTCGCGGTGCAGGCGCCAGCGCCCCACGTGGTGGCTGCACGCCACGACGCCGGGGTGGATGCCCTCGGTGACCCACACGCGCACCACGAAGTAGCCGATGGCCGTGTTCACCCGGGCCAGGCCGCCGTTCTCCAGACCCAGCGCCGCGGCGTCGTCCGGGTGCACCCACAGCGGGTTGGTGTGGGAGATCTCCTGCAGCCACTTGGCGTTGGCCGAGCGGGT
>JAJDEQ010000050.1 GCA_029259695.1 Planctomycetota bacterium
CGGTACGCGGTGTGGTTGTTGATCCCGCCCCCCCCCCGGGAGCGCGGGGGGGGGGCGCGCGCCCTCCCGCCCCGCCCGATCTTGCCCACGGCGAGTTCCACCTCGGGCACGGTCTCGATCGCCATGTCGAGCTTCTCGAGCACGTCGAGGGCCTCGCCGATGGATGCGTGCGGCATGGTCGTGGGCATGAACAGGTAGCTGCCCTCGTCCAGCGGCGGCATGAACTCCTTGCCGAGACCTGGCAGGTGTTGCCGCGCGTCGCTCCAGAGCGTGGTGCTGCGCACGGTCGCCGGCTCCACGCCCACGTGCGCCAACCCGGAGGGGACGAAGCCGAACACCCGGTCGAAGCCAAGCCAGACGGACGCACCGAAGAGCAGCACGACGGCGGGGATCGACAGGAAGAACAGCTTGTGGCGCAGACACCAGCGCAGCACCCGCTCGTACGACCGATCGAAGAGCGTGAACAGCAGCAGCAGGCCCAGTGTCACGCCGAGCACGAAGACCAGGTTGCGCAACGCTCCGCGCTCGGCGCCGAGCGGCTCCCAGTGCCCGGCCAGCATGATCGCCACCGTGACGATCACGGCCAGGTTCAGCGTCCAGCGCCAGGCTTGGGCGAGCCTGGGTCGGCGCCCCCACAGACGCCCCAGCCGGCGCCCCACGCTCCCACCCGAAGCCGGGAAGAGCAGCAGGGCGAACGGGGGGATGAGCAACAGCGCCACCACGACGGCGCCGATCAGCGCGAACGTCTTGGTGTACGCGAGCGGCCCGAACAGCTTGCCCTCGGCGCCCGTCATGGTGAACACCGGCAGAAAGCCCACGACCGTCGTTGCCACCGCGGTGAGGACCGCCGAGCCCACCTCGTTGGTGGCCTTGAACACCACCTCCATGTGCGACTCCCCTTCACCTGCTTCGCGCAGCCGAGCGAGGATGTTCTCGCAGAGCACGATGCCCATGTCGACCATGGTGCCGATGGCGATCGCGATGCCCGACAAAGCCACGATGTTCGCGTCGATCCCGAACAGCTTCATGCAGCCGAAACTGAACAGCACCGCCAGCGGCAGCAGAGCCGCGATGAGCAGCGACGAACGCAGGTGCATGACCATGAAGACGACCACGATGATCGTGATCAGGATCTCCTCGGAGATGGCCGTGTCGAGCGTGCCGAGGGTCTCGTGGATCAGCCCGGTGCGGTCGTAGAACGGGACCACCGTCACCTGGCTCAGCGTGCCGTCCGGCAGTGTCTTGCGCGGCAGGCCCAGCGCGATCTCGTCGATCTTCGCCTTGACGTTCTTGATCACCTGCAGCGGGTTCTCGCCGTAGCGCACCACGACCACGCCGCCCACGGCCGGTGTCCCGCCCTTGTCGAGAGCACCACGCCTGAGCGCCGGCCCCAGGGACACGTGGGCCACGTCGGCCACGCGGATGGGCACGCCGTCGATGGACTTGACGACCGAGTCCTCGATGTCGGCGACGTCTTCGATCCAGCCCAGCCCGCGCACGAAGTACTCGACCTGGTTGATCTCCAGCACCCGTGCACCGACTTCGAGATTGGAGTCCGCCACCGCACGGAAGACCTCCTCCAAGGTGACGCGATGGGCACGCATGGCGTCCGGGTCCACGTCGATCTGGTACTCGCGCACGAAACCGCCGATCGACGCCACCTCGGACACGCCCTCGGCCGCCATCAGCGCGTAGCGCACCTGCCAGTCCTGGATCGTGCGCAGTTCGTCGGCATCCCAGCCGCCCGCCGGGTTCCCCTCGGCGTCGCGCCCCTCGAGCGTGTACCAGTAGATCTGGCCCAACGGCGTGGCGTCGGGGCCCAGCGCGGGTTGCACGTCCGCGGGCAGCGTTCCGGCGGGCAGGCTGTTGAGCTTCTCGAGCAGGCGTGAGCGCGACCAGTAGAACTCGACGTCCTCGTTGAAGATCACGTAGACCGTCGAGAAGCCGAAGAACGAGAACGAGCGGATCGTCTTCACGCCCGGCACGCCCAGCAGCGACACCGTCAACGGATAGGTGATCTGGTCCTCGATGTCCTGCGGCGAGCGCCCCATCCACTCGGTGAAGACGATCTGCTGGTTTTCACCGATGTCCGGGATCGCGTCGACCGGGACCGGGTCCCGCGGCATGTCGCCGAGATCCCAATCGAAGGGCGCGACCAGCATGCCTCCCGCCACGATCGCGAGCAGCAACAGCACGACCACGAGCGGTTGTTCCAGACAGAAGCGGATCAGACCGGAGAGCATGGTCAGTGGGCTCCCGCTTCGAGAACTCGCACGCGATCACCGCAGCGCAGCATCGTCGCCCCGAAGTACGGGTTCGCCGCCTCGTCGTTCGACTGCAGCCAGTCGGCACCCGCGTCGAACGCCATGGAGCAATGGAAGACGGCCAGACGCTGCGTGGAGTGGGCCGGCCCGAAGGAATCCAGTGCGCCGATCAGGGCCGCGCTGAGCGAACGGAAGGCCAGGCGTTGCGCTTCGATTCCAGGCTCGGCGCTGAGCTGCTGCGCGGAGTCGGACAACACGCCGGCCCGTTCCATCCATGCGCTGTGGGCCGGGGTGTCCAGGAGCGCCATGTCGATCTGTCCCAGGGCAGCCGAGAACCGCGGCGCCGCGCTTCGGGCGGCTTCCGATTCGTCCGCGGCGAGCGCCTGTTGCAACTCGAGGTAGGGCCCGACGAGAGCACCCAACTGTTCCCGGAAGGCATCCGGAACGCCTGCCACGGGCAGGGGCGCATGGGCCCCGCCGTGATCGCCCGGCTCGGCGCCTGGCGTTGCGTGCCCATGGCCGGGCGGTGCTGCCCCGCCCGCGGGGTTCATCATGCTCGGCGCGCCCCGGATCTGCAGTTCGCTGTCGATCTTGAACGCGCCGTGGGTGACCACCAGTTCTCCGGCGACGAGGCCGTCGTAGACCACGTACCAGTCTCCGGCCCGCGGGCCCAGCGTCACATCGCGGCCCACGAACGTCGGGCGCTCGGTACCCGCGAGTTGGACGTAGACCACCGCGCGCTTGCCGGTGATCAGCGGAGCCGTCGAGGGAATCACGAGCGGCAGCTCCTCGGCCGCGACCGAGCGGAAGCCGAGTTCCTCCGTCGGCGCCAGGTCCATGCCGCAGATCGAACACTCACCGGCGCTCACGGACACGACCTCGGGGTGCATGGGGCACATCCACATGTCCGCCAGTTCGGGGTCGATCGGACGACCCGCGGCCGTGACGGGTGCCGTCACGGTGGCGCGCACGAACATCTCCGGCTTGAGGCGTAGGTCGGTGTTGTCGACGTTGAGGCGCACCTTCACCGTGCGCGTGCGGTCGTCGAGCACGGGATCGATGAAGCTGACCCGTCCATGGAAGGTCTCGCCGGGCCAGGCTTCCGACACGAACTCGACCTGCTGGCCGTAGTGCAGCCACGCCAGGTCGGTCTCGTAGGCATCCAACTGGACCCACACACGCGTGAGGTCGGCGATGGTGTAGATGCGCGTGCCGGTCTGGACGTACTCCCCCTGCAGCGCGTTCTTGTGCACCACGATCCCGGCCACCGGCGAATGGATCGTGATCAGTTCGAGCGGCTCGCCGCGCGCGACGACCTCGTCGATCTGTTCCGCGTTGAGACCCCAGAGCCGCAGGCGATCCCGCGCCGACTTCACCGACCCCGCCTGGCGCGACCGGACCGTGTCCACCGGGCTCTCCTGCAGCCGGCGTTCGGTCGCAATGGCCTGGAGCAGCTGCTGCTGCGTGGCGATCAGGTCAGGGCTGTACACCTCGGCCATGTGGTCGCCCTTGCGCACGCTGATGCCGGTGTAGTCGACGTACAGACGATCGAGCCGGGACGGAACCCAGGCGGTGATGTACGAGAGCCGGGTCTCGTCGAAGGTCACCTTGCCCACCAGGCGCAACTCGCGACTCACCGCGCGCTGCTCCACGGGCGCCACGACGACCTCCGCCAGCGCGGCGGCATGGGCACTCATGGACAGGGCGCGCGGATCGAGACCCGCGTCGTCGGAGCCGCTGACGGGGATCAGATCCATGGAACAGATCGGGCAGAGCCCGGGCTCCGACGCGCGGATCTGCGGGTGCATCGAGCAGGTCCAGACCGACGCGGTGGCGGGCGCCTGCTCTGGTGGTCGCACGTCGGGCGACGAGGAACCGCAGGCGAAGCGGCCCAGTGCCAAGCCGACGAGCAGCGCGACGAGCACGACGCTTCGCGAGAATCCACCGCCTCGGGGCTTGGCCCGCTTGCTGGGTGTGCGCGGCGGCGCAGGCCGGTCGGGTGCGTTGGTCATGGGTCAGTCCTCGAGGTGCAGCGGGACACCGGTGATGCGCTCGATGGTGGCCAGGGCCTGGGCGCGATCGGCCTGGGCGCGGGCGGCCGACAGCTCGAACTCCAGCAGCACCCGCTCGGCGTCCACCAGGTCGAGGAAGCTCGAGTCGCCGGCCTGGTAGGCCACGGTCGTGGTCTGGATCGACTCGTGTCCCTTGGGCACGAGCGTCTCGCGGAACAACCCGATGCGGCGTTCGGCGTCACGGTGCCGATACAGCGCCAGCTCCAGGTCCGCTCGGTGCCGGTTGGCGAGGTCCGCGTTCTCGGCGTGCGCGGCAGCGAGTTCGGCCTTCGCCTGGGCCTCGGCTGCGTGCAGACGCTTGCGCCTGAACGGCAGGCTGATCCCGGCGGTGAGCGCCAGGGCGTCGTCCCCGGAGCGGCTGACGCTGGAGCCGCGCGAAGAACTGATCGCGGTGTAGTCGACGCCCAGGGAGAAGTCGGGGTAGAAGCCCTTGTCGGCCAGGGCGACGGAGTGGGCCGCGGCTTCGATGGCGTGCTCGGACGCGCGCAGCTCGGGACTGGTGAGGATCAGCTCGTCCATCAGCGTCTGCTCGTCCAGCTCGACCAACGCGGTGGCGTGCAACTCCGGGACCGGGAGCGGCGCGGCGGGCGAACGGTTCAGCGCCGCATTGAGCCGCGCCGCGACGGGGCGTCGCAGGTCCTCGAGCGAACGCACGCGGTCGTCGAGCTTGCCCAGTTCCACCTGGGCCCGGATCACGTCGCCCTCATGGCCCATGGCGGTGGCGTAACGCGTGCGCGCCACCTCTTCCCAACTGACCAGCAGGTCGCGGTGCCCGCGCGTGACGCGGATCGCCGTGTGCACGTAGGCGTACTCGAACCAGGCGTTGCGCACCTGCTCGGCCACCACCAGCCGGGTGGTGACGAAGGCCTCCCGGGCCGATTCCGCGTGGGCCAGGGCCACACCGCCCGCCAGGTCCAGCGTCCCGAACCAGGGGAAGGACTGGCTCAGCCCGGCGCGCCAGTCCATGGGACCGGAGCGCGTCTCCACCTCGTCGAGGAAGTAGCCCAGGTTCAGGCGCGGATCCGGGAGGGACACCGCCTGCGGCACGCGCTCCAGGGCTGCGTGCCAACGCTCTGCCGCCGCGCGGACGGCCGGGTTGTGCTCTTCGGCGTGGCGCACGTACTCGCCCAGGGTCGCCGACGGTCCGATGACAACCTGCTCGGCATCGGGCGGCCGACGGGCACTGCGTTCCCAGGCCCGCATGCCCGCGTCGTACGCCGGCGGCGTGAAGCTGCACGCCGCCGGGATCAGCAACGTCGCGACGATGCCGACCCAGCCCACCGCCCGGCTCGTGATCGGTCCTTGCGCGACCCGGCCTTGCACGACCGGCCGTCGCGTGAGCGGCCGTAGCTCGAACGGCCTTGGCGCCAACGCTTCGCGCACGGGCGTTCGCCGGCACGCGAGGCACCACGGCGTGGGCCTGCGCCGGAGAGACGGATCCAACGATGACTTCATGGCTGGTCAACGACTGAGGAGTGGCCCGGAGGCCTGTCCGTCCGAGGTGCAGCGAGGGTCTTCGCTCGCGCACCCCGAGGGGGGAGCGTGCTCGTCGCACCGAGTGCCATCGCTCGTGCGACAAGAACTCGTGCGACAAGAAGGGGACGAATCGCCCCCGACCGACCCCGAGCTTCCGCGACCGACTCCCGTCCAGCCGCGGACCCGGCGCCGCAGCGCCGGAACTCCGGTCGATCCCGTGCCGACCGCTAGAGCAGTCGGACCCCGAAGAACAGTCGTGGGACCCCACGCGGCAGGACCCAACCCGCATGCGGGTCGCGGGCGGCCGGTCGTTCGTCGAGAACCGGCGCGCGGGTCGCGCAACCAGCACTGGTGAACAGGCTCGACGCGGACGACGACGACACCCTCGAGCACTGCCCCTCGGGCGGCGTGTGCGGCAGCGGCTCGGCGCACGGGCAAGGCGTCGTGCGCTCATCGGCTCGTGGCACGCTGGACCCGGAGTCCGCCGGCGCACAGCAACACTCCAACGCCCCGACGCAACCGTCTCCGCCCTGGGGAGCGGGCCCGGTGGACGCCGCCACGAACCGCGCCGGCTGCAACACCAGGCTCAGCGCAAGCAGGACGTGCAACCCGAGGCGTGAGGTGTTCATGAACGGTTCCGTTGGACGAGAGCGCAAGCCGGTGCCTGCAGCCCCGCTGTTCTCATCGGATCCAAGGCTACGCCTGCTGGAATGGGACCGTCAAGCAACGACGACCGCCAATGCGTCGACGCCCAGGTCCCTGGCCGCTCTGACCACGGGTTTGCATGATGCCCGCGGCGCGGCGATCGCCCCGCCATCACGAATTCGCGGAGGCTTCGCGTGATCGGGCACCAGAACGTGCGGACGTTCCATCGATGGGTTTCCGTCGTGATCGGCCTCCAGCTCCTGGCCTGGACGGTCAGCGGCCTGCTCTTCACCTGGCACCCGATCGAGGTCGTGCGCGGCGAGGCCTTCCTGAGCGACCCTGCGCTGGAACAGCTCGCCGCCGACGAGCCCCTCGTCGCGTTCGATGCGGCCTGGCGCGCCAGCGGACTGCAGGCCATCGCCCGGGCACGACTCTCCCACGAGCGCGGTCGCTGGTCCTGGGTGCTCTTCGCGCCGGGAGCCGAGACCCCGGTCCTCGTGGACGCCCGATCCGGCGAGCTCCTGCCCGCACTCGACGCAGCGGAAGCGAGCGCCATCGCCACCTCGCGCTTCACCGCTTCGCAGCTGGTCACGCACGTACGACGGGTCTCCACGGCGGACGGCGAGTACCGGGGCAAGCCGCTGCCGGCGTGGTGCGTCACGTTCGACGATGAGCGCAACTCCAACGTCTACGTCGATGCCGGCACGGGCGCGATCACTTCGGTGCGCAACGACACCTGGCGTCGCTTCGACTTCTTCTGGATGTTGCACATCATGGACTACTCGGAGCGCAAGGACTTCCATCATCCGCTGCTCACGAGCGCCGCCGCGCTGGGCGTGACCACCGCGCTGACCGGACTGTGGTTGGCGATCCTGGTCCTGAGACCGCGCAGGGCGTCCCCACCCGCGGCGTGAGTCCACGCCGGCGACGGCACCACGAGCGCAGCGCCCACCGGGTGCCGATCCGGCCCGACACCGCGTCACCACGAGGGTGCGGCCACGCGGAGTCGGCCGGACAGCAACGGCGTTTACTGCGGGACTTCGGTGCCGGCTTCCTTCAGCGCGGCGACCTTCTCCTCGTCGGAGAGCTTCTCGAACTTGGGAGCGCATCCGTCGCAGCAGAAGCCGATCGTGTGCCCTTGCCAGGACACGATCTCACCCTCGGCTTCGATGGGGTTCCCCATCATCGGGCAGTTCGCGTTGAGGAACGCGATCTCCTCGGCGTCGTTGGTGGACTGTCCCGAGCATGCCCCGAGCAGCAGAGCTGCCGCGGCGAACACGGCCATCGTGGTTTTGGACATGGACCTTCTCTTCGGTGGAGACCAGGGAAGCGGGAAGTGAAGTGCTCCGCCGGGGGTGAGCGACCGCCGCGCGGCGCATCCCCCACGAGACAAGATGTCGAGAGCGGCCTGGCGCAGTGCAGCAACCGCAACGGACCGCCCGACCGATCAAGGCGCGTCGGCGCACGACTAAGGCCGCCAGTATAGCGTCTCGGCCTGCGGGCGACCGGAGCAGCGCGGGAGCTGTCGGACGCCTCTCGACAGCGACCCGCTCGGACCGACCTCCGCGCGGCTATAGTCGGGCTCCGGCCCTCCAGGGAGCAGCGAAGCGTTGAATTGTCATGTCGTCGTCACGACCGCACCCGACATCGTCGGGGGGCTGGACGGACTCTGCGATCGGCTCGCGGCCCAACTCGACGGGCAGACCCCGGACCTGCTGCTCGCCTTCTACACACCCCACCATTCGGCCGAGATCCCCGCGCTGCGCGAGCGCCTGCTGGCGCGCTTCTCCCCCCGTGTGCTGCTCGGCAGTCCGGCCGCGGGAGTCGCCGGGGAGGACGTGGAGATCGAAGGCCAGGCGGGGTTCGCCCTGTGGGCCGCGTGCTGGCCCGGCGTGGAGTTGGTCCCGTTCCATCTGGCCACCGAGTTCGCCGGCGACGATTCCGACCCGGTGATCCACGGCTGGCCCGAGCAACTCCCGGACGACCCCGGCCTGTTGCTGCTGGCCGACGCCTACACCACACCCAGTGACGACCTGCTCAGCGGCTGCGCCGAGCGCTGGCCGGAGGCGCCCACGGTGGGCGGCCTGGCCAGCGGCACGAGCGGCCCGGGCGATGCGCAGTTCATGACCAACGCGGGCATCGTCGACTCGGGTTGCGTGGGCGTGGGCATCGGCGGCAGCGTGCGCATGGACCCCGTGGTCTCCCAGGGCTGCCGACCCGTGGGCCGGCACTTCGTGATCACCAGGGCCGAGAGCAACATGATGTTCACGCTCGGCGGCAAGCCGGCGCTGTCCCAGCTGAAGAACATCGTCGCGGAGTCCGAGCCGCGGGACCGCGAGCTGCTGCAGCGTGCACTGCACGTGGGCCGCGTCGTCGACGAACGCAAGAGCCGCTTCACCCAGGGCGATTTCCTCGTGCGCAACGTGATGAGCTACGACGCCGAGAGCGGCGCCGTCGCCATCAGCGACTACGTGCGCGCGGGGCAGACGATCCAGTTCATGGTGCGCGACGCCGCCGCGGCGTCGGACGAACTCACCCAGCTGCTCGCGCGCGAGAAGGAACGAGGCCCCGCACTGGGTGCGCTGCTGTTCTCGTGCAACGGGCGAGGCGAACGGTTCTTCGGGAAGCCGCATCACGACATCGGGCAGGTCCGCAGCCACCTGCCCGAGACGCCCACGGCCGGCATGTTCTGCGGCGGCGAGATCGGGCCGGTGGGCGGACAGCCCTTCCTGCACGGCTTCACCGCCAGCATCGCGCTCTTCCGCGCGCGCAACTGACGCGGACGACGGGCGCCGTGATCAGACCGGCGCGGGGTACGCCTCCCGCGGTCGCGTCACGAGACTCACACCGACCAACGCCACCGTCGCCACGAGCACCGCCGGGATCACCGCGTCGATGCGCACCGACTCGGGCTGTCCGAGCATGCGCACCGCCCACTCGCTGCCACCGCCCGTCTTCCAGGCGATGGCCGTGGAGGTCGAGGCCACCAGGGACGCCACCGCTCCGGCGGGCGTCGCCCGCTTCCAGAAGATGGCCGCCAGCAGCACCGGCGTGATGCCCACGCCGTAGATCGTGTAGGCGAACAGGGCGATCTCGAAGAACCCGCTCGTGTCGAGCGCGAGCACGAAGGCGACGGCCGCCAGGACCCCGACCAGCACCCGCGCCATGCGCAGCAGGTGGGCATCGTCCGCATCGGGGCGCAGGAAGCGCTGGTACACGTCGCGCAGCAGGGAACTCGACGAGCTCAGCAGGAAACTATCGGCGGTGGACACGATCACGGCCAGGATCGTCGCCACCAGCAGCGCGCCCATGAACGGGGGCAGCTGGGTGAGACCCAGTTCGAGCACGATGTGACCCGGTTCGGCCAGGTCGGGCACCAGCGCGCGACCGCCCATGGCCAGCAGCAGGATGGCGCCGTCGATGAGCGCCACGCTGGGGATCAGCAGCAGCACCGCGGTGCGCGCGGCCCGGGTGCTCCTGGCCGACAGGAAGCGCTGGTGCAGGTTGGCATCGCCGATCATGAGCAGGAACGACGGCAACAGGATCGACGCCAGGCCGAACCACGAGTAGTGCCCCCCGACCGAGCGGCCGGCCTCGGGCAGCGCCGCGCGCACCGCGTCGATGCCGCCCGCCGCGACGTAGATCAGCGGCAACGCGACGATCACGCCGACGAGCATCAGCAGGCCGTTGAAGGTGTCGGTGATGGCCACGCTCATCAAACCCGCCAGGGCCGTGTAGACCGCGATGAACACGCCGATCACGAGCATCGCCGGCACGTGCAGGTCGGCACCCGCCTGCACCAGCCCGGCGTGTTCGAACAGACGTTCGAGCACCGCCGCTCCCGCGCGCAGCTGATAGGACACGATGACCACGTAGGCGGTGACCAGCGTGAGCGTGGCCAACACCCGCGCCGGCACGCCGAAGCGCTCCTCGATCAGGTCCTGGAGCGTGAAGCGCCCCGCGGCCCGGACCCGGCCGGAGAGCACCACCAGCACGCCCAGGCCGAGCACCGCCGACAACGGCACGACGAGCGCCGGCAACCCGCGCAGGTAGGCCTCCTCGGCGTTCCCGAAGATCGAGCCGGTGCCGGTCCAGGTGGCCAGCAGCGTGCCCACGAGCACCGGCACGCCGAGCGAGCGACCGGCCAGGATGAAGCCGGTCTCGTCGTGGACACGACGCGACTTGACCACCCCCACGGCGATCAGGCCCGTCAGGTAGAGCGCGACAAGGACGACGGCCAGCATCGCGACAGTCTAGCCACCGCGCGTCGCGATCGCCTGCCCGCGCACACCCCCACCTCCCGGTCGGATAGACTGCGCTCCCATGACGACTCCCCTGCTGATGGTTGTCCTGTCGCTCGTCGTCGGCCAGGTCGGCGCAGCCGACGGCGTCGACCCGATCGAGACCCACGCACGCGGCCCGTACGAGGTGGGCTCCTGGGACTGGGACTTCGGGCCGCTGCAGCTGACCCCCGTGGTCGGCACCAACCCCCTCGCGGTGCAGCACTTCGGCACGGGTCGCTACCCGATCGGACTCCCCGGCTCGGAACTCCCGGCGCCCTTCATCGTCTTCGCTCACGGTCGCTTCCAGAGCGCGCCGTTCACCGGCACCAACCACACGCAGGCGAGCTACCTGCTCGACCACCTGGCCTCGTGGGGCTTCGTCGTCGTGTCGGTGAACCTGGACGTCGTGGGACAGTTCGCCTTCCCGGCGGCCATCCCCCAGCGGGGCGAGTTGATCCACGCCACGATCGACCGTTTCGACGACCAGGACCAGGACGACCTGTTCTTCGACATGAGCCGCATCGGCCTGGTGGGACACAGTCGCGGCGGCGAGGGCGTGGTCGCCGCGTACGTGGACAACCCCGACAGCCGTGAGATCCACGCCGTCGCCACCATCGCCCCCACCGACTTCGAGGAGTACTCCTTCTCCGGTGTGCACTACCTCGGGCTCTACGGCAGCAAGGACGGGGACGTCAACAACGGCTGGCCGATCAAGGTCTACGAGCGCTCGACCGGCCGACACAAGGCCTTCCAGTACATCGAGGGCGCCAACCACTTCTGGTTCACGGACTCGATCCAGTTCACCGGGGAAGGCAACGGACTGATCACGCGTGAACAGCACCACGAGATCGCCTGGACCTACATCACGCACTTCCTGCGTGAGACCGTGGGTGACCGCGCGCCGGGCCGCTTCGGGGAGTTGTCCGACGGGCCTTCGCTGTTCCCGGTCACCGACTCGGCGGACATCCACCCGATGTACTTCGACCCCGACGGCCTCGTGGTCAACAACCACCAGCAGTGGCCGCTCGACCCCAGCATGAACACCCTGGGGCTGGTCACCGCCGGGAGCATGTTGCTCGAACTCTCCGAGAGCAGCCTGAACAGCCCGGGCGCCACCTTCTATCACCCGACCTTCGCCATGCGCGCTCGCTTCGACACGGCCCTGGGCACGCCGTTGTACGTCGAGGAACTCGAACCGGGCACCGACGCGAGCCCCTTCGACTACCTCTCGCTGCGCGTCATGCAGCCCTTGGGGAGCGACCTCAACACGGCCGGCCAGGTGCAGGACATGCGCCTGGCGCTGGTGGACATGCGCAACAACGTGGCCGCCCTCACGCTGTCGGACTACGGCACGATCCCGTGGCCCGTCACCCACGCCGGCTTCGCGTTCCCGGAGAAGAGCGTGCTGCGCACCTCGCGTCTCCCGCTGGACGACTTCGTCGCGGCGAACCCCGAACTGCAACTGAACGACCTGCGCCTGGTGGCCCTCGTCTTCGACCAGACGACGGTCGGCGAGGTGCGCGTCGACGACATCGCCTTCACGAGGTGAGCTCATGAAGTACACCCTCGCCTGTGTCCTCGCCCTCGCGCTGCTCGGCCTCGGCCAATGGCTGCTCGCCGAGCCGGTCCGAGCCGAACACGAGACCCCCGCTGACATCGGCCTGTCCGAGATTCGCGTGGACGTCGTCGACCTCGCCATGGCGGGGTACGACGAGCACCTCGACCGACGGGTGACCGTGCACGGCGGCCCGTTCTTCGGCACGGCCTTCGGTCCCGAGGTGACCTTCGTGCTGCCCGACGGCGAGTCCCTGCGGGCAGCGGTCGTCGTGCTGGAGAACGAGCGCACCCTCGTGGCCTATCCGCCCCCGGGCGTGCGGGGCAGCGTCGAGGTCCGGGTGGAGAACCCCGACCGCGCCCTGATCCAGGGCGTGACGCAGCTCTGACATCGGCCGGTCTCCGATCCAGGGCACGAGCGCACGCGCCGCGCAGGACGGTCCCCCCGACGAGTCGCGGGCCCATGCAGCGGAGGCCGTCGTCGACCGCCGCCGTGATCGGGAGACGCCCCCCGGCCGTCCCCTGTCCGAGCGGCGCGTCGCCCTCGTGCACCACTGGCTCGTGTCGCGCCGCGGCGGCGAACGGGTCCTGCACGCGCTGGCCGCCCTGACTCCCGGCGCCCCGCTGTACACCCTCGTGCACGACCCGCACCGATCGCCCGCGCCGATCGACGTGTCACGCGTCGTGACCAGCCCGCTCGCCCGCCTGCCGTTCGCCCGGCAGACCTTCCGCGCATGGCTGCCCTGCATGCACCACGCGTATCGGCACTTCGACCTCGCGGGCCACGAGCTCGTCATCTCCAGCGATGCCTGTCTGGCGAAGACGGTGCGCGTCCCCCCCGGGGCGATCCACGTCTGTTACTGCTACAGCCCCGTGCGTTACGCCTGGCAACTGGAGACGACGTACCTGCAACGCGCGGTGCCCTGGCTGTTGCGGCCGCTCGCACGCGCCGTCATGAAGTGCGTGCGCCGGACCGACTACCTGGCCGCACAGCAGGTTGATCACTTCATCGCCATCTCGCAGACGGTCGCCCGGCGCATCGAGAGATGTTACGGGCGCACACCCCTCGCCGTCGTCCCGCCACCGGTGGACACCGAGTTCTTCCGTCCGGACCTGGCGCCCCGACCCGAGGTGGATGCGGACCATCGGCCCTACCTGCTGCTGGGCGCGAACGTGCCCTACAAACGCACCGAGGACGGCGTGGAGGCCTGTCGCCGACTCGATCGAGCGCTGATCGTCGCCGGGAGCAATCGTGGCCGCCGGCGGCTCCAGCGCCTGGCGGGACCCCGCACGCGCTTCGTCGACGACCCCGACGACGAGACCGTGCGCGATCTCTACCGGAGTTGCCGCGCCTTGCTGTTTCCCGGCGAAGAGGACTTCGGGCTGGTCCCGGTGGAGGCCATGGCCTGCGGGCGACCGGTCGTGGCGCTCGGTCGGGGCGGCGCGAGCGAGACGGTCGTCGACGGACACACGGGCGTGCTGTACCCCACGCCCGGGGTCGAGGCGCTGCTCGAAGCGTTGCAGCGCTTCGAGCAGATCGAGGCTCGACTCGACCCGGAACAGGCGGTCGCCCGGGCGTCTCGTTTCAGCCGCGCGGCGTTCGATCAACGCATGCGCGCCGTGCTCGAGGACGTCGCCGACCGCATCCCGAGCCGCGTGCCCGGCGAGCCGCTCGCGTAGGGCGTCGCCTCGCGTCACGCGGCTCGCGGGTGCGACCGCGCCAGCGTTCGCGATTCGTGTTTGTACCCGTCACAGGAACACTCTGTTCCGAGTGCAGCAACACGTTGTTTCACTTACAGCAACACGAGTCAAAACGGCTCCCGTTCGTGCACCACGGTGCGTACCCTCTCACGCGCAACGTGCTCGAAGTAACGCACGTGCGGGGGCTGCGACAACTTCTCGACGGGGGAGTCACTTCGCGTGCGCGCGACAACCGCGCGCCGTATTCCGCCATTCCTGTTCCGCACGTCCGTTCAACCGGCCGCTCGACGGTTCGTTTCAACGCTCGTGCAAGGGTTCGTTCAACAAGTCTGTCCACCGAGTGCGCGATCGCGCAGCGCACCGGTCTCACGGAGGTGTCAGTGCCGCCAGCGAAGGTCGTGCTCATGCGGGAGAAGAGCGGGAGGGTGCCCCTGCTCGACTGGCTCGACCGCCTTCCGCGCAGGGCACGCGACAAGTGCATCGTGCGCGTCGAGCGCCTGGCGGCTCAGGGCACGGCACTCACCCGGCCGGACAGCGTGTCCCTCGGCAACGACCTGCGCGAACTGCGTGCGAGCCACATGGGCATCCGCTACCGCATGGTCTACTTCCCGGGGCAGGTGGGCGCCGCCGAGGAACCTCAGGGGCTCGTGATCTCCCATGGAGCCGAGCGGCTGCGCGACACGACGTCGGCGGAGATCGAACGCGCACTGCGTTCGAGGAGCGCCTACGAGCAGGCACCGCGGTTGCGAGTGCACGCACCCCCACTGGTGGACCAACAGGGGCGCGAACACCCCACCGACGATGCCGTCGAGATCCTGCACGAGCGCTACGTGGGCTCCGACCTGGAGCGCGTGGCCGACCTGCGGGCCGCCCGGGTGGGCGCAGCCGTCGCGCGCCGGCTCCAGGACCTCAGACGCAGCGTCAACTACACCCAGCGTGAGCTGGCCGCGCTGGTCAACACCAGCCCGTCGGTGATCTGTCGCCTGGAGGCCGACGAGTACGAGGCCCAGGGCCTGGCCACGCTGCACCGTCTGGCCGCCGGCCTGGCCTGCCGCATCGAGATCCGCTTCGTGCCCATCGACGACGCCACGGACGCGCAACCAGGGCTCACCAAAGCTGAGCTCACCAAAGCCGGGCTCACCAAAGCCGGGCTCACCGAACCCGGGGACCCGGATCCCTCAGGGGGACCGGATCACTCGGGGCGCAAGTAGAACCCGTTGATCGCGCGCGGGTCGTCCGTGCCGGCTGAGCGACCGAGGAGTTGTTCGGCCGCCTTGCGGACGGCCTCCAGCTCCAGGCCGCACACCCGATCCCCACCCGCTGCGCGTGCGCGACCAAGGTAGTCGACAGCCGTGACCAGCAGTCGCGCGGCCGGCCCCGCGTGTCCCCGTTCGACGTTCAGTGCGCACGCCGCCAGTTGGATCAGTCCCTTGAGCAGGTCGAACTGGACCTCGTCCCGATCGCGGCACACGTGCCAGAGGCTCTCCCACTCCTCGTGGGCCTCCCACCACCAACCGCGATTGAAGAAGTCGAGGCCGCGCAGGTAGCTGGGACTGTCGCGCCAGTCGTCCCGGCTGACGAAGGCCGGTGGCGCGTGACTCTCGCCGAAGGCCCAGCCGCCTTCCTGCTTGTAGGGGTGGGGCGTGTGCCCCGGCACGAAACGGTACGGCGGGAAGGGCTCGTCCGGCAGGAACAGCGGTGGTGCATCCGCGGCACCATCCACGGGACGTTGGACCGGTTGCGGTCGACTGGTGGTCAAGGGTGGGCTCCGTCAGCCGAGGGCGGCGTCTTCGCGCATCAGGCGCTTCTGTTCAGCCAGCTCCGCTTCGGCCTGGTCGAGCCAGCCCTCCGGGAGCGAGACCTTGCTCTGCGAGCCGCCCCGCTTGCCGCGGGAGAGCCGCAGGGCGCTGCGCGGGAAGGGAATCGACTCGTCCAGGTGAGCGAGCCAACCGTCCATCTGGTCCAGGTCGGTGATGCGCTGCAGGCCTTCGCGCACCTTGGCCGCCCCGTCGAAGCCCTTGGTGTACCAGGCGCACCACTTGCGCAGCTCGCGCACACCCTTGTGGGGTCCGAAGAACTCGACCAGCAGTTCGGCGTGCTCGCGCAGGATCGCCAGGACGTCGCCCAGGTGAGGTGGATCATCGGGTTCCCGGCCGTCGAACACCTGGGCCAGTTCGCGGAACAGCCACGGGCGACCCAGGCAGCCGCGTCCGATGATCACTCCGTCGCAACCGGTCTGACGCATCATGCGCAGGGCGTCGAAGGCCTCCCAGATGTCACCGTTGCCGAGCACCGGGATGCGCGCGTACTGCTTGAGCCGGGCGATGAAGTCCCACTGGGCCTGGCCGCTGTAGAGCGCCTTGCTCGTGCGCGCGTGCATGCCGATCCAGCGTGCGCCCTCGTCGGCCGCGACGTCGGCGGCATCGCGCCAGGTGTGCCGGTCGTCGTCGATCCCCAGACGCACCTTGATCGTCACGGGGACGTCCCCCGCCGCGTCGACCACCGCCCGCAGCACGCGGCGCATCAGGGCCGGGCGCGCCGGCAGGGCCGAACCACCGCCCTTGCTGGTGATCTTGCGCACCGGGCAACCCATGTTGATGTCGATGTGACCGGCGCCGAGCTCGGACACCAGGAAGCGCGCGGCGTCTCCCATCTCCTCCGGGTCGGCGCCGAAGATCTGGATCGAGCGCACCGCTTCGTCGACACCGAAGGACGCCAGGTGCAGCGTCTTCGCGTTGCGCATGGTGAGGCCGCGGGCGTAGAGCATCTCGGCCACGTAGAGGCCCGCGCCCATGCGACGGCACAGGGTGCGATACGGTGGATTGGTCACCCCGGCCATGGGCGCCAGGACCACCGGCGGCCAGACCTCGATCCCGTCGCTCAGTCGCAGCGGCGGGAACTCCCCCGGAGCGGCGAGCGGGATGTCGGCGTTGACCTCGGAACGCATGGACAAGGGAGTGGCCGTTCGACTCGGGGAGGCGCCGCGGTCCCCGGAAGGAAGACAGCTCGCGCGAGACGCCATTGTGACCAAAGCTCGCCCGCCTGTCTGCCCGAACGCACGGCAGCTCCCTCGATCCGACGGCTCGCTCGGGCCGGTGGCTCGCTCGGGCCGGCGACTCGCTCGGGCCGGCAGCTCGCTCGGGCCGGCGACTCGCTCGGGCCCGCTCGGGCCGGTGGCTCCTCAGCCCTGCGGCGGGCGGGCAGCTGCTCCGTCCACCGTCAGTCGGCGCGCAGGGGGCAGGCCTCGGGCCATGGGCGTCGCCAGCGCCGGGCGCCCGCGCTGCGCCCTTTCGACACAGCGTCCGACGCGGCATCGAACGCGCGCCAACGCCAGCGGAATGAGAACGCCGCGGGGTTGAGGCCCACGCGCGGCGTCCAGCGGATGTCGCCGGGCGCCTCGCCGCGTACCAGGAACAGGGGCCCCTGCTCGTCGGTCAGGTCAAGGCCGTTGAGTTGGCGGTCGATGTCGAAGGCCAGGCACAGGCGACCCGGACCCTGCGCCAGTTCGTGCTCGTGCCCGCGCTGCAGGCGCCGACGGGTCGGCCCCTCCGCCAGTCGCGCCCGGCGCCTGGCGCGCATCTGTTCGACCCCCGCCAGGGGCTCGACGGCGCGCAGCAGCACCGCCTTGCCCGCGCGATCACCCTGAGCCGAGACGTTCATGCAGAACAACGCGCCTTGCGTCATGTACACGTAGCTCATCCCCGCCGCGCCGAACATCACCTCACAGCGCGGCGTCGGGCCGCGGAAGCTGTGGGCACTGTCGTCGACTCCCTCACCGCCGTAGACCTCGGTCTCGACGATGCGCCCCGCGCACAACACGCCGTGCCGGCGTCGCACGAGCACCTGCCCCAGGAGCGCCTGCCCCAGCTCCACCACCGGTCGCCGGTAGAACGACCGCGGCAGGGTCCGCCGCGGCGGCACGAACCCGTGCTGCTCACCCCCGCCCGGCCCGGCTCGCTCGCGGGGACTCACGGGTCCATCACCGCCGGCCTCAGGGGCACTCGCCCGCCAGCCCCATCTCGGTCCAGTGGTTCGCGATGCGGTTGAGCAGCTTCTTGGGGTGTGTCTGCTCGGTGGGCCAGTCGCGCTGGAATCCGTCGGACGGCTTCTTCGTCGTGGCATCGATGCCGATGCGCCGCGGGTGATAGCCGGGACTGCGCCGCAACGAGGCGTCGTGCACGGGGTTGGGCGAGCGTTGCACGTCCCGCTCCGGTTCGATGTGCGCGAGCGCGCGCCACAACAGCCGCTCGTTGTCGTCGAGCCGCTCGTTCTTGTCGAAGAGCAGGATGCGGTCCGTGATGGCCTGGAAGCCGCGCCGCTCACCCAGGTCCCAGATCTGCTCCATGGTGACGCGCGGAACGCTGGGCTGGGCCTTGTCCACGCCCACGGCGATCGCCCCGGCTCCTCCGGCCCGACCCCGGATCACCAGCGCGTCCTCCACGCCGGCGAGTTCGCGCAACACGGCGACCAGCTCCGCGTCGTCGATCGCCTCCGAGGGCTGGGCCGCGTCGGCGACGGTGCGGCGCGGCCCTTCGGCCGGGAACTCGCGGGTCAGGTCGATGCACGCCTTGCTGCCGAAGTGCAGCGCGCGGCTCGCATGGTCGAGCGTCTCGGTGGGCCCGAACACGAACTCCAGATCGCGCGCCGAGTCGAAGCGTTCGAGCAGCAGGTCGAGCAGCGCCGCGTCGTCGTCCAGCGCGGGCCCGTCCTCGTCCACGACCACGATGACCTTGGTGAACATCGCCTGCCCCATGCCCCAGACGGTGTGGGCGACCTTGCGCCCCTGCCCCGGGTAGTCCTTGCGGACCTTGAGCAGCATCAGGTTGTGGAACACGCCGGCGAACGGCAGGCGCATGTCGATCAGCTCGGGCATGAGCTTGCGCTGCAGCGGGATGAACAAGCGCTCGATGGCCGCACCCATGTGACAGTCTTCCTGCGGCGGAGGGCCGACCACCGTGGTGTGCCAGATGGCATCGCGCCGGTGCGTGAGCGCCGTCACGTTGAGCACGTGGTAGTCGTCGGCCAGGCTGTAGAACCCGGTGTGATCGCCGAACGGTCCCTCGCGGCGCAGCTCGTCGACGGGCACGCGGCCCTCGATCACGAACTCGGCGGCGGCGGGCACCTCCAGGTCCACCGTGCGGCACTTGACCAGGTCCACCGGTTGGTTCTGGATGAACGCCGCGAACAGCAGCTCGTCCACGCCGGGCGGCAGCGGAGCGACGGCGGAGAACACGGTGGCGGCGCTGGCGCCCACGGCGACGGCCACCTCCAGGTGCTCCCGGCCGAGCGCCTTCGCCTTGCGCAGGTGGTCGGCGCCGGTGTGGTGGGTGTGCACGTGGAACCCGAACGTGTTCTCGTCGTAGCGTTGCAGACGGTACATGCCGCAGTTGCGGGCGCCCGTCTCCGGGTCCTTGGTGAACACCAGCGGCAGGGTGACGAAGGGCCCCGCGTCCTTGGGCCAGGTGGTGAGCACGGGGACCTCGAGCAGGTCCACGTCGCCGCCCTCGTGCACGACCTCCTGGCACGGTCCGTTGCGCACATGGCGCGGGAACAGGCGCGCCAGGCGACCCAGCAGCGGCAGGGCGCCGAACTTGTCGCGCCAGGTGACGCGCGGGCGCTCGATGCGCTGCAGGAAGTCCTCGAGCAGGTTCTCGAGGGCGCGGTGGTCCTCCACGCCGCAGGCGATCTGCATGCGCCGCGAACTCCCGAGCGCGTTGATCAGCACCGGGAAGCGCGAACCGGCCACCTGGGTGAACAGCAGCGCCTTGTTCGCCTCGGGGCCCGCACGGCTCACCCGGTCCGCGATGGCCGCGATCTCGAGCTCGCAGCTCACCTCACGGTCGATGCGCAGCAGTTCGCCCTCGGCCTCCAGCCGATCCATGAACGAACGCAGATCGGGTTGTTTCAACACGTCCTCCAGGACTTCAGGCACCGGCTAGCGAACGAGGGCGCGGCATCATAGCGAAGCGCTATCATGGGCGCCCGGTGAGAAGGCACCGCCGGTCTCGAGCCCTCCCGGCTCGAGACCGGAGGGGCGAACCCGTCCGAGGCGTCCGGCTCGTCGACCCCGTGGGTCGGTGACGAGCCGGGGCAAGCAACCGGAGCCGATGTTCATGGCACAGTACGACGTGCTCGCGAAGGCCGCCGACACCGTCGCCCAGCGTCTGGGGCGCGCACCGGTGGGCGTGGTCCTGGGCTCGGGGCTGAGCGAGGCGCTCGACAACGTCGACCATCCGCAGTTCATGCCCTATGCGGACATCCCGGGCCTGGCCAAGACCAGCACCGCCGGACACCGCGGCGCCCTGCTCCACGGGCACCTGGGCGACACCGCCGTCCTGGGACTCTGCGGCCGGCTGCACATGTACGAAGGTCGCACCCACGACGAGATCGCCGCGCCGGTGCGACTGCTCTCGCTGCTGGGCGTGCACACGATCATCGTGACCACCGCCGTGAGTTCCACCGACCCCGAGTTGCCCCCGGGGTCGGTCATGTTCGTGGAGGACCACCTCAACCTGAGCGGCGGCAACGTCCTGGCCGGCGACCACGACCCGCGCTTCGGACCGCGCTTCCCCGACATGGTCGGCGCCTACGACCCAGACCTGATCCCGCTCCTGGAGCAGACCGCCGAGCAGACCGGGCTGACCGTCAGCCGGGGCGTGCTGGCCCAGTTCCTGGGCCCGACCCATGAGACCTCGGCCGAGGTGCGCATGGTGAAGAGGCTCGGCGCCCGGGTGGTGAGCGTGTCGATGGTGCCCGAGGTGCTCGTGGCCCGACAGCGCGGCATGCGCATCGCGGGCATCGCCTGCGTGACGCACATGGCCGCCGGCATCATCGAAGCGCCGCTCGACCGCGCGGAGATGCTCAAGGTCCGCGCCTCGTTCGCCACGGACATGCAGGGCCTGCTCAGCGGGGCCCTGCCCCGGCTGGCCGCCGTATCCTGAGGGCTGTTCGCCCCCCTGCCCACACCGCCGGCCGAGTCCGGCGCGTCGTCAGGCGTCCCGTCCCGCGGCCCGGGCACGCAACTCGATGCGACGGATCTTGCCGCTGACGGTCTTGGGCAGCGCATCCACGAACTCGATCTGCCGCGGGTACTTGTAGGGCGCCGTGTGGCCGCGCACGAACTGCTGCAATTCCGCGGCGAGTTCCGGACCGGCTTCGGTCTGATCCGCCACGACCACGTAGGCCACCACGATCTCGCCGCGCACCCGGTCGGGCTTGCCCACCACGGCTGACTCCACCACGGCATCGTGTTCGAGCAGGGCGCTCTCCACCTCGAACGGGCCGATGCGATACCCCGCGCTGATGATCACGTCGTCGGCGCGACCGACGAACCAGAAGTAGCCATCCGCATCGCGCGTGGCGCGGTCCCCGGTGAGATACCAGTCCCCCGCGAAGACGGCCGCGGTGCGCTCGGGGTCCTTCCAGTACTCGACGAACAGGCCCGCCGGTCGCTGGGGAACGACGCGCACAGCGACCTCGCCTTCCTCTCCCGCCGGAACCGGCCGGCGATCGTCACCGAGCACCGCCACGTCGAAGCCGGGCGCCGCACGCCCCATGGAACCGGGGCGTAGCTCCTCGCCGGGGAAGTTCCCCACCAGCAACACCGTCTCGGTCTGTCCGTAGCCGTCGCGGATCGGCAGCCCGGTGGCCTCGCCCCAGACCTCCAGCACCTCGGGGTTGAGCGGTTCACCGGCAGCCACGCAATGGCGCAGTGATGGGAAACGGCGCGCGCCCAGGTCTTCCTGGATCAGCATGCGGTAGACCGTGGGAGGGCCGCAGAATGCGCTGATCGGATAGCGCTCCAGGATTTCGAGGGTGGCCCGCGCATCGAAGCGCGGGGTGTGGTGCACGAAGGTCGCGCAGCCCACGATCCAGGGTGCGAAGACGCTGCTGTAGGCGGCCTTGGCCCACCCGGTGTCGGACAGGTTCCAGTGCAGGTCGTCCGGTTCGAGGCCGACCCAATGACGGCCCGTCACCACGTGACCGATCCCATAGGACGCCTGCGTGTGCAGGGTCATCTTGGGCTGACCCGTGGTCCCCGAGGTGAAGAACAGCAGGGCGGGGTCGTGCGCGCCAGTGTCGGCGGCCACGAAGCCGCCCGGGTCGGCGAGCACGTCCTCGTACGTCGTCCAGCCGCCGCGCTCGGCACCGACGACGATGCGTGGGGCCAGCGCGTAACCGGTCGCGGCCAGGGCCTCGTCGAACACACCCGCGCTCGCCCCGTCGACGACCACCGCCCGCGCTTCGGCCGCCCCGAGGCGGAAGGCCACGTCCTTGGTCGTGAGCTGGGTCGTGCCCGGGCTCAGCACGAAGCCACCGCGCAGACAGGCCAGGAACAACTCCCACCACTCGACCAGACGCGGCATGACCGCCACCACGACGTCGCCCGGCCGCAGACCTGCCGCGGCGAGACCGACCGCAAGACGGCGACTGCGTTGCACGAAGTGCTCGTAGCTCAGCTTGCGCTCAGCCCCGTGGTCGTCGATCCACCACATGGCGAGACGCTCGCCCGACGCGGCGTGTCCATCGAAGGTGTCGCGGCAGAAGTTGAAGCGGTCGGGGACGTCCCAGCGGAACTCGGCCCGCCGGCTCGGACGCGCTCGCGCAGCGTCGCGACTCATGGCGCCGGCTCGTCGACGATCTCGATCGGCTCGGGCAAGCTCACGAACAGTCGGCAACCCTCTCGGGAGCTGGGACGGTGCACCGAACCCGGGGCGTGATCCACGAAGCTGCCCGGCCCCCAGGTGACACCACCGTCCTCCAGCGACCCTTCGAGCACGAAGTACTGCTCGCCGGCCGGATGGCGGTGAGCCCCGTAACGAGCACCCGGCTCGAACTGCAACAGCACCGCCGAACGACCGGTGTCGCGATCGAAGAGCAGCTTCTTCCACTGCACGCCGGGGTAGGGCGTGGGCCGCCAGGGCAGGGCCGCGCTGTCGACTCGTCTCGAGGCTCCGGACATGTCGACATGCTAACGACGAGGCGGTGGATGATCCGCCTCCCGGGCCCGTTTCTGTGGCCGAAACCACCACAGGACACAGCTCCTGGCAGGCGGCTGCTCAAGACCTGCTGCTCCGCCGCCGAGAGGAAAAACTGGCCCGCCCCCATCGTCCGCCAGGAAACGAGAGCATGGAGTCGAGATCCCGACGACTCGTGATGGTGCTCGCGCTCGCCGCCATCGGTTGCAGCGCGCACGAAGACAGAGCGCCCGTCGCGCAAGCACTGATCGGCGACACCGCCCGCGCGAGGTCGGTGTCGAGCCGCTCGGGCCTGGAGCTGCCCGCCGACGCAGCCATCGTCGACGTGATCGACGACGGCGCCAGCTATCGCTTCCGCTACGTCACCGGCATGAGTCCGTCCGACGTACGCGAGCACTGCGACGAGCAGTTGCGCGGGCTCGGCTTCAAGCGCCTGCAGAGCTGGCGCGTGATCAAGGGCGAGCCGACCGCGACCAGGTCGGCGCGCTTCGACGACGATCCGTCGGTCGCCATCGCCCGCATCCGCGAGGGCAAGGGCCAGACGATCGTGGAGATCGAACGCTGGCACGACGGCGCGCCGCGCTGACGAACGCGCTGCCGGGGCGGCTCAGGCCGGGCGCACGCCCAGCATGTGTTCGATCATGAGCTGGTCTAGCCGTTCGTAGCCGCAACCGCGCCGACCGAGCGCGTCCGCATCGAGATCCAGGGCGCGCAACCGATCGGCCTTCTCCCGGCTGTAGCCCGTGAGCGCCGGATCGATCTCGGCGTCGTTGTGCTCGGCCACCAGATCGCGTACTTCGGGGTCGGAGTCGAACGAGAGCGCACGCTCGACGAGGATCTTGTAGGTGCGCATGCACCCACGCGCGAACTCCCACACACCCGCTTGGTCCTCGGTGCGATAGGCGTGCGCGTCGAAGTGTCGCGGCCCGCCGTAACGCTGCCCACCCGACGTGCCCTCGAGCAGCCGCACGAGCAGGAAGGCCTGCTTGAGGTCCTCGCTGCCGAAGCGCAGGTCCTGGTCGTAGCGCCCGATGCGCTGGGCGTTGAGGTCGATGTGGAACAACTTGCGCGCTTCCATCGCCTGGGCCACGCCGTGAACGAACGACAACCCGGCCATGGTCTCGTGCGCCACTTCCGGGTTGACGCCCACCATCTCCTCGTGCTGAAGCGTCGAGATGAAGTGCAGCATGTGCCCCGTCGTGGGCAGGTAGATGTCCCCGCGGGGTTCGTTCGGCTTGGCTTCCAACGCAAAACGGATGTCGTAGCCCTGGTCCTTGACGTAGGCGCACAGGAAGTCGATCGCGTCGCGCATGTGCGAGATGGCCGTGCGCGGATCGCGACAGGCATCCGCCTCGGAGCCCTCCCGGCCGCCCCAGAAGACGTACGTTCGCGCGCCCAGCTCCACGCCCAGGTCGATGCCCTCCATGGTCTTGCGCAACGCGAAGGCGCGCACCTTGGGATCGTTGGAGGTGTACGCGCCGTCCTTGAAGACCGGGTGGGAGAACAGGTTGGTCGTCGCCATGGGCACGACCATGCCCGCGTCCCGCAGCGACTTCTTGAAGGCCGCCACGATGCGCCCGCGCTCGGCGGCAGAGCTGCCGAACGGCACCAGGTCGTTATCGTGGAGGTTGACGCCCCAGGCACCGCACTGCGCGAGCTTGCACACGATCTCGGCCGGTTCGAGCTGGGGGCGGACGGCCTCTCCGAACGGGTCCCGGCCCGGGTTGCCCACGGTCCAGAGGCCGAAACTGAACTGATCCTCGGGAGTGGGCGCGTAGCGGTCGTTCTCGGTCATGGGCGACAGCATAGCGAGCCGGTCGGCTGCATTCAGCTCGGCGCTGACGCCACGCGAACGGCGTGCGAGCTGAGCCGGCGGCGCGCGAGCTGAGCCGGGCGGCGCGTAGGCTCAGCGGGGCGACGTGCGCGAGCTCAGCCGAACGGCGTGCGGGCCCAGCGGGGCGCCGCGCAGGCTCAGCCGGGCGGCGCGCGAGAGGGGGTCGGCTGCGTCACCCCCGCCATGAGCCGCATCAGCGATTCCTCGTCGGCGTCATCCCGGGCGACTTCGCCCACCAGCCGCCCGCCGCGCATGACGACGATGCGCGACGCCAGGGCGAGCAACTCCGGGAGCTCGGACGACACGAGTACCACGCAGGCTCCGGTCGCGGCGTGCTCGGCGAGCAGTTCGTGGATCGACGCCTTGGCTCCCACGTCCACACCCCGCGTCGGTTCGTCCACGAGCAGGACGCGCGCGGTACGCATGAGCCACTTGGCCAGCACGATCTTCTGCTGGTTGCCACCGCTCAGGTCGCCCACGGGCAGGTCGAGGCTCGCGGCCCGCACGTCCAGCCGCGTCAGGGCTTCCGTCGTCTGACGTCGTTCGGCCCCGCGATCGATGCACCCCGCGCGACGCCAACCACCGCGCAACGCATCGAGCCGCGACAGCGACGCGTTGTGCAGCACGCTCGACGACAGCACCAGCCCTTCGCGCTTGCGGTCCTCCGGGACCAGCGCGAGCTGCGCCGCCATGGCCCGGGTCACATCCCCCAGAGGCAGGCGCTGTAGACGACCTTCGCGATCGGCCACGCGCACGTCGCCGCGAGCGCTGCCATCGAGGCCGAACAACGCGCGCAACACGTCGCTGCGCCCCGCGCCCACCAGCCCGGCGACGCCCAGGATCTCTCCTGCTCGCACGCTCAAGCAGACGTCGTCGAACAACCCGGGCGAGCTCAGCCCGCGCACGTCGAGCACCACGGGCACCTCGGGTGCCGGTGCCCGCGCGGCGGGCGCGCGCTCCAGGTCACGGCCGATCATCAGCCGCACGAGCTGGTCCGGATCCGTCCCTTCACGGGGCACCGTCTGCACATGGCGCCCGTCGCGCAGCACCGTCATGCGGTCGCACAGACGGAAGACCTCCGGCAGCCGATGGGAGACGTACAGCAGCGTGAGCCCGCGACGCCGAAGATCCTCTATCAGGCCGAACAAGTGCTCGGACTCGGCCTCGGACAGCGAACTCGTCGGCTCGTCGAAGACCAGCACGTCGGCCCCCGTGCCGACCGCCGCGGCGACCTGGACCAGCTGCTCCTGCGCCGTGGAGAGCGACCCGACGGGCGCCTCGACGTCCAGTTCGACGCCGATGCGCGCGAGCAGGTCGCGAGCACGGCGGGCCATCGCACCGCGGTCGAGCAACCAGCGCAGACCGACGGCCTGCCGACGTGGGTAGCGCCCCAGGCAGAGGTTCTCGGCCACGCTGAGGTCAGCGCACAGGGCCAGCTCCTGGTGCACCATGGCCACACCGGCTTCGCGCGCGTCGGCCGGCGAACGCAGGCGACGCGACACACCGTCGATCCGCACCTCACCCGAGTCCGGGCGGTGGATCCCGCACAGCACCTTGCCCAGGGTCGACTTGCCTGCGCCGTTCTCCCCCATCAAGCCGTGACACTCGCCCGACTCGACCCGGAAGCTCACCCGGTCGAGCGCGGCGACACCACCGAACGACTTGCTCACGTCGCGAAACTCGATCACGGGAGGATTCTCGCCGGCCACTCGAGTTCGAGCGACGCCTGTTCGAACGAAAACCGCCCACGCCCGAACGAAAACCGCCCGGCGAGCATGGGAAGCTCGCCGGGCGGCAAGGAAGGGGTCGGCCCACGCAAAGACCGACCACGAGATCGGATCAGGGAATGGTGGCCTGCAGGGCGTTCGACATGGCGAGACGCCCGGGCGCACCCGGGTCGAGGTAGAGGGCCTGCACGTAGAACGAGAAACCCGGGGGCAGGCCCGCGGGGATCTCCACGTTCACGAGGCGATCGATGAAGCCGCCGAGGATGGCGAACGGGACGTGGACGTCGGGGCTGGGGACGAGCACGCCGCCCTTGAACGGCTTGTTGCCCGCGACCGCGCCGAGGATCACCCGGCCGTGCACGATGCCGTCACCGAACGCCGGCAGACGGCGGCGCAGTTCGGAGGGCCAGGTCCACAACTCGAGGAACGACCCGTGGGCCAGCGTGCCGATGCCGCGCAGCGGGGGCACGAACGCGCCCGAGCCCGCCACGCCACCGGCCATGTCTTCCCAGGGCCACTCGCCGCCGGCGATGACGTGGATGCGGCCCTTGGCGGACCCCGCGTCCGCCGCGAAGGGCTCGCCCATGGCGATGTCGTGGATGCCGTCAGCGTTCACGTCACCGATCACGACGGCGCAGCCGCCGACGAAGGTGGTGAAGCCGGGCGGCACGATCTCGCGCGAGCCGAGGGTGTTGAGGTGCCCGCCGGTACGGCCGGAGAAGACCGACACCGCCGCGCGGTGCACGCTGCCGATGAGCACGTCGTTCACGCCGTCGCCATCGATGTCGCCGCCCGGGGTGACCGGCGCGCCGAAGCCGCCGTTCTCGAACCCGCCGGCGTGCAGCGCGAAGAACTCCTGGAGCGGCTTGCCGGTGGCACCCGACACGACACGCGCCACGCCTTCGCCGGCCAGGGCGCCCGTGCCCGCCAGCAGGTCCGGCACGCCGTCGGCATCGACGTCACCCACGCCCGCGACGGATTCTCCGATGGGCAGCGCCGGGTCGGCGAAGCCCGCGATGCGCGCACCCGTCAGCCCGGAGTAGACGCCGACGTAGCCGCCTTGCCTGGCTCCGATGGCCACGTCGCTGATGGTGTCGCCGTCCACGTCGCCCAGGGATGCCACGGCGCAACCGAACTCGTCACCGACGAGTTCGCCCGACCACTCCTGCAACAACTGGCCGGTGCGCCCCGACAGGAGGTAGGCCTTGCCCGGCGCCTGGTTGATCGTGAAGTAGTTGGCCGGAGCGCCGACCAGGATGTCGTCGTGGTCGTCGCCGTCCACGTCGCGGATGCCGCTCACGGCCCAGCCGAACTCGAAGTCGATGCCGTCGGGCTCGTCGTGCACCTGCAACAGCTCGCCGTCCGCACCCGAGTAGGCATACACCTGTCCCGGTGTGGACGCGTAGGTGAAGCCGCCGAAACCGAACGGCACGAGCAGCAGGCCGGGCGCGCCGACCAGCAGGTCGCGCAGACCGTCGCCGTCGACGTCCGCCGAGGCCAGGGACTGCCCGAAGAGGCTGTGGAGAGACGGCGCGGTGTGTGAGCGGATGACGTGACCGTCAACGCCGGAGAAGACGATCACCGAGCGACCGGGAGCGGCCGCAGCAAAGTCGGGAACCTGGTCTCCATCGACATCGTCGAGCGCGGCAAGTCCGTGCCCGAGGTGTCCTTCGATCGACGTTCCGCCGATCGTGTACAGGGTCCGCTGAGCCGCAGCCGGCTCGGCGGCACCCGCCCACACACACGCAGCCGCAACGGCCACGCTCAGAGCACTGAGCGCTCTCATCTCTCTCTCCTTACGCGGGTCTCGCGGAGCTCGGCTCCGCGTCGAACGCGCTCTCACACGCGGTCGTGGTGACCCGGGATCTCTCGATCTCGACTGGTCTCTCGAACGCCTCAGCGTATCCCAAGATCAGGGAGAGGCCAGCCGGACAGGAGCGGCGGCCAGGGCCCGGCCCTGCGCTAGCCCGGACTTCTCACCAGCTTCGTCGCGAGGGTGCGACTGGTGCTGGAGGGCAAGGAGCATCGTCGCTCTCGGCGCCGAGGGGGGTGACACCCCGTCGAGCACCGAAAGTGTCGATCGACGCAGCCCTGCTGCGCCAGGCGTGTCCGCAGCAGGAGCTGGTGAGAAGTCCGGGCTAGCAGCTGCTAGACGTCCGGACGCAGCACGGTGCGCAGCGTGTCACCCGTCTTGCCGGAGATGAACCGCGCGACGCCGGGGAACGCGCGGCGGCCGCGCAGACTCGCCGCGCCCACCGCGAGATCGGGCACGCCGTCGCCGTCGACGTCGCCGATCGCTGCGGCACTCACGCCGAAGTGCGAGTCCAGGTGGATGTCGCCCCGCAACCCGATCAACTCGGTGTCCGCGTCACCCGACAGGATCCACGCGGTCGGCTGCTCGTCGGGATCGAAGGACACCGGCGCGGCGACGAAGAAGTCGGCGCGGCCATCGCCGTCGACATCGCCCAGGGACGTCAGGGTCGAACCGAACGAACCCGAACCTCGCTGGGACCAGCGGGCGAGCACGCTCCCGTCCGCGCCGGAGCACGCCACGACGGAGGACGCATCACGGGCAAAGGGTCGCGACACGAGCACGTCCGCGTAGCCGTCGTCGTTCAGGTCGCCGGCGCCGGCCAGGCCGAGGCCGAAGGTGCGCACGTCGGCGTCGGCATCCCAGCGGCGCAGGATCGAGCCGTCGACGGTGGACCAGATGCGCACGTAACCCGGCCGCCCGGCCTCGTGTTCGGGCGCGGCGCTGGCGGCGAGGTCGGAGCGGCCGTCACCGTCCACGTCCCCCACGTCGGCGACACACGCACCCAACCGGTCCCCGTACGCGTCGCCGACGAAGCGGTGGATCACACTGCCGTCGAGGCCCGAGAGCACCTGGACCAGGCCGCGCGGCCCGGGCGTGGGCTCCGCGCCGTCGCTGGGCGTGTACCCCGCGAACGGTTCGGCGAAGGACGAACCCACCGCGAAGTCGGGGCGGCCGTCGCCGTTCACGTCGCCCACACCGCACAGGGCAGGACCGGGCGCCGCGCTGGTCCACGGCAGCTTGAAGCCGTCGGCCGTCACGTCGACGCTGAACAGCACGCCGCCGCCGGCGCCCGAGAACGCGCGCACGTACCCGAGACCTTCACCGGAACGACCCGAGGCACCGATGAGCAGGTCGCGCACGCCGTCGCCGTCCAGGTCACCCGGCACGGTGATCGTGCAACCGAAACCGTCTCCCGGCCGCTGCCCTTCCCACGCGTGCAGCACGGCACCGTCTGCGCTGGACAGGACCCAGGCGCGGCCCACGCTCTCCTCGTCTCCGCCCGGATCACCGAGGGCTACGTCGGGCACACCGTCGTCGTTCACGTCACCCACGCCGTGCAGGGCGAGGCCGAACAAGTCGCCGCGCACGCGCCGCTCGAGGTCGTCCGCCTCCTGCGCGACGTCTTCCTGCGCGACGCCCTCCAGCACGACCTCGCCGTGAGCGACTTCGCCGTGCGCGACCTCGCCGTCCACGACCGGGTCCTCGACAACCGGATCCTGGAGCGCCCACAACGGCGCCGCGGGAACGAGCACGCAGGCGAGGAATGCGACGGCCCGGCGAACCCGGGCCGCGGGGGCGCACTCGGGGACACGCCGATCGAAGGCGTGTCCGCCGACGCGCTGCTCGTGCCCTCGGGGCAGGTCGAGTCGCGACCCGTAGAGTCGGGGGCTGGATCCGTCGCTGCGTTGCGTCATGGCCGGGTCTCCTCGAGACCCCGACGATACGAACAGGGCCCGCTCCGCTCACGAGCGAATGGGAGGAATCCTCGGCCGGCGGCCCCGGCGCGCTCAGTCCGGAGGCGCACACCGAAGTGTGAGCGTGACATCCACGAAGGCCGACGGATCGACGAGGGCAAGACCCACGACGAGCGTGAGACCGGGCCCGGGTCCTGCCGCAGCACAACACACGCGAAAGGCCTCAGTCTCGTTCTCCCCGGCAAGCCCGCCGCGCTTCCACAAGCGTGCCAGGAACTCGCGGGTCGCGTGTTCGACGGCGTCGTGCAGTGGCCTGCCACCCGGTCGTCCGGCGGTCCACGTGAGCCCCCGTTGCAAGCTGCGCTCCACCCAGCGCCGCACGCGGCGCCAGGCGATCGATCGATCGACCCATTCCACGTCGTCGCCGTCGGCCAGCGTGCGCGCACCCCAGAGCACCGTGTCGCCCGCGGTCGATGGCGCCGCAGGCTCCCCGTCGGGCGCGGTCCGTTGCGCGCCCAGCGGCGGCAAGGCGCGCAGGCAGTTCACGCCTGCGGCCGTGAGTTGCTGGAGTTCTGCGGCCTGCAGTTCGCAGGCCGGGCGGCCGGTGCCCCGCAGCGTGGCGTTGGCGCCACCCGGCGGAGTCCAGATCCCGGCGAGTTCGTCCCCGCGGGCGAGGAGGCCGGCGACGGCGGCCGCCGGGCCCCGCGTCGTCCGCTTGCCCGACTCCCCACCGGGCTCGCCCAGAGGCGGGAAGAACACCGCGGCGTCCGCAGCGCGAGGCAACGCGGACAGGCCCGCCAGCACCGACGCGGCATCCACCCACGTGCGCGGCGGATCGAGCAGCAGCATGGCGCCCTGACGCGCGCACAACTCGAGGGCGAAGCGCAACACCGACTCGTCCACGTCGACACCGGGAGCCGGCGGGGGAACGTACAGCAGGCCCAGGTCCGGAGCCGCGTCGAGGACGGCCAGACCTCGGCGCGGGGTGTCGGGCTCCGCGCATGCGCCGGCCGCACCGAACGCCGAGGCATCGAGCGCTCCGCCCTCCTCGCCGCGCTGGACCAAGTCGCAACCGTGGAGCGCCCCGACGTCCTGCCCCGCGGCGAACACGACCGGCTCCGGAAGCGACGGCGGGCCGGACACCGACAGCACGTCGAGCCGCAGCAGGCGCGAGCGCATCGACAACACGTGCCCCACGAACCACGGGGAGCCCTCGTCGATGGAGACCTCCAGGTACTGCTCGTCCAGGCCGCTGCCGGGATCGCGCACACGCAGGTGGAAGCGATCCGGGCGCCGATAGGAGTCCTCGTCCACGCGGATCACGAGACCGTTGGCCCAGGCACCCGGTCCGATCGCGCGCAACCGCCACGCGCCGCCGACGGTGGGCAGCGAGAAGACGGCGCTGCGAGCTCCGCTGTGGACACGCACGATCAAGGCGCGCGAGCCACCGTTGGCGAAGAAGTCGGCCGCCGCGGTGCGCACCGGGCTCGGTGCCTGCCCCCCCCCGAAGACCGAGTCGAACTCCTGCAGCCCGGTGACCTCGATCGGCTCGTCCACCGGCCCGCGCTCGGTGTGCCCGACGAAGCCGGCGACCGCCGTGGGCACGCCGAGGACGGCGTGCTCGCCTTCGCATGCGGGCTGGGAGTCGACGCGCGGTGAGTCCGTCACGGGCGCATGGTCCCGTCACGACGAGGCATCATCAACGCTGCGCGCCGAGTTTTGTGCGCGTCCACGAGGGCGTGTCATCGCACCGACGACGAGGCCCGCCGGCCGCGGCGCGCGCTCAGGGCACGCTGCCCTGCACCGCGTTCGTCATCGAGATGCCCTGCTCAGCACCGGGATCGAGGAAGACGACCTGCGCGAAGAAGCGGAAGCCCGCAGGCAGTCCATCCGGAACGACCGTGCGGTAGACCGCCGATTGGAAGAAGCCGGGACCGGTGAAGGCGATGAACGCGTCCGGGCTCGGCACGAGCACACCGCCGTGGAACGGGATCGAGACATCCGTGGTGCCCAGCACCAACCGACCGTGGACGATCGTGTTGAAGCTGCCCCCCGGCTGGGGGCGCACCCAGGGCGGGTCCACTCGGAACTCCACCAGCGAGTTCGCGGCGAGCGTGCCCACGCCGCGCAGCACGGGGACGAAATGTCCCGAGCCCATGACGCCCGACCCCAGATCGCGCCAGGCCCAGCTCCCGCCGGCGACGACCGTGACGCGGCCCGCGTCGATCCCTGAGCCGTCGTGGCCGGGTTCACCCACGGCGAAGTCGCCGATGCCGTCGCCGGTGACATCGCCGAGCACGGCCACCTCGGTGCCGCCGCCGCCGCCGCCGAGCAACAACGTGTCGAGGTGTCCGTCGTCGGTGCCCGAGAAGGCCGCCACGTCGGCCGCCCCGCCGTGCGCCACGAGCACATCGACGACACCGTCACCGCTGACGTCCCCCGCGGCGATCGACAGCCCGAAGCCGCTGGCGACGAAGGTGCCGGAGTAGGTGGGGTTCCAGCGACGGAGCACGCTGCCGTCCGCGCCGGAGAGCAGCAGCGCCTGGCCCAGCGAGCCGAGCGTCAGCGGGTCGCCCACGGCCGTCGCCAGGATGTCCGGGACGCCGTCGCCGTCGAGGTCGCCGGCTCCGGCCAGGGCCGAGCCGAAGCGGGGCAGCCCGCCGATCAGCGGCGGCGCATGGCCCGGATCACGCACGGCGAGCAGCCGCGCCCCCGTGGCGCCGGAGAAGACGGACACGGACTCCGGCGACAGCGGCGGGAAGACGTCGCGCTGCCGCGCGCTCACGGCGAGGTCCTGCACGTCGTCGCCGTCGAGATCACCCACCGCGGCGAGCGCGTAGCCGAAGACGTCCCCGGCTGCCTGCCCGACGAGTTCGTGCAACAACGCACCGTCCGCGCCGGAGACGATCCATGCGCGGCCGGGGATCAGGCTGCCCCAACCCTGGAAGCCGGTGTGATAGGTGAGTGCGGGGGCGCCGACCGCGATGTCGTCATGACCGTCGGCGTCGACATCGCCCAGACCCGCGACGGAGAAACCGAAGTCGGTGTCGCCGCCGCCGGGCTCGTCGAGGCGCAGGATCACCTGCGCCGTCTTGCCCGAGTAGACGAACACCACGCCGGGACGAAACGCAGACTGGGTCGGGGAACCGAAGACGAGCTCCTCGCCGTGGGCTCCGACGACCAGGTCCGGCACGCCGTCGGCATCCACGGCGCCGGCCGCGGCCAGCGCGTGGCCGAAGCGGGCGTCGGGCGCGAGGGGCGTCGGCATCGAACGCAGCACGGCGCCGTCCGCCCCCGAGTAGATGCGCACGCGGCGATCGACCGACGCTGCCGCCCAGTCGGAGACGCCATCCCCGTTCACGTCACCGACGGCGGTGATCTCGGCGCCGAACCGATCCCCCGGATTGGAACCGTTCACGACGTACCGGGTGGCTTGCGCCCACGCCGGACCGCTCAGCAGCAGGGCGCAGACGAAGCAGGTCATGAACCCGCATTGAGCAACACAAGTGGAGAGCTTCGATCGCATGGTTTCCTCCGTCCCCACCAGAACGTGTCGCGCAACGGGAACGGACGAGGGCGGCGGGCTGACTACCCGTCGCTCAACCAGAGCTCCCACTGTCGCTCGATGTCGGCGACGTTCTCGCTGGTGACGCGTGTGAGCGGCGCGATGATGCGTTCGCCCTCGGGGTCCTCGCCGTCGACGATCCGACGCAACAGGATGTCCACGGAGGCCTGGCCCCAGCCGAAGCAGTCCTGGGCCAGCAGCACCTGCACATGGCCGCTCTCCAGGTAGGCGAGTTGCGGCGGCAACGCGTCCACCGACACGACCTTGATCGCGCCCGGCTCCCACTTGAGCGCACCCCGGGTGAACAGCGGCCAGCCGCCCACGAAAGCCCAGCCCTCGATGTCGGGGTGCGTGCTCTGGATGCGGTTGACCGCCTCGGCTGCCTGCTCGGGGGTCTCGGGGTGGTAGATGATGCCGTCGTCCACCAACGCCATGTCGCCGTACTCGGCGAGTTCGGCGAGCACGCCCTCCACGCGCTTCTGCAGGTTGGGCGCGGTCTGGTTGCCGGCCAGGATCGCGATCTTGCCGCGCTCCCCCATCACGCCGGCGAGTTCGCGCATGACCTGTCGCCCGCAGTCGATGTCGTCCGTGCCGAAGTAGCACAGCCGTTCGCTGCGCGGCGCGTCGCTGTCGAAGCACATGACCACGGCTCCGAGTTCCACCGCCTTGTCGATGGCCGGCGTGAGCGTGTTGGCGTCGCTGCAGGCCACGGCGATGCCCTTGGCCCCGCGGCGGGCGAGCTGTTCGATGGCCTCGGCCTGTCGCTGCGGGTCCTCGTCGGACGGCGTCTGGATGTCGAGTTCGACGAGCGCGCCGCCGTAACGACCGTCGTCGAGGTCCTTGACCGCCGCCGTCGCGCCGGCGTGGGCCGCCTGGAACACCGGGTTGCTCTGGCTCTTGGCCACGATCCCGATCACCACGGAACCCGCCCCGTCGCTCGAGGCCGTGTCGGTTCCACCGTCCGCGCCCGACCCGCACGCCAGGGCAACGCTCGCGAGCACGGCGCACGACAGTCGAAGCCAGGCATTCGGTGAGCGTCGAAGGCACATGCAGGCATCTCCAGGATTCGCGTCGACACCGGGTCGCGTCGGCGACCACGCCGAGCGCCTCTCGGACGCACGCTCGACTCGGGGGTGCGCAGCATACGCGGTGCGCGCGCCACCCCTTGCTATGATCCAGCTTCCGCGCTCGCCACGACCTCGAGCTCATGCCCCTGCTGCGCCGCGTCATGACCTTCCTGCTGGTTCTGCTGGCTGCGCTGGCCGCAGTCGTGTACGCGGGACAACGCATGGTGCTGTTCCCGGCGGGCATGGCGTCGCGCGGCGTCACCCCCGCCGAGCACGTCGACCTGGACGGCGGCGAGCGGCTGTGGCTCGCGACGGATGCAGGGCCGGTGGAAGCATGGCTGCTCCCCGCCCGCGGCGGACGTGCGGGACCGGCCCCCTTGGTGGTCTTCGCCCACGGCAACGGCGAGCTGATCGACTTCTGGCCCCGGGCGCTGGTGCCGTACCGCGAACTGGGCCTGCACGTGCTGCTGGTCGAGTACCGCGGCTACGGGCGCTCGGCCGGCTCGCCGTCTCAGGAAGGGATCACCGCCGACTTCGCCCTCGCCCTGCAGCAACTGAGCGGGCGCCCGGAGATCGACCCGGCCCGCATCGTCTACCACGGGCGCTCGCTCGGCGGCGGCGTGCTCTGTGCCCTGGCCG
>JAJDEQ010000006.1 GCA_029259695.1 Planctomycetota bacterium
ATCACCGAGGGCGGCAACCCCGAGGGGGCCAAGCTCGCGTTCAACCTGTCGTCGACCTACCGCGTCGAGCGCGGCTTCGGCGAGCCGGTGGTGATCGGCAAGGGATCGTTCGCGTTCCCCGAGAACACCAAGCTGGCTGACGCCAAGTCCCGGATCCGCGTGACGCACCAGGCCATCGAGGCCGATCGCGCCGCGGCCGCCCAGAAGCTCGGTAAGTAGAAAGGCGGATCCGATGACGAATACCAAGCAGAAGATCATCGCCACGCTCGGCCTGGCCGGCGCGGTGGCGCTCTCGACGACCCTCTCGGTCGCGACCAAGCCTGACGATGCCGGCGCGTACTCGCTGCTCGGGCACAGCCTGAGCATCTTCGAGCGCGACTTCCGCGTGAACAACAACTTCACGGACGGCACCGCCAACAACAACACCACCCCGCATCCGAACTTCCCCGGGCACACCGGCGCCGTGATGGCGATCTGGAAGGGCGCGATCGAGTGGGCCAGCGGCGGTCACGGTGACGGTACCGGCGACGTCTCGGGCAACTTCCTGGGCAGCGGCGGCGCCAACTACGACGCCCACTTCCAGGGCACGACCACGAGCACCGGCAGCTTCACCAACATCCACCGCGAGTTGAGCGGTTCGTCGGGCAGCACCCTGGCCTTCATGCAGGGCGGCTCCTTCGGCTGGCACGTGCGTTACTACTCCACCTGGACCTGGCAGGACGGCCCCGGCTTCATCAGCGGCGGTTCGGACCTGCAGGGCATCGCCTGCCACGAGCACGGTCACGCGCTCGGGATGGGTCACTCGAACTCGGGTGGTTCGCCCACGATGCAGCCGGGTACGGCCAACGGTTTCGAGCAGCGCTCGCTCCACTCCGACGACATCGCGGGCGTCCAGGCGATCTACGGTTCCGCCGACCCGCTCAAGCCGAACATCGGCAGCATCAGCGGCACGCTGGAGCTGGGCAGTGCGCTCACGATCAACGGGATCAACTTCACCTCGACCAACAACCAGGTCTGGTTCACGAACCAGAACAGCAGTGGCGAGGAGTCGATCATCTTCGGTGTGCCGTCCCCGAGCGGGACGTCGCTGACGGTGAACATCCCCGGCAACGCCGTGGACGGTCACGTGCTCGTGCGTCGCAACGCCACCGGCCACTTCTCGCTGTCGGACGCGTTCCCGCTCAACATCGACGAGGGCGGCGCACAGCTTCCGATCCTGAGCCTGCTCGACCCGAACAGTGGCGCTGCCGCCGGCTGGACGCCCGTCGACATCGAGGGCTTCGGCTTCCTGGGCACGATCTCGGTCACCTTCGACGGCGTTCCGGCGCAGTCGTTCGTGGTCGTGAACGACGGCCTGATCCAGGCGGTCAGCCCGCCCGGGACGTTCGGTGAGTCCGTCGACGTGGTCGTCACGAACGACGACGGCCCGGGTTCACTGGTGGCTGCGTACACCTACAGCTTCAACGGGTTCATGGACATCGACACGGTCGACCCGGCCAGCGGCTCCACGGTCGGCGGAGAGCTGGTCACGATCAGCGGCCCCAACACGGTGCCGGTGTTCTTCGCCCAGTTCGACGGCGTCAGCGGGACCAACCTCGAGATCCAGAGCGCGACCGAGTTCACGGTCGAGACTCCGGCCGCTGCGTCGGATGGCCTGGTGGACGTGTTCGTGCAGGGCTCGGGCGGCGACACGCTCGTGGCCGGCTACGAGTACATCAACGAAGGCGCGTTCAACAACATCGGTCCTGGCCTCGGCGGCGGAGCCGGCGTCCCGTTGTTCACCGGCGTGGGCGATGCCAGCCCCGGCGGCGCGGGCTTCACGCTGAACGTGCTCGACGCACCTTCGTCGGCCGGCGGTTCGTGGTTCATCGGTCTCGAGCTGAACCCGCTGCCGTTCAAGCAGGGCACGCTCTACCCGGTGCCGTGGCTGGTCCAGGTGCCGATCGTCACCGGCGTGGACGGCACGATGGTCATCCCCGGCGCGGTCGACGTGTCGATCCCGTCCGGCCTCTCGGTGATCATGCAGATGTGGTTCACCGACGCGACGGGCCCGGCCGGCTTCACGGCCACCAACGGTCTGGAGATGGTCATCCCGTAAGGGAGTCCGGCTCACTGCCGATCGGAGTCTTCGGGCTCCGTGGAAGCCCCGTCCTCGCGAGCCGAGGGCGGGGCTTCTCGCATTCGGGGGCCTGCGCCCCCGTCCCGGCGCCGTGGGCGTCCGTTCCCGGTCTGCACGAACGGCGTTCGTCCCGGCGGCGACGCACCACGGACGGATCGCAGCGGGCAAGATGGGGTCGGGCTCGACGCCGCCGGAGGTGCGTTCGCGCAGTGCGGGCGCCAGGGGGCGCGGGCATCACCCGGACAGGCGCAGGAGGTGCAGACGATGATGACCAGCAGGCGGCGTGCAGTGGTGCTGGCGGCCTGGCTCGGCGCCGCCCTCAGCGTGGGAGTGCTCAGCTTCGTGCCCTCGGCGGTGCCGGCCGATGCGTTCGTGCTGACCGGCAGCCAACTCGGCCTGGACCAGCGCGACTTCCGGGTGAACAACGGCTTCCTGAACGCGGGAGCCAACGACAACACGACGCCCGAAACCAACTACCCCGGCCACACCGGCGCTGTGCTGGCGATCCGGAAGGCGCACGCGGAGTGGGGCAGCGGGCCGCACGGTGATGGCGGCGGCGACCCGGTGGGCGGCAACGTGCTCGGCAGCGGCGGGGCCAACTTCGACCAGAGCTTCCAGGGCACCACCACCGACGTGGCGATCAGCGGCAACATCCACCGGGTGTTGCCGGGCACGTCGGGCGGCACCACCGCCTTCGTGCAGGGCGGGGCGGGCGGCTGGCAGATCGCCTACTACGGCGGCTGGGTCTGGGAGGACGGCCCCGACGGCGACGGGCCCGGCTTCGACATCCAGGGCGTGGCCACGCGCCTGATCGGCATCACGCTGGGCCTGGGGAACTCGAGCGTTCCGGGGGCGAGCATGCACCCGGGCACGGCGCCGGTGCAGGTGCGCTCGCTCGAGGCCGACGACATCGCGGGGATCCAGGCGATCTACGGTGTCGCCGCCGCGACCAAGCCGCTGGTCACGTCGCTCTCGGGGTCGACCGACGTGGGCGGCACGCTCGTGATCCACGGGAGCAACTTCTCGCCCTTCAACAACGAGGTCTGGCTCACGCGGGAGGACAGCGACGGCACGCCGGCCAAGCTGCTGGGCGTACTCTCCACCAGCGGTGGGACGCGGATCGAAGTCGCCGTGCCGGCCGGCGTCGAGGACGGCGACCTGCTGGTGAAGAACAACGGCTCGGGCGGGGCCTCGCTCTCGAACGCCTTCCCGATCGACATCGGCAACACCGAGGGCTTCGTGAATCTCGGCCCCGGCCTCGGCGGCGCGACCGGCGTGCCCGCCTTCACCGGCGCCGGCGACCTGTCTCCCGGGGGGGCGGGCTTCACGCTGGAGGTCAGTGCGGGCGCTCCGGGGGCCACGGGCGGCTGGTTCATCGGGCTCGACGAGGGCGCGGCGGCCTTCAAGGGCGGCGTGCTCTACGCCGTTCCGTGGGTGGTGCTGGTGAACATCCAGCTGAACGCCGCGGGGGGCCTGGTGGTGCCCGGCGTGGTGGACGCCTCGATCCCGTCGGGGCTGGACGTGGTGATGCAGATCTGGCTGCACGACTCGAGTGGGCCGGTGGGCTTCACGGCCACCAACGGCCTGCGCCTCGACATCCCGTAGCGCGCCCGGGCCCTCGCACGTCCGGGGCCGGCGAACGCCCGTGGTCGGCAACGCCGGGGGTCAGCAACGCCGGGGATGCGCAGAGGCACGTTTGGACCGCACCCACGGGGGCTCGCGCGATCGTCCCCGCGCTGTGCGCGGCGCGCCCGCCGGCGCGGACCCGAGGGCGGGCACGGTGCCCCGCGGGACCGGCTCGGGGGGCGGCACGGACGCGCGCGGGGGTCGGCGAGCAGCCCGCTCTCGCGGCTGCCAAGTGCGCGTCGCGCGGGAGGCCCGTACGGCTTGCCTCGGATGGCCGGATTCCTATAGTCAGTCACCGCGTCTGGCCATACCCCGGAGAATGCCGTGACCCTGGACTACCACGCCGTCCTGGTGTTCCTCATCACCGGCATCGTGATGGTCTGCGCTCCGCTCGTCATGGGGGCGCTCTTCCGCCCGAACAACCCCTATCGCGAGAAGGGCATTCCCTACGAGTGCGCCGAGGACCCGATCGGCGGCGCGCAGGTCCGGTTCGACATGCGCTTCTACACGACGGCGCTCATCTTCATTGTTTTTGATGCAGAAATCGTCCTCATCTTCCCTTGGGCTCATGTCTTCAAGACGCACCCGGAGAAGGGGCTCGCGTTCGCTGCAGGGCTCGTGTTCGCGACCATCGTGTTCTTCGGGCTGCTCTACGACTGGGCCAAGGGCGACCTCAGCTGGGTCAAGACCTTCCGCAACAAGCGGCGGGTCCAGGGCTGACCGGAGCGGGGCTGATCGCATGGACGCGGGCGACAAACATCACGACCTGAACCGGGACCGGTTCCACGGCGGCGCACAGGCCGACGCCGGTGGCGAGCCGGGAACGATCACCACACGCGGAGGACGCATGCCGTGGGTGTGCTGAACAACAGCCTGCCGGACATTGGTCCGGTCCGGGCCGTCGACAGCGCCATCGGCTGGGGGCGCAAGTCGTCCATCTGGCCCATGACGTTCGGCATCGCGTGCTGCGCCATCGAGATGATGGCGGTGTACGCGGCGACCTTCGACCTCGACCGCTTCGGCGCGGGCGTGCCGCGCGCCACGCCGCGGCAGAGCGACCTGATCATCGTGCCGGGCACGGTCAACGCCAAGATGGCCGTGCGCGTGAAGCGCCTCTACGACCAGATGTCCGAGCCCCGCTACGTGATCGCCATGGGCGCCTGCGTGTGCGGCGGCGGCCCCTACGTGAAGTGGGGGTACAACACCGTCAAGGGCGTGCACAAGATCATCCCCGTGGACATCTTCGTGCCCGGCTGTCCGCCGCGACCCGAAGCGCTGATGGACGGCATCCTCAAGCTGCGCGAGAAGGTGGGCCGCAACCAGGTCTTCGCCCGCCAAGCGCAGACGGCGGCCGATATGGACGGCCGCTACGCGGCGGCGAAGTGAGCGAGGGGCGCCCGCAGTCATGAACGAGACGGACATCCACAGCAAGCTCGCCGGCGCCGTCGTGTCGGGCGTGGGCGCGCTGGACGAGTCGGCGAAGGACCCCTTCGTGGTGGTCGACCCCGGCTCGCTGGTGCCGGCGGTCACCTTCCTGAAGAACGACGCCGACTGTCGCATGGAGATGCTCAACTGCGTGACCGCCGTGGAGCGCGAGGACTGCATCGAGGTCGTCTACCACCTGTCGTCGGTCACGCACCGGCACTCGCTCACGCTCAAGACGCGCGTCGAGCGGCCCGCGGGCGGGACCCACGAGAGCTGGATCCCCGAGGTGCCGTCGGTCGCGGCGCTGTACGCGTCGGCCGATTGGCACGAGCGCGAACAGTGGGACCTGCTCGGTGTGCGTTTCACCGACCATCCCGACCACCGGCGCATCCTGTTGCCCGAGGAGTGGATCGGCCACCCGCTGCGCAAGGACTACGTGTATCCGCACGAGCACGGGGGCATGCCCCTCGACCTCGACGCCGTGCCGCTCTACGAACGGGACGAGGCCACGCCGAGCGAACCGGCCGCGCCGCGCCCCTCGGGGACGCCGCTGGTGCAACCGCCCAACCCGAACAGCGATCGCCCGGATGCCGGCGGCGTGGCTCCCGCCGACAGCGACGGTGACCTGCGCTCGATCAAGCCCGGTAGCAACGACGGAGGGGGGCACTGATGGAAGCCCTCGAGATGTACACCGTCGACCCGAACGACGACGTCTACACCGAGGAGCTGAAGCTCAACCTCGGTCCCCAGCACCCGTCGACGCACGGCGTGCTGCGCGTCGAACTCAAGGTCGACGGCGAGATCATCACCGCCAGCCGCTGCGACATCGGCTACCTGCACCGCTGCGCCGAGAAGATCGGCGAGAACGTCACCTACCTGCAGTTCACGCCTTATACCGACCGCATGGACTACCTCGCGTCCATGAACAACAACCTGGCCTGGAGCCTCACGGTCGAGAAGCTGCTCGGTGTCGAAGCGCCCGAGCGCGCCCAGTGGATCCGCGTGATCGTGGCCGAGCTGAACCGCATCGCCAGCCACCTGATCGCGTTCGGCACGTACGGCATCGACATCGGCGCCAACACGCCGTTCTTCTACGCGTTCCGCGAGCGCGAGTCGATCATGGCCCTGCTGGAGCGGCCGTCGGGCGCGCGCATGCTCTACAACTACGTGCATCCAGGCGGCGTCGCGCACGACATCGAAGACGGCTGGCTGGAGGATGTGCTCGCCTTCTGCGACGAGTTCGAGATGCGCTGGAAGGAGTACAACACGCTCCTCTCGCACAACGCGATCTTCATCGGGCGCACCGCGAACATCGGCGTGATCCCCAAGGACATGGCGCTGGACTACGGGCTCACCGGCCCGGTGCTGCGCGCTTCGGGTGTGAGCTGGGACCTGCGTCGCGACGTGCCCTACCTGGCGCCGTACGACGACCTCGAGTTCGACGTCCCCGTTGGCGAAGGCACCCACGGCACGCTCGGTGACTGCTGGGATCGCTACTGGGTGCGCATGCGCGAGATGATGGAGTCGATCCGCATCATCCGTCAGGCGTGCCCGCGCGTGCCGGCCGGCCCGTTCATGGACAAGGCCATGAACCGCATGTACAAGACGCCGCTCAAGCCCGAGCCGGGTGAGGCCTACATGCGCTGCGAGAACCCGCGGGGCGAACTGGGCTTCTACGTGGTCGCGGAGGGCGGCACGTCGCCCATCCGTTGCCGCACGCGCGCTCCGAGTTTCTGCAACCTGTCGGTGCTCGACGCGCTGTTGCCCGGCACGATGATCGCCGACGGTGTGGCGATCATCGGCTCGCTCGACATCGTCCTGGGGGAGGTCGACCGCTAGGCCATGACGTCGCTGATCGCATTCTTCGAGGGACTGGGCCTGGAGGGCGTGCTCGCCCTGTCGGCCGCCTACGCCCTGTGCATCGCGAGCCTGCTGGGCTTCATCACGGTGTACGCCATGTTCGCCATCTGGATGGAGCGCAAGGTCGCCGCGCACATCCAGGTGCGCTACGGACCGATGGAGACGGGCGCCTGGCACGGCTGGGCGCAGAGCGTGGCCGATGCGGTGAAGCTGCTCTTCAAGGAGGACCTGATTCCTCCGGAGGGCAACAAGTTCCTGTTCTGGATCGCGCCGGCTGTCGTGTTCTGCGGCGTGTTCGCCGGGTTCATCGCGATCCCCTTCGCCGAAGGCATGCAGATCGTCGACCTGCACCTCGGCGTGTTCTTCATCATGGCCATCGCGTCCGTCGAGGTGATCGGCGTGATCATGGCCGGCTGGGCCAGCAACAGTAAGTACAGCCTGTTCGGCGCTGTGCGCGAGGCGGCTCAGGTCGTGTCCTACGAGATCCCGGCGGCCACGGCGCTGCTGGTGCCGATCCTCGTGGTGGGCAGCTTCCGCCTGGGCGACTTCAACGCCTTCCAGGCCGACCACGGCTGGCTCGTGCTCTACAACCCCTTCCTGACCGTCGCGGCGCTGATCTACTTCATCTCGTCGCTGGCCGGCTGCAAGCGCGCGCCGTTCGATCTGCCGGAAGCGGAGTCGGAACTCGTGTCCGGCTTCCACACCGAGTACTCCGGCATGCGCTTCTCCTTCTTCTTCCTGGAGGAGTACGCGTCGATGTTCGTGGCAGCCGCGCTCACCGCGACGCTGTTCTTCGGCGGTTGGAACCTCTTCCCCTGGGGCGGCGGCTGGGAGCCGGCACCCCTGGCCCCGGTGATCCTGATCTCGAAGATCTTCTTCTTCATCTTCGTGCAGATGTGGCTGCGCTGGACGCTCCCGCGCCTGCGCGTCGACCAGGTGATGGCCATGGGCTACAAGTACCTCGTTCCGTGGGCGTTTGTGTGCCTGATCGGCGCCGCCTGGTTCGAGTACATGGGCTGGGGCGGCCTCTTCAGCTAGGACGGACCATGGGCGCGATTCGCGACTACTTCGGCAACATCAGCAGTGCCCTCACGACGGCCGCAAAAGGCATGCGGATCACGTGGCGGTACTTCAAGCACGAGCCACCGATCACGATCCAGTACCCGCGTGAGCGGGTCGAGCCGCCGCCGAGCTACCGCGGTCTGCACATCCTGCAACAGGACAAGTGCATCGACTGCCACCTGTGCGCCAAGGCGTGCCCGGTGGACTGCATCGAGATCGAGGCGATCCACCACGGGCGTACGCTCGAGTGGAAGCAGTTCTCGATCGACTACAAGAAGTGCATCTTCTGCGAGTTCTGCATCCCGGTCTGCCCGGTCGACTGCATCCACATGACGTCGGAGTACGAGCTCGCGACCGAGGATCCCGACGGGATGGTCGAGGACCTGCTCACCTGGACCGGGTTGCGGCCCGAGGACCAGCGCGCGGTCGAGGCGGCGGTGAACAAGAAGAAGGGCGTCGCCGCACCGGCGACGATCGAGTCCGCCAAGGGCGCGCCCGAGCCGGGCAGCGCCGAGGACAAGGCCGCCAAGATCGCCGCCATCAAGGCGCGGCTCAAGAAGGGCTCCGCCTGATGGCCGACTTCATGTTCTTCACGTTCGCGGGGATCGCCGTGTTCGGCGGTCTGATGGTGGCGTTCCACCGCAACGTCGTGCACTCGGTGTTCGGCCTGGTGGCCGCGCTGTTCGGCGTGGGCGGCCTTTATTGGACCCTGGGCGCCGACTTCCTGGGCGCCACCCAGATCCTGCTGTACGTCGGCGGCGTCACCGTGCTGCTGTTGTTCGCCGTCATGCTGACCACCTCCGACGCCAGCCGCGTGACGCTGTTGCGCACGCTGATCATGGTGCCGATCGTGGGCTTCCTGGCGCTCAAGGTGCTGGAGGCCTACCGCGGTGTCAGCAGCATCGTGAACGACACCGGCCACGTGGTGGTCGACGCGCCGGCGGGCAGCGGCACGACCCCCGAGATCGGCAACCTGTTCGTGTCGCCCGAGGGGTACCTGCTGCCGTTCGAGGTGGCCGCCGTGCTGTTGCTCGTGGTGCTGGTCGGCGCGGTCACGGTCGCCCGGCAGCGCGATGACGTGGCGGCCGAGGAGGGGCGCGGCCCGGGTGGGTCGAAACCGACCGACGACGGGGCCCGTGAGGAGGATGCGGTCCATGCCTGATGAGACGGTGCTGGCCCAGGCCTCGGTGGCAGGCTCGCTCGAGTCGTACCTGTTCGTCTCGGCGCTGCTGTTCCTGCTCGGCGTGGCGTCGATCCTCGTGCGGCGCTCGGCGTTCTACATCCTGATGGGCATCGAGCTCATCCTCAACGCGGCGAACCTCAACTTCGTCGCCTTCGCGCGCTTCGGTGGCCACGGGATCGACGGGCAGATGTTCGCCCTCTTCGTGATCGTGCTCGCCGCGGCCGAGGCGGCCATCGCCTTGGCGATCATGGTGCGCATCTTCCACGACTTCGGCAGCGTCGACATCACACGCACCGACAGCCTGAGAGACTAGGGAGACAGGCGCGGACATGGACATGTTGCCCTTCGACGTCAACACGCTGACAGCCCTGTGCTGGGCGCTGTTCGTCATCCCTTTCGCGTGCGCCTTCACGCTCATCAACTTCGGCCGCAAGCTGCCGCGCGGGGGCGACTGGCTGGCGACGGCCGGCATCGCGAGCTGCGCGGTCATCGCGATCACGCTGTTCTTCAAGGTGATCGTGGGCTTCGGGGCGCCCGAATGGGCGTGGTCGAGCGCGGCGTACGGGCTGTCGTGGGACTGGATCTCGCTCGAGAGCCTGCAGCTGCCGGTCGGCTTCTACCTCGACAACCTGTCGGTGATCATGCTGACGATGGTGACGATCGTCGCCACGTGCATCTTCTTCTTCAGCCAGGGCTACATGCACGGCGACCGCGACTACCCGCGGTTCTTCGCGTACCTCAGCTACTTCTGCTTCGCCATGCTGGGGCTGGTCGTCGTCGACAACCTGCTCTTCCTGTTCATCTTCTGGGAGCTGGTCGGTGTGGGCAGCTACCTGCTCATCGGCTTCTACTACGACCAGGAAGAACCGCCCAAGGCGTCGCTCAAGGCCTTCATGGTCAACCGCGTGGGTGACGTGCTGTTCCTGCTGGGGATCATCATCGCCTGGCAGCTGGTGGGCACGCTCAACTACACCGAGATGTTCGCCGTGCTGGAGAGCGGGGCGTTCGCCGATCGCACCGGTTGGGCGCTGGCGGGCTGGGACACCCAGACGCTGCTCACGCTCTCGGGCATCCTGATCTTCTGCGGCGCCATCTCCAAGTCGGCCCAGGTGCCGCTGCACACCTGGCTGCCGGACGCCATGGCGGGTCCCACGCCCGTGTCGGCGCTGATCCACGCGGCCACCATGGTCGCGGCGGGCGTCTTCATGGTGGGGCGCATGTACCCCTACTTCACGCCCGACGCGCTGCTCTTCATCACGGGCATCGGCGCCCTCACCGCCCTGATCGGCGCGACCATGGGCCTGGTGATGTGGGACATCAAGAAGGTGCTGGCCTACTCGACCATGAGCCAGCTCGGCTACATGATGCTGGGCCTGGGCGTGGGCGGGTACGTGGCGGGTCTGTTCCACCTGATCACCCACGCGTTCTTCAAGGCCTGCCTGTTCCTCGGCTCGGGCTCGGTGATCCACTCCGTGCACAGCCAGGACATGCGCGACATGGGCGCCTTGAAGAACAAGATGCCCTGGACCTACCGCACGTTCCTGGTGGCGACCCTGGCCCTCGCCGGCGTGCCGTGCTTTGCCGGTTACTACAGCAAGGACCAGATCGTCGCCAACGCGCTGTCCTGGGGGCTGTCACACGGCGTGGCGTACTACGTGCCCTTCGTGTTCGCCGTCGTCGGCGCGTTCATGACGACCTTCTACATGTTCCGCCTGGTGTTCCTGACCTTCCACGGCACGCCCGGCGACCAGCACAAGTACGAGCACGCGCACGAGTCGCCGGCGGTGATGGTCTTGCCGCTCGTCGTGCTGGCCATCTTCGGCATCGGCGCGGGCGGTACGATCCACCCGCTGGCCGAGCACGGGAACCTGTGGTTCAACCGGCTCGTGCCCGAGCCCGCCTCGGCGGCCGTGGCCGGCCTCGAGCACGTGGGCGCCGACACGAGCGTGCACGGCGAGTCCTACGAGACGTATCTCGAGCACTTCGAGCACAACCTGCACGTGGCCCACTACCCGGCGCTGATCGTGTCGATCCTGGCCATCGTGCTCGGCATCCTGCTGGCGCGCCGCATGTACCTGACCAAGGCCACCGATCCGGCGGCCGTGGCCCGCAAGTTCGGGCCGCTCTACGGCATCGTCTGCAACAAGTACCACTTCGACGACATGTACGGCCGCAAGGGTGTGGTCGGCGGACTGATGTTCATGAACCGGGCGTTCGCCTGGTTCGACAAGAACGTCGTCGATGGCATCGTGAACTTCATGGGTCTGGCGCAGCGCTTCATCGCGTTCGTCACGGGCCTGTTCGACAAGTACGTGATCGACGGACTGGTGAACTTCTGGCGCTTCTTCGTGCGCGCCCTGTCGTCGATCCTGCGCCTCGTCCAAACGGGGAACGTGCGCGACTACCTGACCTGGACGCTGCTGGGCGTCCTCATCCTGGCCATCACCCTGGCCTAGGGGATCTCCGACCCGATGGATCTGCTGACCCTCATCACCTTCTCGCCGCTCGTCGGCGTGCTGGCGATCCTGTTCTTGCCCAAGAACAGCAAAGACGCGGCGCGTACCGTGGCGGCTGCCGCGACGTTCATCCCACTCGTCCTCGCGACGAAGATGTGGATGGACTTCGACACGACGACCGCTGCCTATCAGTTCGTCGAGCGCGTGCCCTGGATCACCTCGCTCGGCGTCGACTACCACGTCGGTGTCGACGGGCTGAGCGTGCCGCTCGTGTGGCTCACGTCGCTCCTGTTGTTCCTGGGCGTGTTCGCGAGCTGGAAGATCGAACAGGGCGTCAAGGGCTACATGATGCTGCTGCTGTTGCTCGAAGTGGGCATCAACGGCGTGTTCTGCTCCCTCGACTTCTTCCTGTTCTACGTGTTCTGGGAGATCATGCTGCTGCCGATGTACTTCCTGATCGGCATCTGGGGCGGGCCGCGGCGCGAGTACGCCGCGATCAAGTTCTTCCTCTACACGCTCGCCGGCTCGGTGCTCATGCTGCTGGCCATCGTCGGGCTGTACCTGGCCGTCGACGGGCGCCTCGAGTCGCCGTTCTCGATCCCCGAGCTGTCGGCGCTGGTCAGCAGCGGTCAGCTCACCGGATCGAATCTGGTCAACGAGGGCGTGCTCTTCGGCTGGCCGTTCCTGAAGTGGGTCTTCGTCTTCCTCTTCATCGGCTTCGCGATCAAGGTGCCGGTGGTGCCGTTCCACACCTGGCTGCCGGACGCCCACGTCGAGGCGCCCACGGCGATCTCGGTGATCCTGGCCGGCATCCTGCTGAAGCTCGGCACCTACGGGATCCTGCGCATCAACCTCGGCATGTTCCCGAACGTGGCGCCCGACTTCGCCTTCATCGGCGCGATGCTCGGCCTGATCGCGATCATCTACGGTGCCTGCGTGGCCATGGCCCAGACCGACTTCAAGCGGCTGGTGGCCTACTCCTCGGTGAGTCACATGGGCTACGTGTTGCTGGGTGCGTGTGCGTTCACCAACGAGGGCCTGAACGGCGCCGCGATGCAGATGTTCACCCACGGCACGAGCTCGGCCCTGCTGTTCCTGATCGTGGGTGTGGCCTATGACCGCGCCCATCACCGCGAGATCGACGGCTTCGGCGGGTTGGCCAAGCTGGCGCCGGTCTACCTGGGTGTGACCTCGATCGGCATGTTCGCCGCGCTCGGGCTGCCGGGCATGTCGGGCTTCGTGTCCGAGGCGTTGGTGCTGTTCGGCGCGTGGCAGACCTATCCGGTCATGGCCTCGCTGGCCGTGCTGGGCATCGTGATCACGGCTGCCTTCATCCTGTGGACGCTGCAGCGCGTGTTCCTCGGCCCGCTCAACGAGAAGTACGACAGCGAGAACTTCCCGGACGTCACCGGACGTGAGTTGTTCACGATGATCCCGCTGGCATTCCTCTGCGTTCTGTTCGGCGTGGTGCCGGGGATCCTCCTCGACATCCTCGCGCCGACGATGACCCAACTCACCGCGGCCCTCGGAGGCGGCGGCTGATCCCGCGCGCCTCGCGCTGCAGGGAAAGACCACGCCCGGATGATCTCGAGAACGGGAACGACCGATGACTCCTGAGATGATCGCCGACCTCAAGGCCATCGCGCCCGAGATCTGGTTGGTGGGGACGCTGCTCGTCACGCTGATCGCCGACCTCGTCATCGGCAAGCGCTCCCAGACCACCGTGGGCGTGCTGGCCCTGCTGGGTGTCAGCGGCGCGCTCTGGGCGTTGATGGGCGCCGGGCCGGAAGCAGGGCCCGAGAGTGGGCGCGCATTCGGCGTGTTGGCCAGCGACGGCTTTGCCGGCTTCTTCCGCACGCTGATCATCAGCGCGGTCGGACTCGTGATCCTGCACGGGATGGTCTTCCGCGAGCTCGAGTCGGCCACGCGCAACGAGTTCGACCCGATGCTCATCGGTGCGGCGCTCGGTGCGTGCCTGCTGGTGTCCACCGACCACCTGATCATGCTCGTGCTGGCGATGGAGATGCTCTCCCTGCCCAGCTACGTCCTGGCCGGCTGGCAGAAGCGCGAGCGGCGTAGCTCGGAGGCGGCGCTCAAGTACCTCGTCTACGGCGCCCTCGCCTCGGCCTTGATGGTCTTCGGCTTCAGCGTGCTGTACGGCGTGTCGGGCAGCGTCTGGATGACGGACGTGGGCCGCGCGGTGGCCACCCAGTGGGACACCGGAAGCGCGCTGGTGCGCTCCGCCATCGGCATGGCGACCGTGCTCGTGTTCGCGGGCTTCGGCTTCAAGATCGCCGCCTTCCCGTTCCACTTCTGGGCGCCCGACGTCTACGAGGGCTCGCCCACCCCGGTGACGACCATGCTCGCCGTGGCCAGCAAGGCCGCCGGCTTCGGCGTCCTCGTGCGCTTCATCGACGCGGTCTTCCTGGGCGAGACGATCAGCGCCGATTGGTTGGCGCGCTTCGGTTGGGTCATGGCGGTGCTCTCGGCCGTCACCATGACCTACGGCAACGTCACCGCGGTGCTGCAACGCAACGTGAAGCGCCTGCTGGCGTACTCGTCGATCGCACACGCCGGCTACCTGCTCATGGGCGTGGCGGCCATGGTCACCCTGTCGGGCCAGGAGAGCCCGATCAACCTGGGTGTCCAGTCGCTGCTCTTCTACATGGCGACCTACTACTTCGCCACGATCGGCGCCTTCGGGTGCGCCATGGCCCTGGCCAACCGCTTCGGGGTGGAGACCACCGACGACTACCAGGGCCTGGGCTGGTCGGCCCCCTGGACCTCGAGCTTCTTCGTGATCTTCCTGGTGTCGCTCACGGGTCTGCCGCCCACGGTGGGCTTCATCGGCAAGTTCATGCTGTTCAAGGCCAGCCTCGACGCGGGCCTGTTCTGGCTCGCGATCGTGGGTGCGCTCAACGCCGCCGTGGCGCTCTTCTACTACTTGAAGGTGGTCCGCGCCCTGTTCCTGCGAGGAGACCGGGAGCCGGTGGAAGGCCTCGTGGCGCGGGGCTTCATGCCCTTGCTGGCCCACGCCTCGCTGCTGCTGTTCGCCGTGGCGGTGGTGTACTACGGGCTGATGTTCGACGGCCTCAGCGCCTGGGTGAACAGCGCGCTGCTCTGACCCAGGCCCTCCCGGGCCGGACAGCAGAGGGCGCTTTGAGTACCCGAAGAGCGCCGGATAAGGTGATCTAGGCGGCCTACTCAGCACCCGCCTGGCAATCGCTTGGCGCCCACCCGGCGCCGCCTGCGGGGAGCGTGACAGCCCGCCATGGGGGCCGGTGTACCAGCGGGCGGGCAGGCCTCTCGGCCCGCTCTCGAACAGCCCAGCACGGAGCAGCAGCGCCATGGCCGGCACGGCAGGACCCGCGGACGGGGCGCTGCCTGTCGAGGGGCCGCCGGAGGCCGCCGGGGAGGCTGGGCGGCCTGGGGACGAGCCGGGTGTGGGCACGCTGGCGGCCGGAGCGACGGGGGTGGACGAGGCCTTCGAGGGGGTCATGGCCCGCTGCCTGGAGCGCCTCGACGGCGGCGAGGACACCACCGTCGACGAGCTCGCCGAGGAGCACCCCGAGTTCGCTCACGAGCTGCGGCGGCGGCTGCACCTGCTCGTCGACGCCGGCTTCCTGGAGGGCGGCCGGGTGTTCGGCCCCTACCGGTTGCTGCACGCCCTGGGGCGTGGCGGCATGGGTGTCGTCTACGCCGCTCGGGACGAGCAAGGGCAACGGGTCGTGGCGCTCAAGCTGCTGCCCTCGCGCCTGAGCCACGACAAGCGGGCCCTGGCCCGCTTCGAGCGCGAGATCAAGGCGGCGGCCCAGCTCGATCACGCGCACATCGTCCCGATCCTCGGATGGGGCGATGAGGAGGGCGTGCCGTACTACGCCATGGAGTACGTGGCGGGCAGGACGCTGGCCCAGGTCATCGCCGCCCTCGACCGGCTGGGCGTCGGCCCCGAGCAACTCGAGGCGCAGCACCTCGACATCGCCGCGCCGCTGGAGGGCCGGGAGACGCGCTGGGGCCGAGCGTACGTGGAGGCCGTGTGCCGCCTCGTCGTCGACGTGGCCGAGGCCCTGGAGCACGCCCACGGCCACGGCGTGGTGCACCGCGACGTCAAGCCCAGCAACATCCTGCTGCGCGACGACGGCCGGGCGTTGCTGTTCGACTTCGGTCTCGCGCGCGTGGACACCGAAGCGAGCCTGACGCTCACGGGCGACTTCACCGGCACGCCGCACTACACGTCGCCCGAGCAGCTCTCTTCCCGCACCGAAGTGATCGACGGCCGCAGCGACGTCTACTCGCTCGGCGTGACGCTGTACGAACTGGTCACGCTGCGGCGGCCGTTCGCCGGCGGCTCGCTGCAGGCCCTGTCGCGCGAGATCCTCTCCTGCGAGCCCGAACCGCCCCGCCGCTTCAACGCGTCCGTGCCCAAGGACCTGGAGACGATCTGCCTGACGGCGATGGACAAGAACCCCGCCCGTCGCTACCAGCGCGCCGCCGAGATGGCCGCCGACCTGCGGCGCCTGCTCGACTTCCGATCGATCCGCGCGCGGCCCGTCGGACCGGTCACACGCCTGGCGCGTTGGGCCCATCGCAACCGGGCGGCCGCCACCGCCGTCGCGCTCGCCATCCTGCTCGCCGTGGGCACGCCGCTCATGCTCTGGCGCAGCAACCTGCAGGTGCGGCACGAGGCGCGCAAGCTGGCCCGCATCAACGCCTTCCTGGAGGACATCTTCGCGGCCCCCCGGCCGCACCTGCAGGGCAGCGACGCCACCGTGGTCGACGTGCTCGACGCGGCCGTGGCCCGACTGGGCCCGGACCTGGGCGAGGACCCGGCGACCGAGGGCAACCTGCGCGTGACCATCGGCACGACCTACATGAGCGTGGCGCAGTACGACCGGGCGACCGAGCAGTACCGCGCCGGTCTGGCCCAGTTCGATGCGGCGTGGGGCGACGCACCCCGTGTCGAGAAGGTCGACGCCATGTGGCGCCTCGGCCGTGTGCTCGGGCTGCTGCGGCTCGAACTCGACGAAGCCGAACAGTGGATGCTGCGCGCGCTCGCCATGAACGACCTGCTGCCCGGCGAGCGCACGCGGGAGCGCGCGGGGATCCTCACCAGCCTCGGCCACCTCGCGAGCGTGCGCTCCGACACGGCCAGGGCCCGCGAACACCTCGACGAAGCGTTGCAGCTCTACCGCGACAACCCGCCGGCGAGCGGCCCCGACCTGCACCTGTTGCGCGCCCGCCTCGACCTGGCCGGCACGTACCGCGTCGATCAGGATCTGGAACGGGCCGAGCAACTCATGAGCGAGGTGCTGGACGAGCAGCGCAGGCACCTGCCCCCGGAGCACGTCGACGTGCTGGAGACGCTGCGCGCCCTGGCGAGCGTCTACGCCCACCAGGGCCGGTTCGAACTGGCCGAGGCGCGCTTCCGCGACCAGCTCGGCGCGCTCGCCACGGTGCTGGGCGAAGGGCATGTGAAGGTCGCGCGGCTGCGCGTGCTGATCGCACGCACCCACGAGGCACGTGATCAACACGCCGAGGCGGCGCTCATGCTGGAGCAGGCGATCCCCGCCATGCGCCGCGCCTATCCCGACGGCCACGATCACCTGGCCGATGCGCTCAAGCGCATGGGGGCGGTGCACATGGGGCAGGACCGGCTCGAGCTGGCCCTGCCGTACTTCGCCGAGGCGTACCAGATGTACCGTCGGATCTGGGACGACGCCCATCCGCTGGTCACCGAGGCCGCGATCAACTACGCCTGGCTGTTGCAGACGGCCGAGCGCTACGCCGAGGCCGAGGCGTTGCTGCTGGAGTTCCGGGACAGCTACGCCGCGTCCCACGGCGAGCAGCACTTCCTTACCGCCATGCTGGTGCAACGGCTGGTCACGCTCTACGAAGCCTGGGGTCGCGAAGACCTCGCCGCCGAACTGCGCGCCCAGGTCCCCGCGGATGACGTGCACCCGGTCGGGCCCTCGTCCCCGCACTGACGCCGGGGCTTTCCCCTGCCGCGGCGCGAGCGCGTGGCCTATCCTCTCGCCGGAGGAGGTTCCCATGCTCGCATCACCCGGATTCCGCTTCGCCGCTCGCCTCGCCTTGCTCTCCGTGCTGATCGCGGGGTGCACGTCGAGGACATCGCACGGTGTGATCGAGCGCACCGGCCCGCCCTTTCCCCAGGCGTTCCCCGACGCCCGGGTGTTGCTCGAGACCGACGACGTGGCCGGTGTGCGCGAACGCCTCGCCCGCGCCATCCTGCCCGCGACCGACGAGCACCACGACCAGCTGCGCGCCCTGCTCGCTTCGGTCGACGCGGTCGACACCCAGCACCTCGTGCTGCTCACGGAGGCCGTGGCGCTCCCCGGCCCGGCCGACGAGGGTATGCAGCGGATCACGATCTCCGTCGATGGTGAGACGGCCCGGTCCATCCTGCGCACGCTCGTGCCGCGGGGCTCGGGTGAGTACGCCGCGGTGGTCGACGAGTTGCTGCTCGCCGGCCTCGACAAGCTCACCGACCTCGATCGCAGCAACCTGGGCCTGATCCTGGGCCGCACCCAGTTCGACGAGACCATGGGCGCCATCGTCGACCGCACCTTCGACGAGTTCGACGACGGTTCACCGCAGGCGCTGGAGCAGATCCTGGCGGGCATGGAGTTCTCCGGCCCGCGGGTGGACCTCGTCACCGCCGTCCTGGCGCCTCGCGACATGCTCGCGGCTGCGTCCGGTCGAGGACTGGTAGCGGTCCGTTCGGTGGACTTCGACAATCAGCGCGAGCAGATCACGGAGGTCGTCATGGGCGACCTCGAGACGCTGAGTGCCGAGGGGTTCCTCGAGTACCTGGAGCTGATGAGCTTCGACACGGGGCGACTGGTGGTGACGCGCCTCTCGGCGCCGCGCCTGGAGCCGCGCGACGGTTCGTCCTTGTTGCGCATCCTCGATCTCTACTCGTTCGATTCGGGCCGCGTGGAGGCGCTCGACGTGCTCACCGGCGACGGGCGCGTGCAGGTCACGCCGCCTGACTTCAACCGGCTGCTGGGCAGCATGTCCTTCGACACGGGGCGCATGCAGGTGGCAGGTCAGCTCGATCCGCACCTGCAGGGTCAGATCGACGTGCGCACGGCACGCGACACGCTGGAGGCCTTCTCGTTCGACACCTCGCGGCTCGAGGTGCTCGAGCTGTTGGCGCCGCGCCTGAAGCACCTCGGTCAGGCCGACCGCGCCGAGCTGTTCCAGGCCTACAGCTTCGACTCGAACAAGGAGCGCGCGGGCGAGATCCTCGACGCCTGAGGCCCGCGCGCGCGGTGAACGCGCGGGCCGCGCTCACGGACGGCGCGCTCACGCGGTGAAGGCGCGCGCCGGGCTGCGACCACCGCCGCTCGCCCGGAACGCCGCCCTCAGCCGGCGCGCGGACGACCGCCGACGACGATCTTCGCCGTGGTGGCGCCGAGGATCAGCAGTCCGCCGACCAGCGGCCCCGGACCGGGGGTCTCACCCTGCACGAGCCAGGCCCAGAGCGGACTCACCGCCGGCTCGAGCAACAGGATCAGCGACGCTTCGAGGGCCGGCACGTGGCGCATGCCGGACGTCATCAGGCGATAGGCGAAGCCGATCTGGAACAACCCCAGGAAGGCCACCAGGGCCCAGTCGGTGGGCGTGGAGTGCTGCACGGGCAGGGCCAGCGGCAGGCACACGGCGAAGGCGATCAGGTTGCCCCAGACCACGGCCACCAGACCGCTGGCATCGTCGCGGGTGCGCAGCGCGAGCATACGCAGGCCCAGCAGGGTGAAGGCCCAGCTCAAGCCGGCGATGGCGCCGAGGGTGTTGCCGAGCAGCGGGTCGGGCGCGCTGGCCATGGGTGCGTCGACGTCCACGAAGAACAGCGCCAGCCCGGTCGCCACGGCCGCCATCACCGCCAGGTCTCCGCGCGCGAAGCGTTCCCCGAGCAACCACGGCCCCAACAGCAGCACGTACATCGGCGCCGAGGACTGCAGGAAGATCGAGTTGGCTGCGGTGGTGTGCTTGTTGGCCTGGACGAACAGGATCACCGTGGCGGCGTAGGCCAGGCCCACCAGCAGGGATCGGCCCGGTCGGCCCAGGCGTCGCGCGGCCGGCACCAGCAACCAGAGCGCGAGTCCGGCGACACCCGAGCGGAAGCCGGCGATCTGCCAACTGGTCAGCCCGCAGGCCTTGATCGCCGCGCCGCCCGTCGAGAACAGCAGCGCCGTGACGACCAGTTGCAGTCGTGCGCCGCGCAGCTCGTCGTGGGTGGGCGCCGACTCGTCCGGGGACGCAGGCACATCATCGGCAGCCGGTGGTCGCGTGCGGGTCACGGCGAGACCTTACCGCGGCGGGCCGCCTGGGCTGCCTGGGCCGCTTGGGCCGTGGGCTGCGTGCTGTGTGGGCAGCGTGTCGCGATCACCGGGGGCGCTGCAGCCGCGCTGCGCCAGAACGACCAGGGCCCGGGCACTTGCGTACCCGGGCCCTGTGTCCCGTGCTTCTCAGGGAGGAGGTGTGGGACGACAGTCGTTGGCCGAAAGAGCCGTGGCGACTCCGGACACGCCGACAGGGAATGGCGGGGTCCATCGTTGCCGAGGTTGCGGTCGTTGCTGGAGCAGACCACGTTCGGGTCGTCTACATCCGGCAGCGGTTCCGCGAGCGGCCGAGTTTATCCACTCCCCTGGGTGCGGGGGTGTGCAGCTGGGGCTTTTTTGCGCGCAGCGGAACACGCCCGTTGTGGATAACTCCGGCCGGAGCATCGACCAAGATGCATCGGACTTGCAGCGAGAGAGGACGCCGTCGCCTGCGAGAGCGCCGTTCGACTACTGGATCACGAAGGACAACCCGTTGCTGGCGGCCTTGCCGTTGACGGCATCCGGATCGGCAGCCCAGAACTGGGCGGTGATCTGGAAGCCGGACAGCAGGGCGTCGTCCGGCACCACGGCCGGCAGCACGAGTTCGCCGGCGCCGTTGGTCACCAGATCCACGATCAGCAGGATGTTGCCCACCAGGAAGGTGCCGCCCAGGCCGGGCACCGAGATCTGATCGGTGCCGATGAACAGCGCGCTGATGGCGTTGGGCCGCGCGTCGGTGACGCTCAGGGTGACCGGACCGCCGAGCACCGCCTGGCCGCTGCCGTCGAGCGTCGGGGCCATGCCGCCGAAGCCCGGTGTGCCCACGCCGTACGACGTGAAGTCGCTGTCGCTCACGGCCTGCAGCGTCACGACCTGCAGGTCGTCGATGTTCCAGCCGCCGAAGTGCAACCCGGCGTCCGAGGTGAGCTCGAACTCGACCTGGACCGAGCTGTTGTCGTCCGCCAGGGCCGAGATGTCGAAGTCCTGGAAGATCCAGCTGTCGTCGATCACGTGGCCGGAGAACGGGTTGAGCCAGATCTGGGTGCCGTTGACGAGCACTTCGGCCTGGTCGAACTCGCTCTCCTCGACGCCCAGCCAGCGGCTGAAGCGCAGTCGGGTGCCGAAGCGACCGGTCAGGTCGAAGACGGGCGACGAGAGCACGTTGTTCACGTCGGGCTGGTAGTCGCCGTTGAAGCCGTCGGGGCCCAGGTCGTTGCCCCACGCGTTGGTGCCGGACGGCGTGAAGTCCGGGTCGGTGGACTTGCCGGCGGGGATGCCGCGCTGCCAGTCGTCCTGGGTGGCGAGCTCCACGTGGGTCCAGTTCTCGTCGTCGCCGGCCTCGAAGTCGAACGACTGCACGATCACGCGGTCACCCACGTCGTAGTGGAACAGTTCGTCCGGGGCATGGGCGGGCAGACGGTTGGTGGCGCCGCCCGGCCCGGTGGCCGCGACGTAGTACTGCACCACGGCCGGTGACGCCTGGCCCGGGATGGACGCCGACCACTGCACGCCGCCGTCGAAGACCATCGGCACCGAGAGGAAACTCTGGCCGCCGTCGGTGCTGTAGAAGACGTCGGCGGTGGCCACCGTGTCGAACTCCTCGACGATGTCCGTCACCACCGGCACGGGGCCCTCGTGGTTGACCACGTCGGGGTTCACCAGCGAGGTGATCTCGAACACCGGCGCCTCGAAGGCCGGGAAGCCCTGGTCGGTGAAGCCGCCGTCGATCTGGGCCAGGTGCGGCGTGCCATCACCCAGCTCCCCGTTGTCATCGTCGAGGATCAGCCAGCGATCGCGCAGGGACGTGTTGATCAGGTTGTCGTTGAAGGCCTGGTGCCAGCTCACGAGCAGCAGGTTGGCCACGTCCGAGCCGGCCGTGTCGCCGAGCGTGTCCTTGAGGCGCTGGCGCGCCTTCCACAGGGCGCCCATGAGCGGCAGGCCGTTGGCGTGGCTCTCGCCCTGGCAACCCAGGTTGGAGTCGCCGCAGAAGGGCTCGGTGTTCAGGCCGGTGCGGATGATCGTGCCCACGCCGTGGAAGCCGTCACCGATGACCGGGTCGTCGGCGAAGTACATGGCCCACACGTCGGCGCCGCCCTCGCCGAAGCCCAGGCTGCTGTTGCCCGAACCATAGAGCGCGTTCAGCCAGTGGCCCTCCTCGTGGTAGACGACCGTGCTGTAGCCGGTGTTCGGGCAACCGTCGCCCGCGGCGAAGTAGTTCATGTGGCTGCCGGCGTACTGGGCGTTGCAGGTGTCGGCGATGTTCACGAACGACGTGAGCGGGAAGTCCACGATCGTCTCGGTGGGATCGATGGACTTGAGCCAGTCGCGCATCAGGTTCACGGAGCGGTGCACGTTGACCTCGGCCGTCTCGAACTCGGCCAGGCCGGAGTTGAAGGTGATCGTCTCGGGCGAGCCGGGGCTCACGCTGACGTCGATCGAGACGCTGCTGCCGCCGCTGTTGATGATCGACGAGTACTGGCCGTCGAGCGTGGCGGTCACGGTCTGCGTGGAGTTGACGCCGGGGAACACGAAGCTGCCGTCCTGCGCGCTGAACACGTCCGCTTCGCCGGCGGTGCTGAGGCGCACGTCGGGGATCGTCGTGAGCACGTGCGGTTCCAGTGTCGCGGGCAGCAGTCCGACCTGGGCGAAGCCCTCGGTGGTGCCGGTCAGGTCGACCTGGTGCACGAGGCTCCAGGAGTCGAGCACGCGCGGCGCGCCCCGTGCGGCGATCACGTACTGGCGCGCGATCTCGAGTTCGCCGGCGGCGCGGGTCGTGGCGGCGTGCACCGCGAATTGGTAGGCGGGTACGGCGCGCACGGCCTGCTTGCGCGCGTCGATCAGGGCGCCGTGGAGCACGTAGTCGCCGGGCTCGATCGAGGCGGCGGCGCGGCCCGTGTCACGCGCGAATTGGTCGGCTGCCAGGCGGGCGGCGAGGTCGAAGCCCACCGTGGGGGCCAGGGCGGTCTGGGCTGCGTGGGGCAGGGCCTTGTTGTCCACCGCCAACAGCTTGCCGTCAGCGGAGAAGAGCACGTTCACGTAGCCGTCGAGCGTGGCCACGCCGTCCACCACCTGGCGCAGCTTGACGACGACCTTGTCGCTGCTGCCGATGCGGGCCAGGTTCATGTGCTTCACGCGGTCGAGCACGAGCGTGTCGGCGTCGAAGCCGAGCGCCGGGGCGAGTTCGTCGATCGTCGCGCGGGCAGCCCGTTCGAAGTGCGCGTCGGTGAGTCCGTCCATGCCGGCGTCGCGCGAGCTGCCGAAGATCAGCGACGGCACGCCGCGCGCCTCGTTCCAGGTCACTTGCCAGCGGCCGCCGTCGGCCTCGACGAAGCGCCGCGTGGTGGAGCGCGGTGCGAAACCGGGGAAGTCGGTGCCGTCAACCGCCTCCTGGGCGGCGGCGTCGACGGGCGTGCAGAGAGTGGCCAGGATCGCGGCCGACGCGAGCGTGGGAAGACGCAGCATGGAGCGGTACTCCTCGTCCGAATCCACCGGGACCGGGACGGCGCATCCCTGGAGACGCACGTCGGGCGGCTTGGAGGAGATCGGGGGGCGGGGGACGTAGCGGGAACGGGGCCGTGGCAATCGGCGCGAGCGACAGGGACGTTCGGGGAGTCGTCTGCGCCGACATCGACGGGTGCGAGGGGTCGAGTATAGACCGTTCGCGTCCGGGTGGGTGTGCGAACTGCGGGCAGCGGCCGGGCCGGAACGACGCTCACGGAACGGGGTGGGCGGAGAACGAGGCCTGCCCGCGCTCAGGAGGTCGGTTGCGCGACACGCGGTGGCGCCCGCCGCGTCCCGCACGGGCCTGGTGCAGACCGAAGCGCCCTCAGCGCGGGGTCGCGAGGACGGTCATGGCCGCGCCGAGACTGCAGGTGACCACCACGGCGACGACGAAGGCGTAGGCGAGCTTGCCGTGGGTGCGCCTCCGCGCCCCGGCGTTCTCGCCGGTGCCGCGCGCCACGCGGAAGCCCGTGATGAACAGCGGCGGGACCAGCCCGAAGGTGATCACCACCGCGCCGAAGTGGATCGCGTGGAGTGTCCCGGCCCAGCCCTCGAACACCAGCTCGCGACCGATGCGCTCGGCGTGGTAGATCGCCATGGCGAGCGTGCCGAACATGCAGGCGATCGCGACGTAGTGCGACGTGCGTCGCCGCGTGACGCCCGACCACACAGTGACGCCGAGCGCCAGCACGGTGGCCACCAACCAGGCGATGAAGGGAAGGGTGAGTTGTTGCATGCGTTCGTGCGTCGCTCCGTGCACGCGCCGGGCGCGTCGCGTCCGGGTGGTGCAATCGTTGCAGTGACGAACTCGGACCGCTGCGTGAGCACACGTCGGGCGGAAGCGAACACCACCGAACGGTTGGTCATAGCCACGGCGCCGCTGCCGCGTCAAGCCCGTTCGTCAGCGCGGGGCGCGACGCGGCAGTGACGCCGCCGTGTGTCACCTGCGCTCGCTCGTGCGGCGCAGATCAGGGCCGGATCGCGACGTGCGCGGGGCCGCTGGCGTCGTCTTTACACCAAGATGGACCTCCGATAGACTCCGCCCGCGCAGGCGTTTTGGTGCACCCCCTCGTTTTCCGCACTGCAGGACGCCCGCAAGCCACAGGAGTCAAAAGCCACGATGAAGATCACACCGATCGAGGTCGAAGGGTACGAGAAGGTCGCCAAGGCCGAAGATCCGGAATCGGGTCTGCTTGCTTTCATCGGCGTGCACGACACGACGCTGGGACCTGCGCTGGGCGGCATGCGCCTGTGGCCCTACTCCGACGAACAGGCGGCGCTCACGGACGTGCTGCGGCTGTCGCGCGGCATGACCTTCAAGTCGGCGGTGGCGGGCACCGGACTCGGTGGCGGCAAGTCGGTGATCGTTGCCCGGCGCGACGACAAGACGCCCGAGCTGTTCGAGGCCATGGGCCGCTTCATCGACTCGTTCGGTGGCAAGTACATCACCGCCGAAGACGTCAACGTCGGCGTCGACGACCTGCTCCACGTGCGCAAGTCGACCAAGAGCGTCACCGGCCTGCCGCGCGAAATGGGCGGCAGCGGCAACCCCAGCCCGTACACGGCGCTGGGGACATTCGAAGGCCTCAAGGCCACGGCCGTGGAGGCGTTCGGCACCGATGACCTGACCGGCAAGGTCGTCACCCTGCAGGGCCCCGGCAGCGTGGGCTTCGCGCTCGGCAAGTCCCTGGTCGAGGCCGGTGCGCGCCTGATCGTGGCCGACATCAACAAGGCGGCCTTGGAGCGCGCGCACAACGAGCTCGGCGCAGAGGTCGTCGCCGACGACGACATCTACGACGTCGAGTGCGACATCTACTCGCCGAACGCGTTGGGCGGCACGCTCAACGACGAGACCATCCCGCGCTTGAAGTGCAAGGCCGTCGCCGGCGCTGCGAACAACCAGCTGCTCGACGAGGGCCGCCACGCGGCCATGATCCAGCAGCGGGGGATCGTCTACGCACCCGACTACGTGATCAACGCGGGCGGCATCATCAACGTGTCGCTCGAGCTCGAGCCGGGCGGCTACAACGAAGAGGCCGCCGTGGCGCGCATCCGCAACATCTTCGATGCGCTGCAGAGCATCTTCGAGACCGCGCGCAAGAAGAGCGTCACGACCCACGCGGCGGCGCAGGAAGTCGCCGAGGCCAACCTCGCCCAGGCAGCCGCAACGGCCTGAGTGCAACGGCCAGCCTCCGAGTCGACGGCGGACGACGGAGCCGGCCCGCAGTCGCGTGACCAGACCCCGCCCGAGCGGGGTGATCCGAAGAGTGGATCCGCAGCGCGCGGAACGTCGGCGGCGGGTGAGCGTCTCGACGCCAGCCGCGCCGATCGGGGCTTCCTGCGTTCGGCCAAGACGGTCGCGGTGCTCACACTCGCATCGCGCGTGCTGGGACTGGTGCGCGACGGCGTCACCGCGTCGCTCCTGGGCGGGAGCGCGGTCGCGGACGCGCTCAACTACGCCTGGACCCTGCCCAACGTGTTCCGCCGCCTGTTCGGCGAGGGGGCGGTCTCGGCTGCCTTCATCCCCGAGTTCACGCGGGTCCACGAACACGAGGGTCGCGAGCGGGCGCGGGTCGTGGCGAACAACGTCATCTCGAGTCTCGGGGCGTTGTTGCTGCTGATCGTCGCGGTGCACATGGTCGTCTTCGCGGTTGTCGACGACGGCACGGTGGCGGGGTGGTTCGGCATGGACGCCGGCAAGGCCGCGCTCACCCGACGGTTCGTCCAGATGCTGCTGCCGTACCTCGCGATCATCTGCGTGATCGCCCAGTTCATGGGGATCATGCACGCGCTGGGCGAGTTCGCCGTGCCGGCCTTCTCTCCGATCCTGCTCAACCTGATCTGGATCGTGGGTGCGCTGCTCGCGGGTTGGCTGCTGCCGGGCGACACGCCGGGGCAGGGCCGGCTCATCGTGTGGTCGATCCTGGTCGCGTCGGTGGTGCAGTTCGCCTGGCACCTGCCGCGGCTCAGGGCCCTGGGCATGGGTTTCCGCGTCGTGCGCCCGCGCTGGACGAAGGAGCTGGCGTCCATCGCCGTGCTGCTCGGGCCGATGCTGCTGGCCATGGGCGCCTCGCAGTTCAACGTCCTGGCCGATCGCACCATCGCCATGGCGCACCTGGCCGACGGAGGCGTCACGCACCTCTACCTGAGCGGCCGCGTGATGCAGTTCCCGCTGGGGCTCGTCTCGATCGCGATCGGGACGACCCTGTTCCCGATCCTCAGCCGCTTGCTCACGCGCGGCGAGACCGCGGGCGCCGCCGCCACGGCCGATCTCGCGCTGCGCACCAACCTGCTCATCAGCCTGCCCGCCGCCGCCGGCCTGATGCTGCTCGCCGGGCCGATCGTGACGCTGCTCTTCGAGCGCGGGAACTTCGCAGCGGCCAACTCGACGCTGACCGCCACGGCGCTCGTGGGCTACGGCGCCGGCGTGCCCTTCCTGGGCACGGTGCTGTTGTTGAATCGCGTCTGCTTCGCGCTGGGCGACACGCGGCTGGCGGTGATCCTGGGCGTGATCACGGTCGTCGTGAACGTCACCCTCGACCTGCTGCTCGTGGGGCCGTTCGCTGAACTCGGCCTGGCCATCGCGACGTCGGTCAGCGCGCTGGTCAACGCCGTGGTCCTGCTCTGGTTGCTGGGACCGCGACTGGGGTTGGGGCGCGGCCAGCGCCTGCTGGGCAACGTGATGCCCACGCTGATCGTGTCCGGCGTGGTGGCGCTCGTGCTCATGGGCTGCGACCAGCTCCTGGCCCGCATCGTTCCGGAGACGCGCCTCGGGTTGGGCTTGCGGGTGGGTGCTGACATCGCGATCTGTCTCGCCGCGTTCGCGCTCGTCGCGCGCCGCGTGTGTCGGCCCGAGTGGGCGGCGCTCAGCTCGCTGTGGGCGCGCTCACCCACTCCGACGCCCGACGCGGACAGCGACGGCGCAGAGGGCCAAGGCGAGGACGGCGGCGCCGAAGACAGCGCCGGCGCGGAGGGCGACGGCGAGGACGGCGCCGGCAAGGACAGCGACCGTGCGGAGGGCGACGGCGAGGACGGAGGCGGCGAGGACAGCGACCGTGCGGAGGGCGGCGGCAAGGGCGGCTCGCGTTGATGGGCGGGTCCGGGGCGTCACGGACCACCGACCGGCAAGGCGCCGGGGATAGGCCATACTGAGCACGACCTGCGCACCGCATGCCGCGTCGAGACCGCCCCCCAGGGACCCCCGAGCTCCATGGAACCCACCGCTGTCGCACCGATCGCCGAGCCCACCCGGGCGCGCATCGTGGCCGTCGTCCGCTCGATGTGCCTCGACGCGGTGATCGAACAGCTCGTGCCGGTCGCCCCGTCGCAGCTCATGATCGAGCAGGTGCGCGGCTACGGTCGGCAGAAGGAGCACCTGCAGTTCTACGAAGAGGTCGGCACCTGGCAGGGCAGCTTCCTGCCCAAGGTGCGACTCGAGTTCACGGTGCGCGGGTCCGCGGTGCCGGCCGCCGTGGACGCAGTCTGCCGCGGCGCGCGCACCGGTCGCGTGGGTGACGGCAAGATCTTCGTGCAGGCGGTGCACGGTCCGGTCGCGGCCGGCGGATCTGTGCTCGGGCAGGCGCTGGCGGAGGAATCAGAGTCGTGAACGAGGTCGACATCTGGGAGGAGATCGTGGCCTGCCGCAAGCGGGGTGAAGCCGCCGCGCTGGCGACCATCGTCTCCACCATGGGCTCCACGCCGGGCAAGGACCCGATGAAGATGCTCGTGCGTGGCGACGGCACCTTCGTGGGCTCGGTGGGCGGGGGGTGTCTCGAGGCCGAGGTGTGGGAGCACGCGCGCACCGTCATGCGCAGCTTGCGGGCGATGACCGTGGAGTTCAGCCTGACCGAGCGGGACTACCCCGACAGTGGCCTCATCTGCGGTGGGAAGGTGACCGTGTTCATCGAGCCCGTGACCCAACCCACGTTGCACGTCTTCGGCGCGGGGCACGTGGGACGCGCCACGGCGCGCTTGGCCGCCGACGTCGGGCTGCGGGTCGTGGTGTACGACGATCGCCCCGACATGCTCGCCGACCAGCGCATCCCGGGCGCGGTCCAGACCGTGGCGGGGGAATACGAGGCCCTCGCGCGCGAGACCCAACTGGGCGACCTGGCCTTCGTGATCGTCGTGACGCGCGGCCATCACGACGACGAGCGGGTGCTGCGCGCCCTGGCCGCCGCGCGCGTGCGACCGCGCTTCCTGGGCATGATCGGCAGTCGCTCCAAGCGCAAGATCCTGCTGCAGCGCCTGGCTGCCGAGGGCGTGCCAGCCGACTGGCTGGAGAGCATCGTCTCGCCCGTCGGGTTGCCCATCGGTGCGCGGACCGCCGAGGAGATCTCGGTCTCGATCGTGGCCCAGCTCATCGCCGAGTGCCGAGGGGCCCCGGGAGCGCGTTCGGAGGTCCAGTCGCCGGCCACGGCCGACGTTCCCCCTCCGCCGGGCGCACCGTCGGGCGCCTCCGCGCCCGGCACGACGACCCCGGACGGGCACTCCTCGCCTTGACCCTGATCTCGGCTGGCCAGTAACTTGGCCTGCCCTTTCCCACTATGGGGACTTGGCCGGGTCCCGGTCCGGCCAAGGGCGGCGAGACCGCCTCACCCGGCCCCCTCGCCCAGCGCCTCCGGTCCCGCCTGACTGGTTGCTCCCAGACGCCCTCTCGTACGGCAGGTTGCCCGTGATCGACTCCCTCATCCGCCCCCCGACCGCCCGCAGCTCGACCATCGCGCCCCTGCCGTCTCGTCGCCCACGCCGTCTGGCGCGGCTGTGGTGCGCCGTGTTGCTCGGGGCGCTGACCAGCGGCGATCTGCGCGCCGATGAACTCCTGCTGCACAACGGCCGGTCGCTCAGCGGCATCACGGTGGTGTCGGAGACGTACGAGACGATCAAGTACCGCAAGCGGGGTCTCGGGTCGGCGCAGTCGGAGACCACGTCGGACGTCAGGGAGGTGCGCTACAGCAAGCTGCCCCCCGATCTGCGCGCCGCGGAGGAAGCGCGCGCTCAGGGCAATCTGCTCGGCGCGGCGGAGTTGCTCGTCGAGGTCGCGAGCGACGAGGACGTCGAGCCGTTCCACCGTGCCAACGCGCTCATCTCCGCCGGCGATTCGCAGTTGGCCGCCGGCTCCTACGCCGCGGCGGTGACCACCTACGACAGGTTGCTGACAGACTTCCCCAAGACCCGCCATCTGGGCCGGGCGCTCTCGGGCAAGGGGCGCGCGGCGCTCATGTCCCGGCAGTTCGACACGGCCGAGGAAGCGTTCGAGACACTGCGCACCGAGGCGGCCGACAAGGGCCTGGGTGACCAGTGGCCCATGGAGGCGGAGTTCTGGGGCCTATACACCAGCGAAGCCCGTGGTGAGAAGTCGGGCCTGGTGGCCAAGTACGGCGGCCTGCGCGATCGCGCCGCGGGCACCTACCAGGACATCGCCAACAAGTGTGCGTTGCGCATGGGCCGTGTGCAGTTCGATGCCGGCAAGGTCCCGGAGGCGGCCGATCTGTTCCAGGAGATCATCGACAACCGATTGGTGAGCGAGGCCGAGGTCGTGGCCGGGGCCTTCAACGGCCGCGGTCGCTGCTACTTCGCACAGGCCCAGCAGGCCGTGGGTGGCGGTGACGCGGTGACGGCCAGCGAGCAGTACCGGCTGGCCCTGTTCGACTTCCTGCGCGTGCACGTGAGCTACCCGGACGTGCCCAAGGAGCAGCCCGAGGCGCTGTACTGGGCCGCCGAGTCCTTCAAGAACCTGCCTGACATCCAGGACGCGAGCACGCGCGCCCGCGCTCTGCTGCAGCGCTGCAAGACCTACACCGGGTCGCCCTGGGCGGAGAAGGCGGCGCAGAGCTGATCGGCACCCCGCGCGCTGAACGATGATGCTGCTGCGCTCGTACCGCATCTCGCCGCTCGAGCCCCTGGGTCCTGTCCGGGGGCTCTGCTACGCGTTCTTCCGGGGGCTGTTCCGGATCGTGTTGCGCACGATCTACCACCTGAGCTTCGCCGACGTCGCGCCGCTGCCCGACACCGGCGCCGTGATCGTCTCGCCCAACCACCGCAGCTACCTCGACCCGCTCGTGGTGGGCGCAGCGTACGATCGGCACGTCTACTTCATGATGTCGTCCAAGTACTACGACATGCCCTTGCTCAACTGGTTCTTCCGCAACTCACGTTGCATTCCGGTGGACGAGGAGTCGGGCAACCGGTCGGCCCTGCGGGGTGCGCGCGAGGTGCTGGATGCCGGCCACGTGCTGGCGATCTTCCCCGAGGGACACATCTCTCCCGACGGTGAGCTGCAACCGGGCCAGCCGGGCGTGGCGTGGCTGGCGCGCAAGACCGGCGCACAGGTCGTCCCCATGCACATCGGGGGGACGCGCGAGGCGTTGCAGCGGGATCCGTGGGCACTGCGCGCATCGCGCGTGACCGTGCGCGCGGGCGAGCCGCTCTCGATCGGAGACTTCGCCGACGGACGCGAGGGCAACGCGCGCTTCACCGACGTGCTCATGGAGCGCATTGCCGCGTTGGATCCCGCCGCGTCCTGAGGGCGCGCCGCGCCACGGTTACACCCGCGACCCCACGGCATCTCCCCGTTGCCCGGCACGACGGCGGCGGTGAGTGGAGGTGACGGATGGGGCGGATGGCGTCGATCACGCGGGAGGCACCCGGCGTGGGTGGGATGGAGGCTGGGCTCCCCGAGGCTGGGTTGTCCGAGGTTGGGTTATCCGAGGTTGGGCTGGCGGAACCGGAAGCCGGTCCGGCCGAAGCTGGGCACACCGAGGCTGGGCTGGCCGAACCGGGGCTGGCCGAACCGGGGCTGGCCGGGGTCGGGCAGGCCGGGGTCGGGCAGGGACGTGGTGATGGGGGGGAGCTGGGGCAGGAGGCGATCTTGCGCGTCTGGTTCAGCGCATCGATGCGACGCCGGTTGATCGCCTTCGCGCGTCGTTTCGTGGTGGATCACGGCGAGGCGGAAGATGTCGTGCAGGAGACGCTCTTCCGCGCGGCGATGGGACGTCGCCGGCTGCGCTCGGTGGCCCGGGCCGAGGCGTGGCTCTTCCGGATCTGCCGACACGCGGCCATCGACTGGGTGCGCTCGCGACGGGTGCGCCGGTCGGTCTGGGGCGTCATGCCGTCCGCCGCCGACGCGCTCGATGGCGGCAGCCTCGACCAGCGCAGCATCGATCCGGGCTCGATCGATGAAGCCCTCGACGGACCTGGGGTCGGTGGGCTTGGTGTCGATCCCCGCCGAGTTGATCCCCGCCGAGCTGATCCCCGCCGAGCCGATCCCCGCCGAGCCGATCCAGGTCGTGGCCACCCGGAATCCGGCGGCAGGACGGAGCGATCCGGCGCGGTTCAGCCGGACGGGGGTTGGCCTGATCTGCGGGTCCTGCCCGCCCATCAGCGGCTGCTCGTGGTCATGTACTACCAGCGCGGTTTCTCCCAGGCGCTGATCTCCGGCCTGACCGGCCTGAGCGCCCCGGCCCTCAGGGTGCGGCTGTTCCGCGCCCGGCTGGCGCTCGCGGCCCACGCGGGCGTGAAATACCGCTCACAGACGCCTGCCGCCTCGGACGCCGTCTCCTGCTCCGGTCAAGGCGAGCCCTGAGGCCAGCCGATAGACCTGGGACGGTGTACGAACGATCAAGTCGCGAGTCCCTTGGCGCCTGCGCCCGCACGACGAAACGCCTGGTGGATCTCACCGCGGCGCTTCTCGGCATCGCGCTGTTCGCTCCTCTGCTGCCGGTGGTGGCCGTGGCGATCAAGCTGGAGTCCCGCGGGCCCTTGTTCACGCGCCGACTGCGCGTGGGTGTGGAACGCCGTGCGGCTCGATCCGAGCAACGCGGCAGTCGCCGTGTGCACGACATCGGCGGGGCGATGTTCGTCGCCCGTTCGTTCCGGGTGATGGCGGTCGGAGGTCGCCGGCGTCGCACCTGGGTCGGGACCTGGCTCGAGCGAGCCGGCGTCGTGGCGTGGCCGCAGTTGTTCAACGTGCTGCGGGGCGACATGTCGATCGTGGGGCCGCGGGCGCTGCCCCCGCGGATCGCCGATCGTCTGCGGCGCGAACTCTCCGGCCCCTCGACCGTGCTGCGCGATGTGCGCCCCGGTGTGTTTCCGCCCGCCCGGGCGCGTCGCAACGAGCGCACCACGTTCTGGACGATCCTGGCCGAGCGCGTCCTGGTGGATGCGCCCTATGCCCGGCGCTTGCGCGACGCCCGCGGCGTGGTCGAGGTCCTCGTTCTGGACCTGCGGCAACTCGGGGGCAGTCTGGTGCGAGCCTGGGGTTCCCGTCACGTGTTCGGGAACGATGTGATCCAGTTCCGGCTCCCCACCGACTTCGACCAGGTGCAGCTCGACGGATCGACCCTGGCCGAGTGCACACCTCGGGGCATGGGCAGCGAGCACCACGTCGCGGAGCAGCGGCTGATCGCGTGGTGGTATCCGCCGCGCACCCACGGGTGGGTCGGCCTGGCGTCCCACGACTGCTCGTTTGCGGCGACACCCGACGGGTCCCATGCGCCGGCGGGCGCCGAGGGCCGTGTCGCACGGAGTCACGACGGACGCCGTGTGGTCGTCTCCACCGCCCTGGAGCCCGGTGCGGACGGAGAAGACCGACTGAGCATCGACCTCCCGGCGAGCCTGGCCGACGTTGACCACGTGTGTGGTCAGCTGGCGCAGTTGTGGAGTGCCCTGGCGCCGCGCACCGGCGAGCCGGCCTACGCAACGCGCATGAACCACGCGATCCTCGACGGACTGGGCCTGCTGGCGAGCAGCGCGCGGGCGCCGTCACCCGGCGCGGAGCGGATCGCTGTCGACGTGCACGTCGCCCATGATCGCCTCGAGCTGTCGATGGAGCGCCGCTCGGGCGTGCCGGATGTGAGGGCGGGTGAACATGCCGCTCCTGCGTTGACGCTCGAAGCCGTCTGAGGTCGCGCTCCGGGTCCAGGTGCGCGTGGGGGTCGCGGTACCGGCGACCGCGGCCGGGACGATCCCGGACACGCGCCCGTCCGTGACGCGCCCCTGCGTCTCTCGATTAGAGAGAGACAGTGGGGACCCTCGGGGCCCCCTCGCACCACCTGCTTCGGGGCTGTCATGCGCACACCACGCACCATCGCACTCGTCGTCGCGGCTGTGGCCGTGGCGGTGTCGTCTCCTCCGGCGTTCGCGCAGGGCTTTGCCGACGTCACCGACGCCGCGGGACTGGCCGGCCCCTACGGTGCGGTGATCCCCGGTGACAACCTGCAGGCGGTGATGACCGCCGGCGTGTCGGTGGCCGACTACGACGACGATGGTTGGCCCGACATCTTCTGGTCCGGCGGCACCAAGCGCGTGTGCCGGTTGTTCCACAACAACCAGGACGGCACGTTCACCGACGTGGCGGCCGACGCGGGCCTGGCCTACCGCGCACCCACGTGCGGCCCGCTGTGGTTCGACTTCGACGACGACGGGGATCTCGACCTGTTCCTGACCACCTACGAGAACCAGCTCGCGGGCGCCTCGCCGGTCAGCCCTTGGCTGCAATTCGACTACTTCGGCATCGGGATCGACGACCTCGATCCGGATCCGAACCCGCGCTCGCTGATCAGCTACCGCAACTTCCTGTTCGAGAACCTGGGCGACGGCACGTTCCACGAGATCGCGGAGCAGGCGGGGCTGGAGCGGTCGGGGCGCTTCGGATCCACCGCGGGCGACGTGGACGGTGACGGCCTGCTCGATCTGGTGACCGCCGTGTGGAACGGTGAGCACACACGCATCTACCGCAACCGGGGCAACGGCACCTTCCGCGAGATCACGCCGGCCAACGTGCGCAACGATCACCATCGCGGCTTCAGCCCCAACGTGGTCGACTACGACGACGACGGCGACAACGACCTGCTGCTGGCCTACGACCTCGAGACGAGCAAGCTCTACCGCAACGACGGCGGCATGCTGTTCACGGACGTCACCGTCGCGGCCGGCGTGGGTCTCGACGAGAACGGCATGGGCACGAGCATCGCCGACTACGACAACGACGGCGATCTCGACTGGTTCGTCACCGCGGTGTACTCCCCGTTCGACCTGGGGCTCGCCGGCTACAACGACGGCGGCAACTTCCTGTACAGCAACGACGGCGACGGGACCTTCACCGACGTCACGGGGACCGCCGGCGTCCGGGAAGGCGGTTGGGGCTGGGGCGCGCAGTTCGCCGACCTGGACAACGACGGCAACCTCGACATCGTGCACGCCAACGGCTGGGTCGAACCGGACATCGAGACCCTGCCCCAGCTGCACCAGTTCCTGGACGATCCGTTGCGGATCTTCATGAACAACGCGGACGGCACGTTCACCGACAGGGCGTTGGAGTTCGGCGTCGACGACACCGAGCAGGGCCGCGGGCTGGTGGTGTTCGACTACAACCGCGACGGCGCGCTCGACATCCTCGTGGCCAACTTCGGCAGCGGGATGACGCTGTACGCCGGCGACCCGGCCCAGGTCAGCGGGGACTGGATCGCCATCGCCCTGCGCGGCGATGCCAGCAACCATTTCGGCGTGGGCGCGCGGGTCCAGGTCGTGGCCGCGGGCCTCGACGACCAGCTCCAGGTCATGCTCGCCGGCCAGAACTACCTGTCGCAGAAGCCGCACGAGCTGTGGTTCGGCCTCGGTGCGGCGACGAGCGCGACGGTCACGGTCGAGTGGCCCAGCGGAGCGCAGTCGGTCCACGTGCTGGCTGCCGGCCAACGGCACGTTCTCGGCGAGCCGTAGTCCGGGGCCGACGATCCTCGGGGCTGGTGCGACGGGACCCGGGTGGCCACAATGCGCCGCCCATGACACGCATCAAATCCAGCCACGATCGTCGCGACAAGTCGTCGCAGGCCTCCCGCAACGTCTACAACAAGGTGCTGGCCAGCTACGAGGAGCAGGCCGGCGTGCTGCACACGGGCGGCGGCCAGCGGGCCATCGACCGTCAGCACGGCAAGGGCCGCCTGACGGCCCGCGAACGCGTCGAGCGCCTGATCGACAAGGGCTCGCGCTTCGAGGAGCTGGGCCTGTACGCGGCCTGGGAGCTCTACCCGGACTGGGGTGACGTGCCCTGCGCGGGCGTGGTGACCGGCCTGGGCGTGGTCCACGGCCGGCACTTCATGATCATCGCCAACGACGCCACGGTGAAGGCCGGCGCCTTCTTCCCGATGACGGCGAAGAAGGTCATCCGCAACCAGCGCATCGCCATCGACAACCACCTGCCGGTGATCTACCTGGTGGATTCGGCGGGCGTGTTCCTGCCGCTCCAGGACGAGGTCTTCCCCGACGAAGACGACTTCGGGCGCGTGTTCCGGCACAACGCCGTGCTGTCGGCCATGGGTGTGCCGCAGATCGCCGCGATCATGGGCAGCTGTGTCGCCGGCGGTGCGTACCTGCCGGTGATGTGCGACACGTTGTTGATGACCGAGGGCAGCGGGTTGTTCCTGGCCGGGCCGGCCCTGGTCAAGGCGGCGATCGGCCAGGAAGCGGATCCCGAAGAACTCGGTGGCGCGCGCATGCACGCCGAGGTGAGCGGCACCGTCGACTTCTGTGAGAAGGACGACGAGACCTGCATCAAGCGCGTGCGCTCGATCGTGAAGAAGATGGGCCCGCGCCCCGCGGCCCCGTTCGATCGCGCCAAGCCGCGCCCGCCCAAGCTCGACCCGGAGGAGCTGACGGGCATCGTCTCGATGGATGCACGCAAGGCCTACGACGTGCGCGAAGTCATCGGCCGTCTCGTGGACGGCAGCGACTTCGACGAGTACCGACCCGGGTACGGCCAGACGGTGGTGACGGGTCTGGCGCGCATCGGTGGCTGGGCGGTGGGGATCGTCGCCAACCAGAAGGTGAACTCGAAGAACGCCAAGCGTGGCGTCGACTTCGGCGGCGTGATCTACGTCGAGAGCGCGGAGAAGGCGGCGCGCTTCATCATGGACTGCAACCAGAACCGCATTCCGCTCGTGTTCCTGCACGATGTGAATGGGTTCATGGTGGGGGTCGAGTCGGAGCAGTCGGGCATCATCCGCGCCGGAGCGAAGATGGTGAACGCCGTGAGCAACTCGGTCGTGCCGAAGATCTCGGTGATCATGGGCGGGTCCTTCGGCGCCGGGCACTATGCGATGTGCGGCAAGGCGTACGATCCGCGCTTCCTGTTCGCGTGGCCCTCGGCGCGCTACTCGGTCATGAGTGGCGATGCGGCGGCCAAGACGCTGGTCGACATCCGCGAGGCGCAGATGCGCAAGCAGGGCAAGGAGATCACGCCCGAAGAGCACGAGGCGCTGCTCAAGGACACCCGTGCGCGCTACACGAAGGCGCTCGATCCGCGCTACGCCGCGTCGCGGCTGTGGCTCGACGGGATCATCCGGCCGCAGGACACGCGCGACGTGCTCACGCGCGCGCTCGAGGTGGCCGCACTCAACCCTGAGATCCCTCCGTTCCGCACGGGCGTCCTGCAGTGCTGAGTCGCGGCGCGGGGGCGCGCGCGTCTCAGTCGCTGTGCGCGCCGGCCTGGACCGCCGTGATGCAGGCCACGTCCACGACGTCCTGAACCGAGCAGCCGCGCGACAGGTCGTTGGCCGGGCGACGCAGTCCCTGCAGGATCGGCCCCAGAGCCGTGGCGCCGCCGAGCCGCTGACCCAGCTTGTAGGCGATGTTGCCGGCGTCGAGGTCGGGGAAGACGAGCACGTTGGCCCGGCCCTCGACGGGGCTGCCGGGCGCCTTGCTCGCCGCGATCTCGGGCACCAGTGCCGCGTCGGCCTGCAGTTCGCCGTCCACGGCGAGCTCGGGCGCCCGCTCGCGCACCAGCTCGGTGGCCCGTCGCACCTTGTCCACGTCGGGGTGATCGGCGCTGCCCTTGGTGGAGAAGCTCAACATGGCCACGCGCGGTTCGCTGCCGAGCAGCATGCGCGCGTTCTGCGCACTGGCGATGGCCACGTCGGCGAGCTGTTCGGCGTCCGGTTGGGGCAGCACGCCGCAGTCGGCGAAGACGAAGGCGCGGCCGTCCGGGTAGAGCATGAGGAAGAAGCTCGACACGGTGCGCTCGGCACCGATGCCCAGGATCGCGGCGCGCACGGTGTCGGCCGTGGTGGCCACGGCGCCGCCCACGAGGCCGTCGGCGTCCCCGGCGTCCACCATGAGTGCAGCCGTGAGCAGGGGGTCGGCGACGGCCTCGGCGGCCTGCTCGGCGGTCAGTCCCTTGTGGGCGCGTCGAGCCGCGAAGCGTACGGCGTACTGCTCTCGTCGGCCGGGGTCCGGGACGGCGATCGGCTCGGCGAGTCCCTCGCGCGCGAGGATCTCGGCGGCCGCGCTCACCCGCGCATCGTGCAGCTCGGGCAGCACGATGCGGCGCACGTGCCGGCGCGCCTCGTCGCGCAGGGCATCCAGGACGCTCATGGCGCGCCGCTCCCGAGGGGCATCCGGCTGAGCGCGGCGGTCGTCGAGCCGCCGATCGTCAGCCCGCCACGGGTTGGGCGACGGGGGTGATCGTGTCGAGCAGGCCCGCGTCCACCGTCACCGTGCTGGCCAGCAGGTACTGGGCGTAGGTCTTGCCCTGGGCGTCGAGCAGCAGCGAGAGGGTGCCGCCGCCGCCCAGGCTCTCGTGCAGCAGGAAGTTGAGCGCCAGCAGGTTCGGCACCTCGAAGCGCTCGACCTCGCCGCGGCAGATCTCGGCGAAGCGTCGCTTCACGAAGGCCGCGGTGATGTGTTCGCGGATCCAGGTGTAGATCTCGGGGCTGCGGGCCAGCAGCCCCACGTTGCACGTGTCGCCCTTGTCACCGGAGCGTGCCAGGCAGAGCTGGGACAGGAGCACGTCGCGCGTCTCGCCGGTGTCGGGGACCGGGGCGCTGACGCCGGCCGGCGTGAAAGGCTCGCCCGGCGCGCCGCTGCCGGCTGCTTGTTGGGGCACGCCGACGGTCTCGCCGCCGACGACCACCGAGACGTCGAGCACCTCGCGCGAGATCAGCGCGGGCCAGTAACCCACCACGTCGGAGGCGCGCGGCCGGCCCTGGTCCGCGAGGTAGGTGATGCCCGGGATCGTCGACAAGACCTTGGGCACGACCTGCGGCGCGAAGACCGAGTCGATCTTCTTGCGGTCGGCGTCGCGCACGGCCAGTTGCAGCAGCACCTCGCCCGGTTCGCCGTCGCCCAGCGAGGGGTGGCACGAGTCGAAACCGAGCAGCTGCGTCTTGCTGTCGTCGAAGGCGTCGGCGCCGCCGACACTGGCCCACAGCGCGTCGGCGACCTTGGCGGCCTTCTCGCGCGCATCGGGACCCGAGATCATCAGGCGGCCGAAGGCGCGGAAGCCCTGCTGGAAGCTCACGGAGACCTTCAGCTTCTCGGGCGCCGGTTGTCCGCGGATGCCCGACACACGCACGCGGTCCGGGCCGTCCGGATCGAGCTGGATCGAATCGAAGCGCGCGATGCAGTCCGGGGCGAGGTATTCGGGCGCGCCCATCTCGTACAGCAACTGCTCGGTGACGGTGTGCACGCTCACCATGCCGCCGGTGTTCGGGTGCTTGGAGACCACGAAGGTGCCGTCAGCGCTCACCTCCACGAGCGGGTAGCCCATGCAGTCGAAGCTGGGCACGAGGCGCCAGTCGGTGAAGTTGCCGCCGGTGCACTGGGTGCCGCACTCGATGATGTGACCCGCGACGATGCCGGCGGCGAGTCGATCCCAGTCGTCGGCCTTCCAGCCGAACTCGTGGATCATGGGTGCGAGGGTCACGCCGGTGTCGGTGACCCGGCCCGAGATGATCACGTTGGCGCCCTGGTCGAGGGCCGTGGCCACGGCGGCAGCGCCGAGGTAGACGTTGGCGCTGAGCACTTCGTCACGCACGTCGGCCAGGGGCCGGCCGGTCTCCATGTGCTCCAGTTGCTCACCGGCCTCGGCGAGTTCGTCGAGACGGCCGAAGATGTCGTCGCCCAGCACCACGCCCACGCGCACCTTGTCGGCCACGCCGAGTTCGGCGGCGAGCTTCTCGACCTCACGGGCGCACTGCGTCGGGTTGACGCCGCCCGCGTTGCTGATGATGCGGATGCCCTTCTCCATGCACGGCACGAGCGTGTCGCGGAGCTGGCGCAGGAAGTCGGTGGCGAAGCCCGCCTCGGGGCGCTTGAGTCGCTGCTTCTGGAGGATCGCCATGGTGACTTCCGCGAGGTAGTCCATGACGAGGTAGTCGATCGGGCCGCCTTCCACTTGCCGGCGGGCTGCGGTGGGGTCGTCGCCCCAGAAGCCGCCGCAGTTGGCGATGATGATCTTGCGTGGCGCGGTCACGGTGGGCTCGCGAAGTGGCTCAGGAACGCCTCGGACGGGCACCCCTGGGGGTGCGGTGCCGGGTGCGCCGGCGACGAGACGGGCGGCATTCTATGCGAGCGGCCTGCGGAAGCCACGCGGGCCGCGGGTCGGCCTCGGAGAGGCCGCATGGTCGCCGGGGGCCAGGAGGTCCACATCGGGCTCAGTCCGGCAGGTGGGCCCGGAGCTCGTGGGTCGGGCCCCGGCCGCCGCCGGGGGGCGGGTTCACCGGGGTGACGGCCACGGGGACCGGCGGCACCACCAGCCCTGTGGTGTCGACCGTCAGCGCGCCGTCCTCGAGCTCGGGCAGCAGCTGGGCGCGGCGCCCGTCCGGCAGGCCGATCTCGAGCCAGGTGGTCGCGGCGAGATGCTGCCCGCGGAAGACGAGCAGCGCGTCGTGGCGCTGCACGCTGTCGATCACGGGCACCTCGGCCGCCGGGCCGTGCTCCACGGTGAAGGCTGTGCCCGCCCGGGGTGGGAAGCCGGCGAGGATCGGGACGGCGCGGTAGCGACCGCGCGGCAGGTCGGCCGGCGCCGCGAACTCAGGACCCTGCACCACGTACTCCAGGGTCCGGCCGGGGACCTGGAAGGGCAGCTCCAGGGTGAGGAAGAAGAAGGCCACCTCGTCGCCGGTGGGTGCCGGGCGGGGCTTCGGCCGGGAGCGTTTGCGGGCGACGATCGTGAAGCCGTTGCCCACCTTGCTGTCCACGTCCTCGACCGCGAGCAAGGCCCAGTCGAGGAAGCCGACCTGGTTCAGGTGAGCGATGAGCGCCAGCACGTCCTCGGTGATCCACACGTGGTAGTGGCTGGTGGGTGCCATGGGGCTGGCTTCGATGGTCATGCCCAGCGCGTGGTCGGCGAGATGGTGCGCGAGTTCCGTGCGCGGTCGCGGGGCGTCGAAGGTGCGCTGTTTGTGGGGCACGATGAGGAAGATCGTGCCGCCGTCGACGACGACGCGATCCCACTCGCCGAGCGCGGTGATGGTGTCGGGCATGTGCTCGAGCACGTGGCTCGTGAGCACGTAGTCCACACTCGACGAGCGCAGCGGCAGGGGCGCGCCCAGGCCGTACACGTGCACGGGGACCGGCCCCCCCGGGAGGTGTTCCTGCGCGGCCTGGAACAGTTCGCCCGCGGGATAGTCCAGGTTCCATGCCCGCAGGCCTGGGAACGGGTTCACGGCCGACGCGCCGATCTCGAGTCCCCGTCGCGGCGGGCCGAGGTGGCGGGTGGCGAGGTCCATGGGCTCGGGTGTCGCGGGCGCCGGGCCGTTCCGGGCCCGGGGCGGTTGGTGGGTGAGCGGGGGGCGCGGTGTCGGTGCGACGGGCGGGGTGGAACTCCGGGGCGACCGGTGCGCGCGTGGGCTCGCGGCGAGTCTACCCGGGCCCTGGGGGCAGCGAGGTATGCTCCGCGCGATGGGGGAGTCCTCGCAGCGTTCGACGTCGGCGCCCCGCGGTCGACCTGGTCTGGTCGCGGTGGTGGTGTTGATCCTGGTGGCGGGGCTGGGCGTCGCCTGCGGGTGGACGTCGACCTGGACCGAGCTCATGCGCTCGCCCGAGGCCCGGGCCGAGCTGACCGATTTCCAGATCCTGTACGCCGCGGGCCAGGGCCTGGTCGAGGGCCGGGACATCCACGATCCGCACGTGCTGGATCAACTCGGCCGGCGGGTCGGCCGGGACGCCACGCCGTTCTGTGCCTACAACCCGCTCGTCGTGCGCGCCTTCGGACTCTTCGACGCCGGCGACTACCACGGGTCCTTCCGGGTCTGGGAGCTGATCAACCGGGCGTTGCTGCTGCTGACGTTGGCGCTGCTCGCCGTGGCGCTGCAACTCGAGGGGTTGCCGAAGCTGCTGGCGCTGTGCGTGGCCGTCGCGGCCCTGGCGCTGAACGACTCGATCTGGATGAGCCGCTTCTACAACCAGATGAACGGCGTGGCCCTGGTGGCGATCGTCGCGGCACTGGTCGCGGCCCAGCGGCGACGGTACGGGATGGAAGGAGTGATGCTCGCGGTCGCCGTGTGTGCCAAGACGTCGCCCATGCTCCTGGTCCTGGTGGCGGCCATGGCGGGGCGCTGGCGCAGCGTCGCTTGGGCGGCGGGCACCGGGCTGGTGCTGTTCGCGATCTCGCTCCTGTGGAGCGGGACGGCGGTGCACGTCAGCTACGTGGAGCAGGTGCTGCCCAAGCTCGGCTATGCGCCGGCCGAGCCCACGGGGTTCGCGTTCACCAACAGCTTCTCGGCCTGGAACCTGGCGCCCAACGGCCTGATCAGTCGGCACCTCTTCCGAGCCGGAGATGCCTCGGCTGCGGCCGGCTGGGCCTGGGGTGTGAGCCTGGTCGTGCTGGGAGTGCTCGGGGCCACGGTCATCCGGCGACGGGGTCGGGATCCGTTCGCCGATTACGCGCTGGGCGTGGCCGCGATGTTCCTGGTGTCGAGCGTCACCTGGCCCCATCACCTCGGGCTGGTGGCGCTGCCGGTGACCTGGCTGGCGGCGCGGAGCTGGTCCCGGGGCCTGGCCTGGGGCAATGGCCTGCTGGCCGCGGCGGCGACCGTAGTGCTGTTCCTGCCGCTCTACGCCTTCGCACCGGGGGAAGGGCGGGGAGCCATCATGGACGACGTGACCCCGGAGACCGAGGAGCAGGACATGCGCGCCCGCTCGCTCGCGCTCGCGGCGCTGTTCGCGGTTTGCGCCGGGGCGGGCGAGAGGCGCAGCAAGGATCCGCCGGACGCCTGAAGCCGGACGGGCGCGGCAGTCGAAGAGCACTCCAGGCACCACGCCGTGCGTGCCCCGCAAACGTCGCCATCAGTTCACCGGAGCATCGGCTGAGGGCCGTTCGTCGCTCAGCGAGCCTCAAAAAGTCCCGGTATACTGACCGATGCTATCCACCGGGCCTCCCATCGACCGCCAGGGCACCTCCCCCGCCCCGGCCAAGCTGCGCCATCCATGAAGATCCTCCTCGTCTATCCGCCGGACCGCACCCTGCCCACGATCCCCTTCTCGAGCCTGGCCGTGCTCCAGGGCTGCCTGCGCGGCGCCGGCCACGAGACGAAGGTGCGGGACATGAACGTGGAGGTCTTCAACCTGCTCGTGAAGAAGGAGCGGTTGGCCCACTACGGGAACATGGTGGAGGGCTGGTTCGACGAGCTCGAAGCCAAGCAGCAGCTCACCCCGGAAGAGTACGGCCGCTACCAGTTCGTGGCGCCCATCGCGTCGATCCCGCGCGAAGTCCTGGAGCGCGCCGAAGACTCGCTGGGCGTGATGCACGACCCCGAGCGCTTCTACGACCCCGATCAGTTCAACGTGGCTTTCGACGACCTGCTGAGCATGAACCGCTTCCTGTACTCGGCGAGCCCCGTGTACGACCCGGAGTCCGAGGACTTCGTGAGTCGCAACCTCGAGGCGCTGGCGACCTTCGGCGGTGATCCCGTCGATGAAGCCTACGCCGAGCTGATGGAAGGCATCGTCGCCGAGAAGCCCGACTGCATCGCCATGACGATGCCGTTCACGTTCCAGTTCTTCGAGGGGCTGCGCTTCGCCAAGCGCATCCGCGAGTTCCTGCCGGACGTGCCGATCATCATCGGCGGCTGCACCGTCAACGACTACAAGGGCTCGCTGTTCAAGGACCCCGAGCTGTTCGACGTGATCGACTACGCCATGGCCGGCGAGGGCGAGGACGCGGTCTGCGAGTTCATGGAGTTCCTCGGCGGCAAGCGTCCGATCGAGGAGGTCTCGAACCTCATCTGGCGCGACGACACCGGGACGATCCGCTTCTCGACCATGCCGCCCAGCTACCCGGCGCTCGACGAGATCGCACCGCCGGATTTCGAGGACATCCCGTTCGAGCAGTACCTGGTGCCCGAGGGCATCGCCAACCTGCAGACTTCGCGCGGTTGCTACTACGGCAAGTGCACGTTCTGCGGCGACTCGTTCCGCCGCAACTTTCGCATGCGCAAGCCCGAGCTGGTGTACCAGGACATCAAGGGCATCCACGAGAAGACCGGCGTGCGCTTCTTCCTCTTCTGGGACAGCCTCGCTCCCCCGAAGACGCTCCGCACCGTGGCCGAGGGCATCAAGCGCGACGAGCTGCCGATCTACTGGTTCGCCGAGACCAAGTTCGAGAAGCCCTACGTCAGCCACGACCTGATCAAGACGTTGTACGAGGGCGGCGGCCGCTTCCTGCAGTTCGGCTTCGAGTCGGGCAGCCAACGCGTGCTCGACCTGATCGACAAGGGCAACGACCTCGCGCGCGTCGACAAGATCCTCGAGAACATGCACGACGTGGGCCTCAAGGCCGGCGTGAGCTGGTTCATCGGTTTCCCGGGCGAGACGCCTGAGGAGGCCATGGTCACCTACGACTTCGTGCAGCAGCGTCGCGACCGCATCGCCATCTCGGTCTACGCCGGGACGTTCATGCTGGGTGCCGACACGCTCGTGTTCGGCGATCCCGACCGCTACAACATCGAGATCTTCCGCAGTGAGACCGGCGGGTGGGACTACAAGTACAAGGGCGGAACCGAGTACTACGACCGCACCCCGCTCGACGAGGGTTACCGCGCCCGCTCCGACCTGCCTCTGCTGTGCCACGGCGCGTACCTGATGTACGCCACGTTCAAGGTGCAGGACCTGGAGAAGATCACCGGCCTCGGCCGCTTCGGGCCGCTGGCCAAGGAGATGATCGGGCGCGACGACGTGGTGTTGCAGCCCAACGACGGGTTCACCCGCTCGCAGTACAACTTCGACGCGCTCAGCGGTCTGCCCGAGGGCACCGACGCCGTGGACCGCAAGCCCACCGAGGTGGTGTGGCTGCTGAAGAACGGGCAGATCTACACCCTCGACGAGGTGGAGACGAAGCTCGTGGCGCTGGTGGACGGCAAACACACGCTGGGCGAGATCATCGCGCAGTCCGGGGTGGACGCCGACGAAGCGCGAGAGCGTCTCGGCCGCCTGGTGAACCGCAGCATCATCGTGGCTCCGCGCGAGTCTTCGGAGGCGCCGGCGGCGTCGCTGTCGCCCGTCCCCGCTGCCTGAGGCGCGCCGCGCTCGCATTCGCGACCTCGTCGTGGTGCCATGAGGGCGGCGATGACGAGCGATGCGGACAACCTGCTGGCAGCCGTACGGGGTCTGCACGAGGACATCCGCGCTCGGGTGAGCGCCGTGCTCGAAGAGGCGCGGCGCACCGGTCGCACCGAACTGGCCACGCGCCCCGGCGCCATGGGTGCGGGCGACATCGCCTACGCGCTCGACGAAGCCACCGAGGGCGCGCTGCTGGAGTTCGGGCGTTCGCTGGGCAGCCGGCGTCCGCTGGTCCTGATCGATGAGGACGCCGGAGCGCGCTCGTTCGGCCCGCCACCCGGCCCGCCACCCGGCCCAGCGCCCGGCCCGGCACCCGGCCCGGCACCCGGCCCGGCACCCGGCCCGGCACCCGGCCCAGCACCCGGCCCAGCACCCGGCCCAGCGCCCCGCCCGGCACCCGGCCCAGCGCCCCGCCCGGCACCCGGCGCGTCCCCGACCGCCGAGGCCGCGGGCCCCGCCGGGCTGCGCGTGCTCGTCGACCCCGTGGACGGCACGCGCTCGCTGATGCACGACATGCGCTCGGCCTGGGCGGTCACCGGCGTGGCCGCAGACCGGGGCGAGGACACGCGCTTGTCCGACAGCCTCGTTGCCGTGCAGACCGAGTTGCCGACCACCTCGGCCGCGGTCTACCACGTGTTGACCGCCGTACGCGGGCAGGGTGCCACGCTGGCCCGACACGATGTCGCGACCGGTGCCGAACTCGATCGCCGCCCGCTGCAGGCCGGGACGGATGACGCCGTGGAGAACGGCTACCTCTGCTTCGCGCGCTATCTGCCGGTGGAGCGCGTGCACGTCGCCGAGCTGGAGCAGCGCTTCCTGCGGCGCCTGATGGCCGCCGAGGGCGCCGACCCGCGTCTGCTGTACGAAGACCAGTACCTGTGCAACGCGGGTCAGCTCTTCTGGACGGCCACGGGTCGCTACCGGATGTTGGCCGACCTGCGCGCATGGCTGGGCCGCACCCGCGGCTTGGACAATTTCGCCACCAAGCCCTACGACGTGGCCTCCCTGCTGGTCTACCGCGAGGCCGGCGTGCCGGTGCTGGACGCCGAGCTGCAACCGCTCGACGCACCGTTCGACACCACCACCCCGCTCAGCGTGGTGGCCTTCGCCAACGAGGCCGTGCGCCGGCGGCTCGAGCCGCACCTGCGGGCGGCCATGTCGCGATGACCCTGCCCGGGGTGAAACGGCGCCTCCTCGCCCGTTTCGCCGGCCGGACGGCCTATTGCAAGAACTCGTCTAAGAAGGCCGGGGGTGCTCCGTCTGCTCCCCCCGAACGCCGCTCCCGAGTCCGGAAAGCACCATGAAACCAGCGCCGCGCCTACGACCGGGAACCAGTGACAGGGCAGACCTTCCGGCGCGGCGCAGGCAGCAGGAGCGGTGATGGCGACTCCCGACGGGCAGTGGATCCTCGGCATCGTCGACCGCTACGAGGGCCCGCTGATTCGCTTTGCGTCGCGCTTCACCGGCGATGCGGAACGCGCGCGGGACGTGGTGCAGGACTCGTTCATGAAGCTGTGCCGCGAAGAGCGCAGCAAGGTCGAGGACCACGTGGCGGAGTGGCTGTTCACCGTTGTCCGCAATGGCGCGCTGGACGTGCGCCGCAAGGAGCGCCGCATGCACCCGAGCGAAGACGTGGGCCTGGCCGAACCGACCGGGTCCGAGGCGGATCCCACCCTGCCGTTGGAACGGCAGGAACTCCTGGGCCGCGTGATGCAGCTGTTGGACACGCTGCCCGCGAGCCAACAGGAAGTCATCCGCCTGAAGTTCCAGAACGGGCTGAGCTACCGCGAGATCAGCCAGATCACCCAACGCACCGTGAACCACGTGGGCGTCCTGCTGCACAACGGCATCAAGACGCTGCGCCAGAAGGCGGCGACCCAAGCGGTCGTCGCCCAGGTCGCCACCAGCCCCCGTGTCGCCCCCGGGGCCTGAAGGAGACACCGATGAACCCCACCATGAGCAACGACGACCCCCGCCTCACCGCCTACGTGCTGGGCGAGTTGAGCGACGCCGAACGCGCCGAAGTCGAGCGCTTCCTCGCCGAGTCCCCCGAGGCCCGCCAGGCGGTGGACGAGATCCGTGTGACCAGCGATCTGCTGACGGCCGAACTGGGCGGTCAGCTCGCCCAGGCCGACGCTCCCGGCGTCCCGGATGACCTCGGGCCCGCGCCCACACTCTCAGCCGAACAGCGCGAGGCGATCATGCGCTCAGCCGACGGACGGCGCGGCGGCAACATCCGCCCGTGGTGGCGGCCGGCCATCGCGGCGACCCTGGTGATCGGCCTGGCCTGGGGCCTGACGCAGATGAACTCGGGCGGTGGCGGCGGTGGCGGGGGCTGGCTCGCCAGCGAGTCGAGCGCGGCGCCGAGTGCCCGGCGGGACTACGCGAACCTCCAGGGTGCGCCCGGGCCGGACTCGTTCGAACGGGAGCAGCTCGAGTTCTTCGACGAGGTGGGACGCCTCGACGGCGATGCACGGGAGCTGAAGCAGATCGGCTACGCCACGGGCTACGTCGGCGGGGACGAGACCGACTCCACTCCTTCCGAGGCGGCGGAGCGTGTGGCGGGACTCAGCCTCTCGTTGCAAGAAACCCTGTCCGCCGTCGGCTACATGGGTGCCGACCCAGTCGACTACGAGCCTATGAAGCAGCTGCGGCAGCTGGGGTACACCGACGGCTCGGCGGTCGAGGAGGTTTTCGAGGCCGAAGGCAGCGAGTTCGGGACCCCCGAGAGCGATCAGGTCGATCGCCTGAACGTGCTCGGCGACGAGATCGA